>CALWDR010000174.1 GCA_944376745.1 uncultured Lachnospiraceae bacterium
CTCAAAAACCTTATCAATACCCTTCTCTTTGTCATAGGCAACGCCTTTCTGCATCCGGGCGGTCGTCATCAGCAGCTCTTCCCCTTCCTTAAGCAGGGAAGCCTTGATGACGATGGTCCCGTACTCCTGCAGGGTATACCCCGCAGCCTCCTTCGCCGCCTTCGCGATGGAGGACTTAAAGCGTATGCCTGTTGGCTCCTCCAGGCGGATAGCCGTACCTACGTACCCGACGGCGTCCTGTAATCCTTCCGGCTGTTCGATATGGCCCCGCTCATCGATCAGGTATACCTGATTTTTGGTCACCTTGTTCCCTTCCGCGTCTTCGTCATATCGGATCACCTGTATACTGGAACCCGGCTTGGCTAAAATGCCGGTGGTTCCCTCCGCCAACGCCTGCCCGTCCACATATGCCGTGTCGTCTGCGGCAATAGCAGGAACAGCGGCGCTATCCTTTACTATTGTAAAATCGTCCACCAGAGTCGTATATCCGCTCACTACGCAGCCCGCTGTTCCGGAAGGATAAGAGCTATCTGCAGCGCTGATCACAAGCTTGTTGTCTATGTAGCAGTTTATCGTATCTCCCACAAATTCCATTTTCAGGAGGTACTCTTTGCCAAGCTCCACGTTGAGTGAGGGCTTTTGGAGCTTATTCTTCAATTCTGTGCCAGTTACTTCACCTCTTCCTCTGCGGAAAAGACGGATGCTGGGAGTCGGAGTGCTTGTATTTGCGCCTAGATGCCCGATCGCAAATTCATACCCGCCTCCGGCGCTTTTACCCGATTGCTGAACCCTGCCAGCGATTCCGGATATACGATAAGTATTATTGCCATTCTTAGCATCTAGCGTCACCTTCGCCTCTACCGTATAATCCGTCCACTCTGACGCGCCTGCCGCGCCAGTCAGATAAGTATTTCCAGTCACAAGCATTTTCCCATCTGTGACAGTTTTCGATGAATTCCAATCGCCGGATGTGGAATTACCCGTATCAAATCTGTCCTCGTATTTCACCTGGGAGCTGCTCAGCCTGATAACCTTGAAATCATCAAATTCAGCCGGCCCCGTTTTGATCGATATCCCCGGTGCACCTACGGGATGCAGATTGCTGTTGTCCACATGCTCCAATACGAGCGCATCATCAATGTAACAACGGATCACATTATCCGTAACTGCGATAGAAAGCTTATAAAATGTATCCAGCTGAATATCTAAGCCTTCAAGGGATATAGTTTTATTGACACGCACAGGAGTATCTCTCCCATATAAACGACCTGAAAATCTTTCTTGCGCAGGTTCGTAAACCAGGGCAAACTCATAGGCGCAGGTATCTCTTCTTGTATCTACTGACGCATAGATATTGGCTGCTGCTTCTGAGGCAGAAGCGGGAAGCTTAACCTTTGCCTCCACTTTATAATTCATCCAAGCTTTCGCTTCATCTGATCCATCACCAAGATAAATGGTAGCGAAATTTTCACCTAATAATGTTCCTGCCTCTGTTATCTCGAATGTTTCAACTCCTCCTCCACTCCAGTTTGTTTCATCCAGCGCATCCGCAGCAAAATCGTCTTCAAACAGCACCTCTTTTTCCGTATAGACCAGCAGCTCCGACGTATGCTCCGCCGTTCCTCCTGTTCCCTGGCTCCCTGAGGTGATACTGCCATCGAGGATCCCGGCCAGAAGCGTTCCCACCTTCTCTGCCATTGCCGCATGGCCTCGATCGTTGGGATGCACCTGATCAGCCAGATAGGAGCTGTTATAACCAAAGAAGTTCTCCCCATCAATGAAGTATACGTTCTCTCCCTTTTCCAGCGCATGATTGTATGTTTCCTTTATCACTTCGCGGCATTCTTTATAATCTGTCTGCTGGTTATTCGGGCGGCTGATAAAAACAATCGGAATGTCCGGGTGCGCTTCCCGCACCGTCTGATAGAATGCCTCATGGGTTTGCCGCAGCCCCGCTGCATTGCTATTATGGTCGTAGTCGAAGACAAACATGCTCATGTCAAGACCTGCAATGTAGTCTGCAAATGCCGCTTCTCCTCTTGCGCTGCCCCATACACCGAGATCCAGGTAATCCCTGTTCAGCATTCTGCCCACCGTATTGACATAAGTTTTGCCAGGGCTGGCGGCGCAGCCGCCCTGGGTAATGGAGCTTCCATAATAAACGATTGGATCGGCGGATTCATAGGGGATCGCGTGTTCCGCAACAACGGCTCCTGCCTGTACCCCCACCTGGACTTCTGACACTTCCTGGGCGATGGGGAAATAAATCGTGACATTCCTCTCCTGCGTATCTCCAGCCTCACCCAGCTCTACCTTTCCTTCATAGCTCCAGGGCTCGGTCGTACCGGTTGCTCCCGCTTCAACCGTCGGCCGATCGCCAGCAGAGGGGGAGACCGTTCCGCAATAAGTACTCCCTTCTTCCGTATCTATATACACATCGAATCCATATTTTCCAGCCCCCATACCGCTCGCGTGGGTATAATAATTGGGAAACTCGGCTTTGATCGAGATGTACGGTGAATCCGTGCGAAACCGGATCCTGCCTCCGGCTGATTCCCGCGCATGGGTATATACGGAGGTTGCGCTATAGCTCTCATTACCGCCAGCGATCTCCTTGGCCACAGTAAGGTCCATACGCGGAAATACGCCGCTTGTCTCCTCCATATACAGTCCATACAATGCCAAGGGATTCCCCGCATCCCCTGCCTGTCTCACATCCAGATAGGTCGTTCCATCTTCTGATCCAGACAGCCCCTCGCCTCCGGATCCTGAGGCCGCCGCCTTCTGCGTCATCGGCCCGGAGAATAATAAGGAGGCCGCCATACATACGCATAACATAAATCCACACCATCGTTTCATTTTCTTCCGCTCCTTCCATAAAGATTGATGTGCCCACAGCTTCCTATTTAAACACACTTGCCACATTTCCTTCTTTGTGCTAAAATCAAAAATGCATGAGATAAGTTTCTCTATTTTTGTGCATTTTCCAAATTTTTACAACCCGACAAGCATTTTCCTTGTCTATATGTTATCAAATGCATATTTGAAAGTAAATGCACAGGTTGCTGTAAAAATGTGCCAGGATTGCTATTTTAGGAGGCCCAAAATGAACACATCCCTGCAAAAGCTGATTTACGAGTCAGACTACCGCACCATCGGATATGATTCCAGAAACGCCCTGCCCCACCACGACAACAGCATTGAGATCATTCAATTCTGGTCCGATGGGGGACATTTTATCACGCGGAACAATTTCTTCCCCATCAAGCCGGGATTGATCGTGCTGATAAACGCCATGGACATTCACTATTCCAATCCGTCCAACATCAGCAAATACAACCGCAGCAAGATCATTATTTCCAGCGAATGCTTCCGGCAGATCTGCGCCCTCTGCGGTTTTTCTGACCTGGCCTTACGACTGACCGCCACCGGCGGCTGCATGTTTCTGCCCAATCCCAAAGAAAGCGATTCCCAACTGGCCGATTCCCTGTTTGAGACGGCCTTCCAATGCTTTTCGCACTATGATACCATGCCAAACGCCCAAGCCTCCATCATAGACTGCGTCATCCGGATCCTGTCTCTCTTTGCCCAGGCGCAGCCATCCGAACCTGATCAGATCGCCGCGGAGCACACCGCCCTGCAAATGATGAACTACATCAACAATCAGCTGCTATCCTGGGAGGATATCTCCCTAAACAGCATCTGCGAGGAGCTTCACATCAGCCGCTCCTACGCCGCTCACCTGTTCAAACAGCTGACCAATAAATCCATCACCCGGTACGTTATGGATCTGCGGATCTCCGAAGCAAAGAAGCTTCTCCTGACGACGGCTTTGAAGATATCCGATATTGCGGAGCTGCTGAAATTCAAGGACAGCACGACTTTCTGCAAGACCTTCAAGAAGCATACAGGCTACACCCCCAGAACCTATCGGGTGTCGGAGGGGATGGTTTCCATCCACTCGCCGGATGAGTATGACGTGTAAGATATAGGCAACGACAAATTTATTCGTCGTTGCCTGCATACGCAAAACGCGTTTATTTTTTATTGCATTTCAGGAAAAAACATGCTATTCTGTTTTTGTCGGAACCGACACGCTTTCTGTCGAAACCGACACTCTGCTTGGTCTAATCTCTTTGGCGTTTCGCCGGACATTCCAAGTACACTGTTACCCGTTGTTTTTGTTTCCCATGTTACTGGTACCCATTGTTTTTGTTTCTCATTTATGAAAAGAAAGGATCTTGTCTATGGCAAAACACAACCACATCACTACCGATACCTCTCCGGTATCCAACCACGCGCCCCTCTATACCTGTTCTGATATTTTGGGCGCTCCTTACACTCGCGAAGAATCCCTAAAGCTTCTGCAGGAGGATCCCCGCAGCTACCAGACCTACCTGGGCTTCGAGCAGGAGCATCAGGAAAAGCTTCTGGCTCTCCTTATGGGGAAGCGGGGGCTTATCATCACCTACGATACTTTTTTCAAGCACATCATGAACCCCGA
>CALWDR010000175.1 GCA_944376745.1 uncultured Lachnospiraceae bacterium
AATTCACAGACGCCTCCTGCAACGGCGTCTGCCACCTTTTTCCCGTAAATGGGGTAGTCGGTACGGACGGGGGAATCCGTACCGAAATCCATGACCTCATGGCCCTTCTCTTCCAGATAAGCCTTCAAATGCAGCTTCAACGCCAGTGCCACATGGTCGTTTCCGATCGCGATTCTCATATGCCACCTCTGACCGCACCCTTGATATAACCGTCTGCGTGGGCCTCCATCTCTCTGTTGGCGCGGTCAAATTCCTCCATCTCATAAATATGGTTTGTCACGCCCTTAAAGTTCCAGACGCCCTGGGAAATCAAGGCCAGACATCGTTTACACAACTCAGCTTCATATTCAATTCGCCGTTCATGGCAGTTTATCATAGTCATGGCCTTATAATTCCAAAGCTTAAAATCCACCGTGCGCAGCCCGTCATTGTGGTATCCGCCGATTCCCAGACGTCCATGGGCGCATACCATTTCTGCCGCCAGGGACAGCCCGTCCGGCGTGCCGGTAAATTCCAGCACATTCGCAAATCCCAGATGGAAAATATCCGTCTTATAGCCATCACGCGTCAGATCCGGCATTCCCATGGTCTCCCAGTTCAGTTTGTAATAAACCGGAAGCTCCTCTGGTATATATGTTTCCGTGGCTCCAAATTTCACGGCATTTTTCAGGGCCTCACGGCGTTTATCCACAGCCACGATGCTCGTATAGCCCATGGCTTTCAACAACGCAATGGAGCCAAGTCCCATATAGCCACATCCCACAACCGCAATCGCGTCACCGATCGCTTTCGGCTTCATTTTCAGGCAGGCGCTCATAATGCAGGCAAGGGGTTCCGCAATGGCGTCTTCATCGGCAAGATTGTCCGGCACATGGCAGGCCTTATCCGGATTCATAACGATGTACTCCTGGTATCCGCCCCCGCCTAATCCGGTGATGCGGTCCCCCGCTTTCCAACCGCTCACATTTTTCCCGACAGCCTCCACTCTTCCCACCGCCTCGTGGCCAAAATGCTGTCCGGCCTTTGCGGTAAGCCATGGATAGTACTCCGAATGGCAGATTCCCGTATAGATTACCCGGACCAGAATCTCACTGTCTCCATAGGATGGCACCGGGACTTTGATCACCCGAGATTTCCCTGGGCCGGTCATTTCGATTCTCTTCATAGGAAAACCTCCCGGTTCATTTTTCAACGATATACGGCTCTCCATCCTCCCAGGTCATATCAATCACCGACTTTAAGAAAATGCCGTATTTCTGTGTGATTTCTTCATGGGCAAGGTCAAATTTATTTCTCGGATAAACCTTTGTGGGAACGTTCCTAAATTTCCATTCCCCGTTCGCAAGCATACGGACGGAATTGTACGCGCCCTTCCGGTTCAGATCGTTCTGTCTGGGATGAACGCTCAGGCAGTCAATGGCCTTTACGTTCAGCTGCTGGACATCCACCAGACGCTTCCCGCCTGTATGGTACGCGCCGATGCAGAGCTGTCCGCACATGTTTGTAATATTGATAGCGACATCCAGAGACTCGCTTGTCTCACCCCATTCGATCACGGTGTCAAACCCCATGGGCTGGCCGGTCCCCGTGCTGAATTTTTTCAGCGCTTCCTCACTTAAATAAATTTCATCCGCACCATACTTTTTTGCGTTCTCCAGCGATTCCGGCAGGATATCGATGGCCACCACATACGCGCCGCAGGCTTTCAGCAGACTGATGCATCCACAGCCCATATATCCGCAGCCCACTACCGCGATCCGGTCTCCCGGCACGCCTTTGTGCATTTTACTGACCGCGCTGTAAATGCATGCCAGCGGTTCCACCACGCACTCCAAATCCGTCAGATTTTCCGGCACCTTCATAATGGCATCCCACCTGGACGCTATACTGTATTCACACAATGCGCCTGCGCCGGGCAGCGTATTCCCCCAGAGACCGCAGACATGATCCCCGGGTTTAAACTCCGTCACATTCTTTCCCACCTTTTCCACTATGCCCATGGGCTCATGACCAAAGCACTGCCCCGGCTTCGCCGTGGACCATGCATAGTGCTCCGACATGCACACGCCTACATACTTTATTTTGACCAGAATCTGGTCATCTTTGATCTCAGGCACAGAACATCCATTGACGGTAAAATCCTCCACAACACATTTCTTTGGGCCTACTGCTACGATTCGTTTCATATTGAATCCTTCCTTTCTTTCATCACCTGCAATATATCCTCCACAATATACTCTTTTCCCTGGGTGTGAAGCACATCATAAAGGGGGATGATATAACCGTTCAAAATATCACTGTCAATGGCCAGGGCCTGATATACCTTTTCCGCATCCTTCCCCAATCGAAGCGCTACATTTTCGATACAAAAAATTGCCAATTCCAGTTCTTTTTCATTCCCGATCACATCCATAAGACATGCGCCTCCATTTTTGTTTTTGAATCACCAGACAATATCATTTTCAGTATACGCTCCACACCACGATTTTCCAGGAGCAGCCATTATCTGACAAAAGCCTCAAACGTTTCTGGCGAAAGTGCTATGCGTATGAGTGGGAAACTGGAAACAACCTGACGCATACTTGCATCATCTCCCTCTCCAAGGGGACACCTGATCTTTCTGATGACGGCCGGATGGTACTCGCCTGCCCGGGTGGCATAGGCCCGTCTCCTGCGACAAGCCATACCAGAACGGGCAGATACGAGTGACGTTCCCTTCCGTAAGTTACACAGACTGCCCGCATAAAGAACAATGCCCGGTGCCATTGAGACTCTTCCATATTTTTCGGGTCTTATCTGGCATCGGATGCGTTTTCTTTACTGCCTGCTTAATACTCTTCTTTTCCTTCTTGCCATTCCTCACGCCTGTAGCAAAAAATTCAGATAATTAGAAGCAAAGACAATTTCTTTTTCCAGCGGAAACTGGCACAGCTGTTTCACTGTTCTTCGGGCCGCAACCGATGCATCCGTCAATTCCATCATCAATGGTCCTGTGTAACCCGTTCCTAAAATAGCTGGAAGTAATTCCTTCCAATTGATATAGCCAAGGCCTGGCGCTTGATGATCATCATTCAAGCCAAAATTGTCCTGTAGATGCGTTGTAAAAAGCTTTTTCCCAATGCGACAGGCAAGATTTGGGATCCACTGTAGTTTCTCGCCGGAAAGAATCTTTTCCATGAGCTCTGGATTTTTTTCTGATTGTCCAAGCAAACAATGTCCCGTATCCAGATTAATCCCCACATCCTCCCGGTTCAGTTCCTCTACCACCCGCAACACCAGATCCGCATCTGAGCAAAAACCATGTCCGTTTTTTGTATAACCGCAAGTCTCCACCGCAAGGCGAATCCCATACGCATGAGTAAGCTCCGCCACTTTCTCGATTACCATAAGATCCCGTTCAAAGTCCACATACGGCTCAAGATTCGGCAAATGACACACCATCACCTCACAGCCTAACGCTGCGCACACCTCTGCTTCATGCTCCTGCAAGGACAGATAATCCTCTAGCCGATCTCCAACATTCAAATGTTCCGAATGGATACTCCATGTTCCAAATCCCAGTTCCCGAGCAAGTTGACCGATAGCTTCCGCATCCTTTGCCGTAATATTGGTCACGTGGGAAAATTCCAGCCAACCAACAAAATCCAGATAATGGGTATACTGCCGCAATAATCGTTCATATACCTCCTTCGTATAGAATCCACCTGGGAAATTCCAGGCATTTACCGTATTACATCCTATTCTACTTCGCATTTTTCCTGTCTCCTCTACTATCGTACTTATCGTTAATCTCTATCCTTGACAGCCATACGCTATGTTTATCCCTTTATGGACCCTACGGTCAGGCCCTTTACAAAATATTTCTGAAAAAATGGATAAACAACCAGAATCGGCCCCATGGTGAGTACGCACATAGCCATCCTTGTAGTTTCCGTTGGAATATCCGCCACTGAGATGCCTGCTACGCCCGTCAGTATATCCTCCGCCAGGATTTGCACGTTTTCAAACATAACCTGAAGATAATATTGCAGATTATACAAGGAACTGTCCGTCACAAGCATCATCGGCAGATAATAATCGTTCCAGAATCCCAGCAGCTTAAACAGGGCAATCGTTGCTATTCCAGGCTTCGCCAAGGCAAGCACCAGTTTCCACAAAATCCGATATTCGTTCGCACCGTCAATCTTGGCCGCCTCAATCATTTCTATTGGGACATTGCTGGATATGAATGTCCGCAAAATGATAATATACATAGGAGTCACAAGATGCGGCAGGAACAACGCCAAAAAATTATTTCTAAGATGAAGTATCTGAGTGCACATGATATACCATGGCACAAGGCCGCCTGACAAATAGGTTGAAAAATATGCAAAAAAGGTAAATGCCTTCCTGTGCTTAAAATCTTTTCTTGACAGAGGATACGCATATAAAAACATCACCAACACTGCCAGCACGGTTCCTATCACGCTGCTTAGTATCGTTACTTTATACGCATTGAAAATCCCATGATTCTTCAATGCAAAACGGTAGCTGTCCAAGCTCCATTTTTCAGGGAACATACTGAAACCGTTATAGATCACCGTAGTATTATCTGTAAATGAAACTATGATGGTCAAAAGCACAGGATAGACAAACAGCAAACATAATATGATAAAAAACAAGTGTAAAAACAGCCTCGAAATCATTCTTTTCCGCCTGTTTTTTCCGTGGAAACGCTCCTGCATAAACCCAATTCCTTTCTGTCATATACAAAACAATCTACCCTTTAGAACAGGCTGTTCTCTTCATCGATAAGCTTCGTTATCTTGTTTGCAACCAGCACCATAACCAGTCCTACAACGGACACATAAAAACCGGCAGCCGTAGCAAACCCCACATCGCCCTTGACATTATATATATAGGTGGACAGAACAGCGGTTGTGGACTTAATCATGCCTGAATTCTTTGTCACTTGATAAAACAGACCGAAATCCGCATTAAATATACCTCCGAACGCCATAATCAACATGATGGACATCATCGTTCGAATGCCGGGAAGTGTGATATGTACTATCTGCTGCCATTTATTTGCTCCGTCAATCTTCGCCACTTCATAATAAGTCGGGTCAATGCCTACGATAGCCGCCAAATAGACGATACTATCATAACCGATAGTTTTCCACATACGCACAATCACAAGAATCACAGGCCAATACTTTGCTTCCGTATACCAACTGACTGGGTCAATTCCCAGAGCAGGCAGAATAACATGATTCAGAATGCCTGACTCGCTGCTCAAAAAGGCAAACACCAGATATGCCACAACTACATAAGAAAGAAAATGCGGCATGAGAAGCACTGTTTGATAAATCTTCACAGAAAAGCGGCCAATCATCTCATTTAAGGCAATGGCCAGCGAAACAGCCAGCACCAACCCTAGGAAGATGAACACGGTATTATACAATACCGTGTTCCTTGTTATTACCCACGCATCCGGCGTTCTAAAAAAATATTTAAAATTATCAAGTCCACACCAATCAGAACCAAGAATACCTTTATCGTACCGAAAATCTTTAAAGGCTAAAATAAGTCCAAATTTTGGCGCATACTCAAAAAGAAGCAAACATAGAATTCCTGGAAACATCATCAAGTAAAAGGCGCTTTTGTCCACCCATTTTCTGGGCGAAAAGAATCTATTCCCGTGTTGCCTTCCATGCGTCATACTGATTCTGTACCTCCTCAACAACCTCATCAATCCCTGCCTGCTTCAATTTGTCATTAAACTGTTTGATGGCTTCCTCTGGTTCCACCGCTCCAAATACAATGTTGTTAAAGAATTCATCTTTTACATTCTGACAGGCGGAATATTGAATCTTCACACTAGAAAAATCAGGAAGAAATCCAAAGCTCTCCGTATATTCAGCCGTGCGGTTGAACTCAGTGATTTCCTCGTACTTCGTATCGCTCTCTCCGGGCTGGAGATAGTCAATCATGATATTTCCCATAATATACTGCTTACCCTGCAGATCATAGCCAGAGTCCGGAATCAATTCAATCCGGTTATCCGAAATTTTTGTATAATGCTCTCCTTCAATGCCAAAATCAACCAGATTCTTCAAATATTCGTCTGTATTCAACAGCTCCAGGAACTTCATGACACGCACTGGATTTTCACAAACTACAGGAATCGCCATGAAAGATGGGGTCGCATAGGATGTATCTCCGATTGCCGTATCAGACAATATGATCTTATCCCATTCTCCTGGGCCCCAAGAGCCTGCGCTATTGATCTCCTCCAGCTGTCCAGGCCGATCAGTACTCGGAATCGCAAATACTCTTCCGGCATTTCTGAACTCAACAGCACTTTGATCGTTCAACGCGGCTTCCGAATAAACATATCCCTTTTCATACAGCTCCCGGGCCTTCTGGGCACATTCCAGGAACAAATCTGTTTCATACAAATTCACAATCTCACTGCTAATCGGTGTTAAGCCTACCAAACCGTTTCCACCAATCAAATCCGCTTCGCTGCTAGCCCATGGATTTTTACCGTCACCCATACCATATGGATACATATCCGGTTCCTTTTCTAGAATAATGTCGAAGAATGGATACATATCCTCAATGGACTTTACATTGGACAGGTCCATGTCATATTTTTCGGCAATATCCTTGCGGTAATAGATGGCAATCCATTTTGCATTGTCCTTGTTCGCCTGCACACCGTATAATTTTCCGTCAATCTTAGCGCCCTCGATAAATGTCTCACCCAACAGCGCTCTGGTGTTTGGTGCATATTCCTTCATAAGCTCATCAACGTCAAGCAAAGCTCCCTTTGTGGCGGCAGTTTGATACGCATCTCCTCGGATCCAGCGAAGATCATACTTTTCTCCAGAAGCCATGATGTTATCCATCATATCTCCCTCAATCTGTGTCCATTCCAACGGATTCATCTGTATGGTTGCATTGATTTTTTCCTTTAGGTACTCATTAATCTTCTCCTCTACCTTTTCCTGATCCGCATTATTGGTATTACCAACATAATACCAAATAATCTCATACGGCTCACTCTCATCATCCTCATATCCCGATGTACTTACATTTTCCGGATTCTCCTTGTCTTCTCCGTCATCTGAATTGTCTGGCTTTTTGCTCCCACACGCGCAGGTCACTGCCAATAAAACCATTGCCAACAATAAGCAAAGCCCCCGGAATCGTTTTTTCACTTTCATTTCACTCTTCCTTTCTACATGAATTTAAACTGATCAGTTACAAGATTATTTTATCCCGCCTGCCATTTCTTATAAATGGAATTTTGTAATTGCTTTTTTGTATTTTTGTATTTCCAGCATAAAATAACATAAAAAAGGAGTCATCCCACAGATAACTCCCACAGTTCAATTCTGATTCTCTCTCCGCCATTCCTTGGGCGCAATGCCAGTCCGGGCCTTGAACATTTTTGAAAAATAATAAACATCCTGAAAGCCGCATTGATAAGCTACCTCAGCGATCTTATAGCTCGTTTCCGACAAAAGCCTTTTTGCCGCCTCTATTCGAACATGAATCACATAATCCATCAATCCCATATGCATTTCCTTATTAAAAAAAGCGCTGAGATAATTGGGGGTCACATGAATATGCTCTGCAATCTCCCCTCTGGTAATGCGATTCTTGTAATTTTTTTCAATATATTCACATATCTCCTTTAACCGGATATCCATCTGTTTGCTGTTATAGAAACGTATTTTTTCTGTCATATCCATGGCCAACTCCCGAAGCAACCCCATAGATTTCTCACAGTCATCATAGTTCATGACACAGTTGAAAATAAATTGATGGTTGTCCGTATGATAGCCGTTTTGCCGAAACATATCGTAGGAATCATATATCCTATAGATGATATTGATAATGATTTTTTTTGCCTGCACCACATCGATTTCACGAAAGTGTGCTTCAATCTGATCGAGTATTTCATTAACAGCTTTGGCATCCCCGATTAGGATCTGCTCAATTAAAAGGACACTATATACCGAGTCTTCCTCCGTAAACAAGGGAAGGATCTTCGGTATATCATCATAAAAGATCAACGTGCTGTCATCCAGATAGATTCTGTGTTCCAGTGCCTGCCTGCTTTCCAGATATTTATGCTTCAGTTCCTCCGTACAGTGCCCAACTGTACTAATGCCCGCAGACACACGACATGAATAAAGCGCTTCAATTTGAATCAGCATTTGCTTCAAAAGCGTAGCCAAATGTCTTCCATCATTCCTGGAACCGTTTGAAATACTGACAACAATCGAAACCTCTCCAGAAATGGTGGGATAAATAACAGAAGCATTATATAGCGGCTGGAACAATTCATACATCATACGGCGTAAAGCGCTTAAAGGATCAGTTCCTACTTTCACAGAATGCAGCATGGCATTCGTAGTGACAACAACAAACCAGCTAAGCTCCATCTCATAAATGGATTCTTTCACATCGTAGGAAGCCCATGAATCTTCCTTGGTCAGAATGCCTGAAAATACCATCTCCCGCAATGCTAACCTTCCATCCACCAATTCCTCCTCCAGACGCTTCCTGTCATTTTCCTGCATACACTCCTTATCAAGTTCCGCTATGGCCTTTTCCAGAATGCTTTTCAGTTCCGTCAGCTTAGTTGGTTTCAAAATATAGGCAAAAGCTCCAAGGGCGATGGCTTTTTTAGCATACTCAAATTCCCGGTACCCGGTGACAATAACAAACTTTACCTTTTTTATATCATCCCCCGCTCGCTCCAACATATCAAGCCCTGACATATCTCCCATGCGGATATCCACAAAAATAATGTCCGGCTGCAATGCGCGTATCTTTTCCAGACCTTCACTACCGCTTTTCGCCGACCCACAGATAGTGCAGCGATACTCCGCCCAATTAATCACTGTCTGAAATCCTTTAAGGATGAGTTCTTCATCATCAATCAAAAGGACCTGATACATCTTCATCAACTCCTTCCCAAACTCGAAACGGAATTTCTCCTGTCACACAAAAGTAGGCTTCCTCTTTACTCTTGATTGTCAGACCATATCCATCTCCATAGAGAAGACACAGCCGTCTCTGTACATTAATCAGACCAGAATGTTTTCCAATGTCAAAATCTTCCTCTTTCTCAGCCAACCTCTTATTCAAAGCATCTAATTTGCTTTTAGCCATCCCACAGCCATTATCTGCCACCAGAAACGTCACGCATTCCGCCTCAATCCCCATCTGTGATTTTTTGCTTACCTTCACAAGTATCTTGCCCTTGGAATGCTTTCCAATTCCATGGATGACCGCATTTTCCACCAATGGCTGAATGATCAGGCAAGGAATGGCCGCCGCCATACATTCTTCCTGACACAAATATTGAAATTGCAATCGATCCCCATATCGTATCTTGATCGTCTCACAATATTTATGGACGTAGTCAATCTCACGCCCCACGCTTATTATGGAGTTCATTTTTCCTGCATTCGCCCCAAACAGGGCGGCCAGATTACAGATCATATCACTGATCTGTGGAACATTCTGCATCTGCGCCGTCCAATTGATGATCTCCAGCGTATTATACAAAAAGTGCGGATTCACCTGGGATTGCAGTGTTTTCAGCTGAGCATTTTTTCGATAAATGCTTTCCTTATAAACCTTCTCAATCAAAAATGTGATTCGGTCTGTCATATTTTTAAAACACGAAATCAAAAAACCAAATTCGTCCTTCCGGCTGTTGTCTTTGATCTCCACCGTACTATTCCGCTCAAAAGCCGCGATATAATCTATCATGGTCTCGATGGGTGCCACTAGACTTCGAACAAATACGGTATTGATAAACAGCACAAAAATCAATACAATAAATTCAAACAGCAACGTGATCAGCAGAACCGCATTAACACTTTCATATATGATTTTTAACGGTGTGTGTGTAACTACGCTCCAACTGGTTCCTGGAACCATAGCAAAACAGACAAGATTTCTGTCCTCACGATCAAAAAAATATCCGTTTTTCCCAGACATATTCTTTCGAAATCCCGCCACATCCACATTTTCCGTTCCCTTTCTGTCATTGCTGGAATATACCTGACTCCCTTCCTTGGAAACCAGCGCAACGTTATACAGATTTTCCATTTCAAATCTATTGATCTCCAGCACGGTACTTTTGACGGAGATCACAAGCTTACCAATTGTTGCAAATGTATCTCTGTCCCGCATTTCCCGGCACAGATAGATCGTCCCATCGCTGGTCACCCAGACGGGCTCCGCCTGACTACACTGCCTAGCCATCTTCACAAAGGCTGTCTCATCTAAGATACGATTATTATCCACATTATAAAAATAGGAAACATCATTCCTGCCAAAAACTGCAATGGTTCCCAGTACCTCATTGGATGTCGCCAGTTTCTTTAATACGGCATCCATCTCCTTCTGAGCCTCATAATATGTCAATGGATCCTTTGCTATTTCGTCATTACGTACAATGTTATAGATATTGTCATCATAAATGATATTCTGGGAAATATTCACAACACTGGCAAATTGGCTAGATATCCTGCTACTTACATTCAGCAACAGGTCACAAGTATATCTCACCGTATTATCCGTAATGATCTTTCTGATCAGTGCAGAATTTATAAATACACCGAACAGCAAATGTATTATGATAATAAAGATGATCACAAGAAAAGATTTCTGCTTGATCTTCAAATCTGCAAATAGTTTGCTTATATTCTGTTTCACCCGCATCGTTACTCTCCAACTGCCGTCTCGGTTCCTGTGTTGAGACAGAAAGCTTGAAAATACTACTCTAACAACGTCCAGACATCAATCCGACTTTCAAGATAACTTGGCATCCGCTCCACGATTTTATTCCATTTTCCATTGTCATTATAATTACTGATAAAATGAACGGTTTCTGTAAGGCTGTATGTAAACTCGCTGTTTACATATGCAATATTTCCCAGATACATATTTTCATTTGGATTCACCGCAGAAAGCGCTCCCAACTCGTCCTTCAGCTTTGTGGCGACTTCCCTGGAAGTCATGTATTTCAGAAAACGAATCACATACTCCTCCTTGCTTTCCATACTCTTCGCGGACACAAAGAGGTTATTCTTCCCAAGACCATATAAAGCTGACCGCTCAGAGCTACGTTCATTCTCAAAGGAAGGCATATAGCATATCTTAGTAGAACCATCGTCAATATTTTGAATATTTGTTACAAAATGAGAATCCTGCACAATAAAAGCTGCCTTTTTCTGCAAAAAAAGCTCTTCACTTTCATTTTCTGTTATGGAAAATAAATTATCTGGAAAAGCCCCCAGCTGATAAAGCTCTTTAAGATACTCGGCCGCAGCCGCATAATACTCATTATATGCTCCATTTTTCTCGATATCGTCGGAATAAAATCTCCCGCCCAGCTTGGCTACAATAGCTTGATAAAGCATAAGCTCATTATCAGAAAGATTAAATGCAATTGGGATAATACCTTCCGCTTTCAAAACAGGAATCATTTTCTTCCAGTCCTCATAGGTAGCTGGAATCCCCAACCCATATCGATTTAACAGATCAACATTTACAAACATTGCCGCATAGATATTTTCCAAAGGAAGTGCGTAAATCTCCCCCTCATAAGTTACATAACGCCACACACTCTTATCAAAGGAATCAAACCATTGCTCATCTTCTGCAAGATATTCATTAAGGCCGCTGAGCCTGTCTGCCGCAAAATATTCTTCCACGAGTTCTCCCGGATAGGAAATAAATATATCTGGCTCGTTGCCCGAAGCAATATCAGTCCGCAAATATTTAAAATACTCATCTTTCTGCCGCCAGTCATTGACTACCACCATATCCGGATTCTTCCGATTAAATTCATCGATAAGGCTTTGGAAAACGCTTCCATCGTGATCCATACTGCTCCAATCGGAGGATAAGCGCACCTCAACCTTGGTTTCCACATCATAATATATAATATCTGTTTTCCATAGAAACAGCTGTTCTCCACCCCAAAATAGTATCACAGTCAATACGAGGGCGACAATCATCCATGCAATACGTTTTCTCCACTTCATAGTCTCCATTCATACTGGCATCCTTCTGCCATAATCCATACGATATTCCCCAGAATCTTATAGCCGTGAGAAGTTCCATACTTATGCAGTAGCTCAAACTTCCAATACCATTTGATATACTGAGTCATGAAAAATCAATACTTTAGCCTATAAAAATGACATAGACCTGCACTTGGTGGTATAATTGAATTGCCTAAAACAATCACACATCAAGGAGATCTATGCCATGTCCAGTATACCACAACAATTACTAAAAACAAAAATGATTCCGGTCATAGTAGTGTTCCGCTATCTGTTCTGCCTCATTTTCTCTGACCGGAGCATGTATATGCAGAAAATAAACATTCTACGCCAAAGACGGCGCCCAAAACCGCAGGCCCCGAGGCCCGCCTCTGGGGGCCAGGGTCTATTTTCTGGTATTCTTCAGAAACTCCGGGATCTTAATATCCTTCTCGGGAATGCTGCTCTCCGGGCGCTTGGGCCGCTGTAATCCGCTCAAGGGCGCGCTCCCGGCGCCATGGGTATCATGCGCGCCGCCGGTCAGCCCTCCATAGGCTCCGGCAGGTCTTGCGCCAGTCACCCCGGCAGTCCTGGTCCCGGCCATACCCGCAGTGGGGCGCACGCCCGCTCCGGCAGAATACTTCATGCCGGGCATAGTTCCCATGATCTTGGGCGTGGAAGGCGCTTCCTCCAGCCCCGTGGCGATCACGGTAATGGTAGCCGCATCCACCATGGACTCATCGTACTTGGCGCCGAAAATAATGTTGGCGTTGTCGCCGGCCAGATCCTGCACATAGCTGGCCGCGTCGTTGGCGTCCATCAGGGAGATGTCGCCGGAAATATTGATGATGACATGGGAGGCTCCGGTGATGGTGGTCTCCAGAAGGGGACTGGCCACCGCCAGCTTCACCGCCTCGATCGCCTTGTCGTCGCCCTTGGCCTGTCCAATACCGATGTGAGCCATACCCTTGCTCTTCATAACCGTCTGTACGTCCGCAAAATCCAGGTTGATCAGGGCCGGCAGGTTGATCAGGTCGGTAATGCCCTGCACCGCCTGCTGCAGCACCTCGTCCGCCTTCTTCAGGGCGTCCGGCATAGTCGTCCTGCGGTCCACGATCTCCAGCAATTTATCATTGGGGATCACGATCAAAGTGTCCACGTTGTCCTTTAAGCGCTCAATGCCGGCAAGCGCATTGTTCATCCGGGCCTTGGCCTCAAATTTGAAGGGCTTTGTCACAACGCCCACGGTCAGGATGCCCTGCTCCTTGGCGATCCCTGCCACCACCGGGGCTGCGCCCGTTCCGGTTCCGCCGCCCATGCCGCAGGTTACGAACACCATGTCCGCCCCCCGGAGAGCCGCAGCCAACTCATCGCTGCTCTCCTCCGCCGCCTTCTGTCCGATCTCAGGCTGGGCACCGGCTCCCAGTCCCTTGGTCAGCTTCTCGCCGATCTGGATCAGTGTGGGCGCCTTGCAGAGCATCAACGCCTGCTTGTCCGTATTCACACCGATAAATTCAACGCCGCCGATATTCTCATCAATCATTCTATTTACAGCATTATTTCCAGCTCCCCCTACACCGATCACGATGATCTTCGCGCTGGAATCTGCTTCTGTTGTCTTAATTTCAAGCAAGGGTAGTTCCTCCTTTAGTCCGCGATACATTCATATACACTATAATATAATTTTTCTACAAATTAATCAACCTTAAATTGTGTTTTTTTCAAAAAATTTTAACAAAATTTTAAACCGGTCAGCCCTCCTCTTTCTCGAAGGTGATATCCGTGGCAGTTTCGGTCCAGTTCTCCAGGTGCAGCGTCCCGCTCATGCCCTCAAGCTTCGGCAGGATGTAAGTCATCCGAAGGATCTTCTCGCTGAAATCTCCGGCTTTTCCCAGAAGGACCCTGACTGAGCCATATTCCAGGGTGTAAGTCCCGTCCGCCCCGTAAATGATGTTGTCCGGCACCGCCTCGTATTTTTTCAGGGTCTGGGTCAGAGAAAGCAGGTCCTTCAGAACATCATTTTTCTGAATGGGAAGCTTCTCGTAAAGCACCACCGCATCCACCGGCAGGCCGGAGATCTGCGGAACCCCCGCGATCACCTCCGGGGAGGTCTCCACCACGAAGCCGTCCTTGTCAAAATAGGCGTTCTGTCCCAGGCTGTCCAGGTGAACATATCCCACAAGCCCCTTTTCATACACCTTGATCTCGATGGTGTGGGGCAGCTTCATGGTGATCTCCATGGTGTCCACGAAGGGAATGGCCTCCGGCTCCTGGAACTTGTATTTCAGATAGACATAGAGGGTATTCCAGGAATACTCGTCGTTTAACACCCACTCCTTGATCTTCTCATCCTCATAGAGCTCATTGCCGGTGACTACCACCTCCTCCACCGTAAATACCTTCACCACCACCAGAGCTGAGACGGCCAGCAAAAGAAGGACGGTCAGAAAGATCAGTCCCCAGGCTCTGCGCCTTTTCTTTCGCCGTCTCTTTTCCCGCATCACAGCGTCCTCCCCAGAGCCGCCTTTTCCGGCTCCTCCTCAAACTGGATTCCCCGGGAGACACTTAAGGCCAGCCCCATCTCCGCCATGAGAAACAGCACCGAGGTCCCCCCGTAGCTGATAAAGGGAAGGGAGATTCCCGTATTGGGGATGGTGTTGGTCACAACGGCGATATTTAAGATCACCTGGATGGCCACATGGGCCATGATCCCCGTCACAAGCAGCGCGCCGTACAGATCCGCGGCGTTGCTGGCGATCACCATAAACCGCCAGATCATCAAGAGAAACAGCAATATCACGCAGACAGCCCCAAAGAGCCCCAGCTCCTCGCAGATAATGGAAAAGATCATATCGTTCTGGGCCTCGGGCACAAACCCCAGCTTCTGCATACTGGCGCCCAGCCCTTTGCCGAACAGTCCCCCGGAGCCGATGGCGTATAGGCCCTGCAGTGTCTGATAACCCTTCTCATAATTCTCCGGCTCCAGCCAGATCTTAATACGTTCTATCCGATAGAGCAATTCCTTATCCAGCAGGCTCACCAGAAGGAAGGCAGCCCCCGCCGCCGCGATGCCCCCCGCAACCAGAATAAACTGCAGATACTTGGGGCTTGAGACAAACACCAGGGCCACGGAAATACCCAGGATGATCACAGCCGTGCTCAGGTTCTCGATGGCCACCACCCCCACCATGGGGAGGGCCAGCAGGATCACCTTCACCAGGGACCGGAAATTTCCCATGGCCTTGGGGGCATTGCTGATGATCACCGCCAGAAATACGATGATGGCCAGCTTCGCCAGCTCCGAGGGCTGGAAGGAGATCACCTTCAGATCCAGCCACCGCTTGGAGCCGTTGGCCTCCGTACCCACAAACATCACAAGAACGCACAGCCCGAGGGCCATAAGGTAAGCCAGAAGCCAAAAATGCTTCCAGAAATGATAGTCGATCCTGGTTACCACAAACATGCAGACGAAGCCCAAAAGCGTGGCCCGAAGCTGCCGCTTCAGGTAGTAAGCCGCGTCGTCAAACTTCACCTCTCCGTTATAGGAGCTGGTGCTGTACAGCATCACAAGGCCGAAACAGATTAAAAATATTACGATAAACAAAAGGCTGTAGTCAAAGTACCGGACCCTTTTCTGCTTCATTCCATCACTCCTCAAGCTCTCTTACCAGATCCTTAAAGATCCTTCCACGCTCCTCATAATTGGCAAACATGCCCCAGCTGGCGCAGGCCGGGGACAACAGCACCGCGTCGCCGGGTTCTGCGTTTGCATAACATTTCCGCACCGCCTCCTCCATGCTGTCCGCGAACAGAATATCCTCCTCCGGGAAACCGCAGTCCAGGGCGGTCTTCGCAATCTTCTCTCTGGTGGCCCCGAGAAGCACGAATTTCTTCACCTTGCCCTGGAAGGCCTCGATCCACTCCCTGTAATCGGCGTCCTTGTCGTAGCCGCCGCCGATGAGCAGGGTGGGCCATTTCATGGCGCGGATGGCCTGGATGGCGGCATCCGGGTTGGTGCCCTTGGAGTCGTTGTAAAACCGCACGCCCCGCTTTGTGGTCACATACTCGATCCGGTGCTCCACGGCCCGGAAATTTTTCACCACCCGGCGGATGACCTCCATGGGCGCTCCGAAGCTTACTGCCATGGCGATGGCGGCCATCACATTTTCATAGTTGTGCTTCCCGATCAGCTGAAGCTCGTCGGTGGTACACACGATCGTGTCGATTTTTGCATTTGCATAATGAATCTCACCGGCAAAAAGGCTCACGCCCCGTCCCAGCCAGCGGGCGCTTGAGAAATAGACCACCTTGGCCGGAAGCCCCTCGCCGAAGCTTCGAAGGATGGGGTCCTCGTAATTTAGCACGCAGGTGTCAAATCCCGTCTGATTTTCCGCGATGCGCTCCTTGACGGCTATGTAATCCTCCAGGGTGTGGTGCCGGTTCAGATGGTCTGGCGTGATGTTCAATATGGCCGACACCTGGGGACGGAAGCTGTGAATGGTCTCAAGCTGGAAGCTGCTGATCTCCGCCACCGTCACTGTGTCCCTGGTGGTCTGGTCCGCGATCCCGGTATAGGGAACCCCTATATTTCCCACCACCTGCACATCCGAAAAGGTCGCCTTCATGATCTCCCCCAGCAGCGCGGTGGTGGTAGTCTTGCCGTTGGTCCCGGTAATGGCCAGCACCCGCCCTTTGGAGAAGACGTAGGCCAGCTCGATCTCGCCCCAGATGGCGATCCCCAGCTCCCGCATGTGGTTCACCAGAGGCAGATCCGTGGGCACGCCGGGGCTTAACACCGCAATATCTATCTCTTTAAGAACCTCCTCCGGCAAAGTCCCCGCGTAAATGGGAACCGGATACCGTTCCCGCAGGGCCGGAATGTCCAGATCTTCCTTTCCGTCATAGAGCACCAGCTGTATCTGATTTTTGATCAAAAGCTCTGCGGCGGCAATGCCGCTTAAGCCGGTTCCGAACACCAGAAACCTCTTATCCCGGTACGCGTCTGGGCTCTGGGCACGATAGGGCACCTGCTCGTATTCCTCCGGGCTCTTGGCGCGGCGGGGCACCTGCCCGCAATCCTCCGGGCTCTTGGCGCGGCGGGACACCTGCTCGTATTCCTCCGCTTTATGAGACGTACTGAATGTGGTATCTAACATGGCATTTCCCCTTTTCTATTTAAACTCGCCGCAATACGCGGCCTTCCTGGCAGGCGCTTTGACAGCAGCGCCCGCGGTATGCGGTCTTCCTGGCAGGCGCTTTGACAGCAGCGCCCGCGGTATGCTAAATTCCCAGCAGTCCGATCAGGCACAGGATGGCGGTGACAATGGAAAATACCGCCACCACCCGGGTCTCGGACCAGCCGCACAGCTCGAAATGGTGATGGATGGGGGCCATCTTGAAAATGCGCTTGCCTCCGGTTTTCTTAAAATACGTCACCTGAATGATCACGGAGAAGATCTCCACCCAGTACACCAGCCCCACGATCAGGATAAAGATGGGCATCTGAAGCATGTAGGCCGTCGCGGCCACAAAGCCCCCCAGAGCCAGGGAACCGGTATCCCCCATAAATACGCTGGCCGGGTAGACGTTGAAAAGAAGGAAGCCTAAAAGCGCCCCCACCACCGCGCAGGTGATGGGCTCAATGCCGCTGCCGGTCCCGATGGCCACCACCGTAAAGAAGGTGGCGATCAGCACCGTCACGCTGGAGGCCAGGCCGTCCAGGCCGTCGGTAAAATTTGCCCCGTTGACGGTTCCGATCACCGCCAGGAACATCACCGGCACAGCCGCCCAGCCCAGATCCAGGTACAGTCCATTCTCAAATCCCCCGGTGAAAGGAATCAGCATTTTCAGGGACACGTCCGTAAAATTCAGCAGATAGAAAACAAAAACACCGGTCACCACGATCTGGCACAGCATTTTCTGCCAGGCCAAAAGCCCGTCGGACCTCTTTAAGACCACCTTTAAGTAGTCATCCAAAAAACCGATGATCCCAAATCCCACGGTCACGAAGAGAATGGGAAGGATCTTGGGATAATCCCTGATATAGAACAGGGACGTGACGATAATCCCCGCCAGGATCATCAGGCCGCCCATGGTGGGGGTCCCCGTTTTCTTTAAATGAGATTTCAATTCCTTGCGCTCCGTCTGGCCCACCTTCAGCCTCCGCAGAAACGGAATCACCAGCGGTCCCAGCAATGCGGTAACCGCGAAAGCGATGATTACCGGAATCACAATTTTCTCTGCCATATGTTCACACCTCTTTTATTCATTTGCCAATAGAAAATCCACGGCGCGTGCTTTCTATCGTTCCTTTGCCGTCAGCCTATCAAGTATAAAACTTTTTTTCAAATTATGCAAGCCGTTTATTCCGCCCCCGGTTCTCCCGCATCTTCCTCTCCATCCCCCGGTTCCGCGGTTTCGGAGGGCTCCATGCCCAGGTAAGGGAGGATATTGGAAAATATTTCCTGCACCACCGGGGCGGCGATGGTTCCGCCGTAGTAGACGCCCTTGGGATTGTTGATGATCACCAGCGCCAGCACCCTGGGGTCCTCCGCCGGGGCAAAGCCGATGAAGGAGGATATGTAGCGGTTGGCGCTTCTGGGCAGGGTCTGGGAGGTGGCCGTCTTGCCGCCGATGGTATAGCCCTCGATGTAGGCCCGCTTCCCGCTGCCCCCGGAGACCACCTTTTCCAGCAGCATGCGCAGGGTCTCTGAGGTCTCCTCACTGACGATCCCCGTCTGCTTCTTATAGGAAAGCTCCTCGATGAGGTTTCCCTCGCTGTCCCGGATGGACACGCCGAAATGGGGCGTCACCCGGGTCCCGCCGTTGATCAGGGAGGATACGGTGGCGGCAAGCTGAATGGGCGTGATCTGAAAGGACTGGCCGAAGGCCACGGTGGCCAGCTCCACCTGCCCCATATTTTCCTTCCGGTGCATGATGGTGGACGCCTCTCCCGGCAGGTCGATATTGGTCTTGGAGAGAAGTCCAAACTGGCGGAAATAGTCGTACATATTGTCAATGCCAAGCCTTAGCCCCAGCTCGATGAACACCGGATTGCAGGAATTCATAATGCCCTGAACAAAATCCTCGGACCCGTGACCGCCCACCTTGTGGCAGCGGATCTTCCTGTCCTCCACCAGCTTGAAGCCGGGACAGAAAAAGCTGTCGCTTAAGGCCACCACCTGCTCCTCCAGGGCCGCCGAGGCGGTGATGATCTTAAAGGTGGAGCCGGGCTCATAGGTGTCGTTGATGCACTGGTTGCGCCACATCTGGTTGAGGAGATTTTGTTTCTCCTCTGCGGTCAGCTCCGAGACAGTCTCTGTCCCCGTCGTATCGGAAGCCTCCGCACCCGGTTCTGCCGTCTCCGAACCATCGTCCGCTTCCGATGGCTGAATATTCAGGGTAAATGGGTCATTTAAATCAAACTCCGGCAGATTCACCATCCCCATGATCTCCCCATTCTGGGGGTTCATGAGGATCACGGAGACGCTGTCCGCCTCCTTGGCCTCCAGCACCCTGGCGGCTGCCTGCTGGGCGTACATCTGAATATTGTAATCCAGGCTCACATGGAGGTTGTAGCCGTCCACGGGCTCCAAACGCCGCTCTCCGGCATTTTCGATCTCCACGCCCCGGGCGTCGGTCAGCGTTAATATTTTCCCGTTGGTGCCCTTCAAATATTCCTCGTACTTGACCTCCAAGCCGATGATGCCCTGGTTGTCTCCCCCGGTAAAGCCCAGCACCTTGGAGGCCAGGGAATCGTAGGGGTAATATCGTTTATAGTCCTCATCCACCTTTACGCCGGAAAGGCCGTAGGCTCTTATTTTGTCCCCGGTCTCCTTATCCACATTGGATTTGACCCGCTCGATGGAGCTGTTCTTCTCCACCCGTCTGCGCACGGTTTCCTCCGGCAGATTCAGCTCCTGGCACAGCACCCGGATGACCCGCTCCTGATCCGCAAGCTGGCTGTGGATAACGGAGATGGTGCAGACCGTGCGGTTGGTGGCAAGGACCGTTCCCGCAGCGTCGATGATCTTGCCCCGGGCCGCCTTGATGTCCCGCTCCCGCTCATGCAGATCCTCGGCCTTCCTGCCGTAATACTCGGAGCGAAAGATCATCAGATAGGCCAGTCTGGTTGTCAGGGACAAAAGCACCAGAAAGACGGCGAGGAATACAATGAATATCTTCTTCCTATTATATGTTTTATTTCGCTGCATATAGCAAAACCTCAAAAAAGCAGTTACTATAGTCTATTATGCTTTTTCTGAGGTTATGTGCCATCCCAAAATATCTGCCTCGCCGGGCTGGGGGTGCCTGCGATTCCTGACGGCCAGAAGGGCGCTCCGCACTCCCTTTCTCAGCCTGTGCTGCCGTCTGCCGGGGCTTGGGTGCCGCCTCCGGGATCTTCTGTCCCGTCCGCCGGATTCTGCGCCCCATCTGCCGGGGCCTGGGTGCCGTCCCCGGTGTCCTGCGTGCCGTCCTGCGTCCCGTCCGCCGGATTCTGCGTCCCATCCGCCGGGGCCTGGGTGCCGTCCCCGGTGTCCTGCGTCCCCTCCTCAGGAATGGGCTCATCAGGATAGATATTCAGATAGGGAAGAATCTCTGTCAGAATATCCTTGGCCAGCGTCGTGGCAAACTGGCTCTGATCCTGCCGCTCCGCGTTGGCCTCGTTGACGACAACGTAGATCAGCACCTCCGGGTTCTCCGCCGGGGCAAAGCCCATAAAGGACACCAGATAGGTGTCGGCGTCACGGGGCTGCTTCTCCGCCGTTCCCGTCTTTCCGCCCATGGAATAGCCGGGGACCTTGGCGGTTCTTCCCGAACCCTCCTCCACCGCCTTGATCAGATACCCCCGCACCGTGTCGCTGGTCTGATTGGAAATGGTCTGCTTTAACAGGGTGGGCTCCACATTTTTTACAGTGTTGCCGTTCTCATCCACGATCCTGGTCACCAGATGAGGCTGGTAATAATAGCCGCCGTTGATGACGGAGGCGAAGGCCGACGCCATCTGCACCATGGTGACGTTAAAGTTCTGACCGAAGGAGTTGGTGGGCAGGGCCGCCGCATCCTGCTCCATACGCTCCGCCGTGTAGTACAGCGAATCCGTTCTGGCCTCTCCCGGCAGGTCGATGTTGGTCCTCAGTCCAATGTTAAATATATTCTGATAGGTAGTAAAGGTCTCGATGCCGATCTGCTGGGCCATGGCCATCAGCGCGTCGTTGCAGGAATTTACAATGGCCTGCTCCACCGTCTCGGTTCCGTGTCCTGAAGTCAGGACACAGTGAATCTCATGGCCGCCTATAAGCTCTCCGCCGTCGCAGAAATAGACCTCCGTGCCGTTCATTTTGCCGGAGTCCAGACCGGAGGCCACCGTCAGGGCCTTGGCGGTAGACCCCGGCTCATAGGTGTAGGTAATACAGAAATTCTGCCATAAAGCGTTCAGCAGATCCAACCTGCCCTCCTCATCCAGGGCTTCTATATCCGCCTGGGTCATCTGGTGGTAATCGGCGCAGTAAGCGTTGAAAATCTCCTCGTCCCAGGGGTCGTTTAAGCTGTAGCCGGTGCTGTCCGCCATGGCGAGGATCTCGCCCGTGTTGGGGTCCATCACCAGCACCGCCGTGTTGACGCTGCCCGGTCCCTGACGGAAGGCGTCCCGGTAAGCCTCGTCAAAGGCCTCTATCTTCTCCTCCACGATACTCTGTACATTGGCGTCCAGGGAGGTGATTAGGCTGTTGCCGTTGACGGCATTCCGGATGGTCTGCTCCATACCGCTGTCCGCGTCCATATACCCGTAGCTTCTGCCGTTGATGCCGTTTAGTATGTCGTTGTATTGATCCTCCAGGCCGCCGATCCCCACATTTCCGGAGGTGGTAAAGCCCAGCGCCTTGCAGGCCAGGGTATCGTAGGGATAGACCCGGTCATATTCCTTCTCGAACCACACGCCCTTCACGTTGGGATTTACCTTCTTGCCCTTGTTTTTGCCCTCGGTGTAGACCTCCTCCGTCAGCTCCAGAAAGCCGCTGATCTCCTCGTAGGTCAGATGCTTTCGCAGAACGCAGTAGGCGCTGTCCTTCCGCTCCGTCAAAAGGGTCCTAAGCTCCTCCTCGGTCACGTCCGGAAAGCACTTAAGGACAGCGGCAACGGTGGGCTCTATGTATTTTTCGTCCTCGTGAATGACCTTGCAGTCGATGATCAGATTGTAGACGTCCTGGCTGGTGGCCAGGATCGTGCCGTTGCGGTCCACAATATCCCCCCGCCGGTAGGGGATCGTTTTGCTGTCAGACTGCTGCTGATTCAGAACGATCTTTTCATACCGCTCGCCGCTGGTCCTCTGAATGTAGGTCAGGCGGACCATCAGGCCCACCAGCAGAACGAATATCAGCAGAAACATCACGATCAGCTTTTTCTGCATGTATCTGGAAAATTTAAAAATTCTTCGTTTTCGATTCTTCTTCGCCGCCACCGCAACCCGCCTTCTTTACTCTTCCGGAATGTCCTGGTACTGGTTCATGTAATCGTCGCTGTCTACCTCATAGTATATGACCTGATCCTGGGTGGGATACACCATGCCAAGACTGTTCATGGCCGTATCCTTCACCGCCTGAAGATCCACGGAGGTCTCGATCCGGTTCCAGGCGGCGTCATTGTCCGTCCGCAGCTCCTGGATCTGGCTCTCCAGGGAGGCCACATGGCTCTTGCGGGCGCTAAGCTCCGTCTGCAGCTTGATATACACGCCGCAGACGCCCACGGTCATGGCCACCGCCAACGTCAGAAACAGCAGGTAAGCCGGGTTCATCCGAAGGGCCCGCTCCCGGTTCAGCCGGGTTCTGCGGTCCACCTGCCGCCTGCGTTCCTGCTCTCTGCGCTCCCGCTCGTCGGGAAGGCGTCTTGGCACGGCGTTTAATTTGCGGACGGTATTTCCCTCCACATAGGCCTGTCTTCTGTCTGTCTGACGGTCTCCTGTCCGTGTTGTTCTCGTCTGTACTGTTCTTGTCTGTGCTGTCCGAACCTGCTGTCTTGTCATAAACTGATGTCCCTCTTCCCTATAATTCCTGATTCAAATGCTGCCCTATCTTTCTATATCCCTGCGTCTCTGGTATCCCTGCGTCTCTGGTATTCCTGTATCTCTATGACGCTCAAATATCTGAACGATTGCCGCTATCACTATGACACTTATGCCCGCTCAAAAACCCGGAGCTTCGCGCTCTTGGAGCGGGGATTTTCCTCTAATTCTTCTGCTCCCGGCAGTACCGGCTTGCGGGTGACCACCTTTCCCTTGGAGACGGCTCCGCATACGCAGACCGGAAAATCCCTGGGGCAGGTGCAGGGATTCTCATTTTTCTTAAAAAGCTCCTTGACGATGCGGTCCTCCAGGGAGTGGAAGGTGATGATACAGATCCTTCCCCCTGGCTGCAAAAGGTCGATCATGTCGTCCAAAGAATCCTTTAACACCTCAAGCTCCCGGTTTAAAGCGATCCGCAGTGCCTGGAAGGTGCGCTTGGAGGGATGTCCCCCCGTGGCCCGCACCTTGGCCGGGATGGCCGCCCTGATGATCTCATTTAATTCCCCGGCGGTCTCTATGGGCTTCTCCTGCCTGGCCCGCACAATGTGCTTGGCAATGTTCCGGGCAAACCGGTCCTCCCCGTAATCCCGGATGATGTGATAAAGCTCCGTCTCGCTGTACGCATTTACCATATCCCGGGCCGTTAAGCTCTGCCGCCTGTCCATGCGCATATCCAGGGGGGCGTCCGCCTCCCGGTAGGTAAAGCCCCGTTCCGGGTCGTCGAGCTGAAAGGAGGAGACCCCAAGGTCCAGCAAAATGCCGTCCACCTTATAGATTCCTATGCCCGCCAGGGCCTCCCGCATCTGTTCGTAATTGCTGCGAAGAATGGTGACCTTCTCCCCGAAGGACCGAAGCCGCTCTCCCGCCGCCGCTATGGCGTCCGCATCCTGGTCGATGCCGATGAATCTCCCCGGTTCCTCCAGCCGCCGGCACACCTCGAAGGCATGTCCGCCTCCGCCCAGAGTTCCATCCACATACACACCCTTGGGCCGGATATTCAGATATGTAATTGTCTCCTGAAGCAATACGGATGTATGTCTGAATTCCATGGTACCTCCCGTCTTCTTTGTCAAACGCGGCCCCTTCTGCTCCGGCCCGGCTTTCGTAAGCGCTCCATGGGCTAAATGGAAATGCCCAGCTCCGCCATATGCTCTGCGATCTCCTCCACGTCGTCGTACTGGCTGGTGGCGTTCCAGCGGTCTTTACTCCATATCTCAATGTGGTTCAGCACGCCGGCCAGCACCACATCCTTTTCCAACCCGGCAAATTCCCGAAGGACTGCCGGAAGTAAGATTCTTCCCTGCTTGTCCACCTCGCAGACGGCTGCTCCCGCGAAGAAAAAGCGCGCAAATTTTCTGGCGTCCTTGGAGAACTGCGACACGCTTCGGAACTTCTCCTCAATGACCTTCCACTCCTCGGCAGGGTACACAAACAGGCATCCGTCCAGCCCCTTTGTCGCCACAAATTCATCTCCTAAAAGCTCTCTGAATTTGGAAGGAACTATCAGTCTGCCCTTGGCGTCTATCGTATGGTTGTATTCACCCATGAACATCCGAATCACCTGCCAAACCAAGGAGGGATGAGGGAAATCAGAACCTGTCTCAGCCGGTTCTTCCGCGCCCTGAAAATGCGGTACCTCTGCATTTGCAGCCACAGCGGCGCGTTTTTCCTCCACTTTACACCCTTTTCTACCACTTTGCTCCACTTTTACTCTATTCTAGCTCAAAACACGGGAAAAAGCAAGCAAAAAAACAGCAGGAAAAGATTTTTCTTTTCCTGCTGCCCTCTCTCTTTTTGCAGCCGCCCAGGGATCTGTACGACTGCCTCTTTCATTCTCTTTCAAGTCAGGCCACCGGCACGCTTGTCCGTTCCTCCAATATAACGTAATATTCGATCAAACGGTCCAGCTCCAGACTCAGCCTGTAGCGCATTTGTTCACTGCACCCTCCTTCGATGGCGTCATCCAGTTTTCTGCGAGCGGTTTCAATCTCTCTCTGTAAGTTCTCCACGACCTCTCATCTCCTTCAAAACGTTCTCTTATGCCCCATACATCTTCTTCTCCTGCGCTTTCCTCCTGACGCCCAGCCAGCCCACGGCGGGCCGTTTTGTTTTCTCTGTCTTCCTATATATTATGTACCTTTGCGCCCCTTGTACCCAGCCAGTATCTGTCAGCTCTGGCAGCGGTTTCCTCAGGCGTATGTCAGTAATTCCCTTTTTCTCTTCCGCCTTGACTTATTCTACTATGTTCCGCCCCAAAAATCAAACAAATTCCTCTCCGAATTTCCGGCATCCTTCGACAAAATTCCTTCCCATTCTCTGCATTTCCCCTTTTCGGGCAAAAAAGTACCACTACATTTTGTAGAAATATACACATTCATACAAAATGTAGTGGTTTTCTTTACGCGGTTTTGACAGCACCTTCCCCAAACCGCAATGGAGACCGAAAAATCAGCACCTGCATTCGAAGCTGGAGCACTCCGTATCCTCGCAGTTGCAGGCGTGGGCGCCGGCAATGCCGATCTCCCTGGCCGTACACTCACAGTCCTCGTTAAACACGCATTTTTCCGCCTCGCAGTCCACCTCGATCATTTTGCTGGGATGGTCCATGGAATTGGCGGACCGCTCCCCCGTCCTCTCCCGGAAGCTGCCGCAGCAGGTGGCGGAGGGCTCTCTGGCTTCCTTTCCCTCCACCATAATGTCACCCTTGCTGCAATAACGGTCTTCATTGTACATGCAGGTTTGTGCCGAACATTTTAACTGAGTCATAATCGTTGCTCCTTTTTTCAAAATTTTGTCAACGATAGTATGACCCGGAATCTTCGTCTTATGCGCGCCGGCACATTTTTTGTAAAAGCCGGGGCCGATGGCTTCATTCTGTACCAGGAAAGCCGCCTTGCCCCCTGGTACGGAGCATCTCCCCCGTCACAGCCCCTGCCTGGTCTTACTTACTGCTCCTCCACTTCGATCTTGCGGATCTCCTTAGTGCGGATCTCCCTGCAGATGTCCTCGATAAAGTCCGCCAGGGCCCTGGCTCCCTCGTCCCCCCTGTAGCGGCTGCGGACGGAGACGGTGTGGTCCTCCTCCTCCTTCTGGCCCACCACCAGCATGTAGGGCACCTTGTTTATGCGGCTCTCGCGGATCTTGTAGCCGATCTTCTCGGAGCGCAGATCCACCGTGGCCTGGATGCCGTTGTCCTTTAACTCCGCCAGCACCTTCTGGGCATAGTCGTTGTATTTATCAGAAATAGGCAGAACCCGCACCTGCTCCGGGCAGAGCCAGGTGGGGAACTGTCCGGCATATTTTTCAATAAGCCAGGCCAGGGTACGCTCGTAGCAGCCCATACTGGTCCGGTGGATGATGTAGGGGCGCTGCTTCTCACCGTTCTGGTCGATGTAGTACATGTCGAACTGCTCCGCCAGCACCGCGTCCCACTGGATGGTGATCATGGTGTCCTCCTTGCCGTAAACGTTCTTGGCCTGGATATCCACCTTGGGGCCGTAGAAGGCCGCCTCGCCCTCCGCCTCGTAGAAGGGGATTTCAAGCTCGGTAAGCACCCTGCGGATGCTCTCCTGGGTCTCCTCCCACACGGACTCGTCACCGATGTATTTTTCCTTGTTGTTGGGGTCCCACTTGGACAGGCGGTAGGTCACGTCCTCCTCCACGCCCAGAGTCCTTAAGCACTTTCTGGCCAGCGCCAGGCAGCCCTTGAACTCCTCCACCATCTGGTCCGGGCGCACGATCAGGTGTCCCTCGGAAATGGTGAACTGACGCACACGGGTCAGGCCGTGCATTTCCCCGGAATCCTCGTTCCGGAACAGGGTGGAAGTCTCCCCGTAGCGCAGAGGCAGATCCCGATAGGATTTCTGGCTGGCCTTGTATACATAATACTGGAAGGGGCAGGTCATGGGACGCAGGGCAAACACCTCTTTGTCCTTCTCCTCATCCCCCAGCACAAACATGCCTTCCTTGTAATGGTCCCAGTGGCCGGAGATCTTATAAAGGTCGCTCTTGGCCATCAGGGGCGTCTTGGTCCTCACATAGCCCCATTTTTCCTCCTCGTCCTCGATCCAGCGCTGCATGGTCTGGATCATCTTGGCGCCCTTGGGCATCAACAGGGGAAGGCACTGGCCGATGACGTCCACGGTGGTAAACAGCTCCATCTCCCGGCCCAGCTTGTTGTGGTCCCGCTTCTTGATGTCCTCCAGATGCTCCAGATACTGGGCAAGCTCCTCCTTCTTGGCGAAGGCGGTGCCGTAGATCCGCTGCAGCTGCGCCCGATTGGAATCCCCCCGCCAGTAGGCCATGGAGGAGGAGATCAGCTTGAAGGCCTTGATGTTCTTGGTGCTCATCAGGTGCGGGCCCGCGCACAGGTCCACAAATTCTCCCTGGCGGTAGAAGGAGATCTCCGCGTCGGCGGGCAGATCCTCGATAAGCTCCACCTTGTAGGGCTCCTCCTTCTCCTTCATGAAGGCGATGGCTTCCTCCCGAGGCAGGGTGAACCGCGTGAGCCTCGCCCCCTCCTTGATGACCTTCTTCATCTCCTTCTCGATCTCATCCAGGTCCTCCCTGGAAAATGGCTCCGTGTCGAAGTCATAGTAAAATCCCGTGTCGATGGAGGGGCCGATGGCCAGCTTGGCCTCGGGCCGCACCCGTTTCACGGCCTCAGCCAGCACGTGGGAGGTGGTATGGCGCAACGCCGCCAGGCCCTTCTCATCGTTGGCGGTCAGGATATTCAATTCACAATCCTTATCGATCACGGTGCGCAGATCCTCCACCCTGCCGTCCACTTCCCCGGCTGTGGCCGCCCGGGCCAGGCCCTCGCTGATGTCAAGGGCAATGTCGTAAATGGTTTTCGCGTTTTCGTATTCCTTTACGGAACCGTCTTTTAATGTGATTTTCATTGTATTTTCTCTCCTTTGCTATTTATTGCTGCTAACTTTGTTTTCTCCTGCGGGTGGAGATTTATTATGAAATAAAAAATCCCACGCACTACGCACTGTAATGCATGGGACGAATAACTCGCGGTTCCACCCTGCTTGCCCTGGCGGCCAAAGGCCCTCCAAAGCCACTCATCTGATGATAACGGAATCACCGGGCCGTATTGGGGCCACTCGGAGCTGGTCTTCAAATGCTTCCCAGTAAGCCGCTTCCAGCGCCGGAAAAGTCTGCGCCTGCATGCTGCCGGCCTCTCATGGAAAACGCTCCACGAAGGTCCATCCTTTTCCCCGGCGGCTCTCTCTGATCTGTTCCACATCCTACTCGTCTCGTCAATGTGTTTTCTTTATAGTTCTCATTACTTCCTTATTGTAGTCCCTTTTGCGTCAAATGTAAAGAGGGAAAATTTATTTCCTCCCGCAGCACTTCTTGTACTTCTTGCCGCTGCCGCAGGGGCAGGGGTCGTTGGGATATATCTTGGGCTCCTTGACGATGGTGCCGGACTTCTTCTGCTCGGTATAGAGAGCCTTCCGGGTCTCCTCGTCAAAAATCGCCTCCCACTGGGGCAGCTCGTAGAGCCAGTCCGCCTTGGCGTCCACCATGTTCTTGTACAATTTTTCCTTGTCGAAGGCCAGGCTCACATGGGTATCCTCCTCCATCTCCTCGATGGGGTTCGGCGTGATCAGGCTGTCGTTGATCCCATCCAGGAATCCGGTCATGGCCATGATGTCCAGCTCATACTTGTCCGCCAGCTCCCTGACCGTACCCTCCACCACTTCGTCCGGGTTCTCCAGAAGCTGCTCGTACACCTTCTTCTCCAGAAGAAAATATCTCTCCCAGAATTTCTTCAACTCGCCTTTATCTGTCTGCTGATTATACGCAATACGCTGCCATTGTTCTAATAATGCCATGTTCTTACCATCCTTTATTTCTTTTCGGGCTGCCACCTGACAGAATCCGTCTTCGGCTTTTCCTCCGTCAAAATGACAAATCCCGCCAAATGCACTTCTATAGTATAGCGCATTCCGCGGAATTTTTCAATAAGGAATTCTCAGCCGGCACATTTTGGCGGCATATTCTGGGCGCATTTGCGGCTGTTTCTTCGTGGACACAGCGATCTGTCCGCTGCTAGGACCGAACCGGGTTTTCCTCAAAGAACTGGTTGATTCCCTCCAGAATCCCCCGGGCGATCTCCTCCTGATAGTCGTCATCCAGAAGCTTCTTTCGCTCGCCCGGCGTGGTGAGAAAGCCTGTCTCGATCAGGCAGGCGGGCATGGTGTTATTCTCCACCACCACAAAGTCGCTGTCCGTCACCACTCCAAGGCTCTTGGCGCCGGTGTTCGCAAGCACCGCGTCGAAAATGGCGTTGGCCAGGTCGGGGCTTTTGCGGTTGGAGGCTTCGTTGCAATAGATCTCCATCCCGGTGATAGTGGTGCTGTTGTCCACCGCGTTCTGATGGATGCTCACGAAAACGTCTGCCTGATTTTTGGCCGCCACCTGTACCCTTTCACTCAGATTCGGATAGGTATCGCCCTCCCTGGTCATGACGACCTTATAGCCGGCCTCCTTCAGCAAAGCTTCCAGCTTCAGGGCAATCTCCAGATTGATGTCCTTCTCATAGACCGCCTCCCCGTCGCTGCCCTCCCACAGAGTTCCCGGGTCCTTGCCCCCATGCCCGGGGTCCACAACGACACAGATCTCTTCCGGTTCTTCCTCCACCGGTTCTCTGTTTACGGGCTCTTTCTCACCGGCGCCGTCACCGCCTGCGGGATCCTTAAGATCCTCATATGTAGTGTCCACGGTCTGCGGACCTCCCTGCATTTCCTCCCGCTTCACGGTCTCTCCCGCCTGCGTTTTTCGGATCCTGCTTAAGCTCACCGCCGCCGTTATCACCAGCGCCAACGCAGCAGCCACAGCCAGGCAGGTCCTGCGGATAATCTGCTGCTGCCGCCGCCTTCTCTGCCTGGCTCTTCTTACCTCCAACGCCCTTCGTTCCCTCATCCTGTCATCCAACTGTAAGGCACCTCCTGCATTCTCTATTGCTATTTTAGCAGAAAAATGTTTGAAAGTACACTATAGATTGTACGAAAAATGTAAAATTTTTGAAGGGCGGGTTACATTTTGCGAGATGGGGAAATATTCAGCCATGTCATGGTTCAAGATTTAAACCCCGCGCTGTCTGATCACCTCCCGGTACCACTCCGCGCTCTTCTTCGGAATCCGCTGTTTCGTCTTGTAGTCCGTATAATACAGGCCATACCGCAGAGTATACCCCGCCGACCACTCGAAATTATCCAAAAGCGACCACACATAGTAGCCCTTCACCGGAATGCCGTCCTCCATCGCCTTATGGAGCCAGATTAATATCTGCCGCAGATACGCAATGCGCTCTTCATCCTCTAAAAGCTCCTCCAGGTTCTTGGAATCCTCCTGCGCCAGTCCGTTTTCCGTCATGTAAATGGGAATGTCCACGCCATACTTCTCCACCAGCATATGAAGGACCTGATAAACAGCCTCGGGATGAGACTGGGGCTTGTCCTGAAAATTCCCGCCGGCCTTTACTTTTTTCTCCTGGAGCTCCTTAGGCCCGGCATTGTCATAAATACCATTATAAAAATTCAATCCGTAAAAGTCCAGGCGCTGTCTGATGACGTCAAAATCTCCCTCCCGAACCTCCGGCGTCATGTGCTTCTCCCTCATATACACATAAAATCCTCTGGAAATTCATACTTCATCTTATCTACCCCTTCACTGCGCCGATCATGACGCCCTTCGTAAAATATTTTTGAAGGAAGGGGTAAATACACAGAACGGGTACCGTAGACACCACAATGGCGGCATATTTTAACCCCTCCGAATACTGATCAAAATTGTCAAAGCCCGCACTGCTTAAGGAAACATCATTTACCAGAAGGACCGCCCGGATGATATTCTGGATGGGCAGGAGGTCCGACTCCGTAATGTACACCGACGCCGTAAACCAGTCGTTCCACCGGGCCACGCCGTAATAAAGAGCCAGCACAGCCAGAGTAGGCTTAACCAGCGGAAGCACGATCTTAAATAACACCTGAAAATCATTGGCTCCGTCGATATAAGCGGATTCTTTCAGGCTATCAGGGATCGCCTCCATGGCCGTCTTACAGATGATCGCGTTATAGACGCTTAGGCAGCCGGGAATGATCAGCGCCAGCAGCGTATCATATAATCCAAGATCTTTCACATTCAACAGACCTGGTATCAAACCGCCGCTGAAAAACATGGTAAAAAGGATAAGCGCCACCACCAGCTTCTTGAACATCATGCCGGTGCAGGCCATAAAATAACCGCACAATACCGTCATCACCAGACTTAAGGGCAGGGAACCAAGCAGCACCAGCACGGAATTTTTAAAGCTGTTTACGATCAGAGGATGTTCAAACACCATTTTATAGGCCCCCAGAGTAAACTGTTCCGGCCACAGCACCAGTCCCGTATATTTCGCAATGTCCGTGCTGTTGCTGAAAGACAGCACGATCACATACCACATAGGATACAGCGTCACAAGAACCAGCCCTATCATCAATAGATACAGGATAACGTTAAACAATAGGTCCTTCCCGTTTTTTCTCTTTCTTCTCCGCATTCTTACCTTTGTTCTTGTCATTTTATCACCGCCCTCTGTCAGAATAGTCCGCTTTGCCCCATCTTCTTGCTGATCTTATTGGCAACCAGCAGGAAAAATAGGTTGACCACGGAATTAAAAAGCCCCACCGCCGTGCTGTAGCTAAAGTCCGCGTCAAGCAGGCCCTTCCGGTATACATAGGTGGAGATCACGTCCGCCACCTCATAGGTCAGAGGCTGGTACAGCAGCAGGATTTTCTCATACCCCACATTCAAAATACTGCCCAGATTCAGGATCAGCAGCATGGAAATGGTGGGGAGCAGTCCCGGCAGCGTGATAGAGATCATCTGTCTGAGCCGCCCGGCCCCGTCTACACGGGCCGCTTCGTACTGCTCCTGGTCGATTCCCGACAAAGCCGCCAGATAGATAATGGAATTCCAGCCAACGCCCTGCCAGATACCAGAAAGGATATAGATCGGATAAAAAAGACTGGTATTGGACAAGAGATTTGCCCTGGTTCCTCCAAATAAAGCGATGATGTCGTTAAATATCCCATTGGTCTGACAAAACGCCTTGATCATGGCACAGGCTACCACCATGGCGATGAAATGCGGCATATAGGAAATGGTCTGTACGGTCCGTTTAAACCACCGGACGCGGATCTCATTTAAGAGCAGCGCCAGCAGGATCGGCGCCGGAAATGAGAATACCAGCGTCAGCAGACTGATGGTAAATGTATTGCGCAGAAGCTGCCAGAAATAAGGGTCCTGTAAAAATCGGGCAAAATTGTCGAATCCCACCCATGGGCTCCCCGCTATTCCTACACTGGCACGAAACCGCTGAAAGGCAATGACAATTCCATACATGGGTTTGTAATGAAATAGGATAAAATAAATCAGTACGGGAAGCACGATCAAATATTTAAACTTGTGTCTCTTAAAATCCCGGGCAATCCGCTTTCTCAGAGTCGCGGCACTGCCAGGACGCCCGCCTTCGGCGGCAAGCCGCCGTGCTTTTTGTTTATACGCAATCGACCTGCTCATAATTCCTCCTCGTTTTCTGTCTGAAATATCCGAATCCCCGGCAAGCTCTAGGGATTCGGATAGGGTACTTCCGCTCTCTTATTTGCCTATAAACCGGTCATAAGCCGCCTGCTGGATTTCCAGCACTTCCGCAAGGCCCATACCATTCAGTTCCTCCACAAAGGCATCGAAATTATCGAGGGACTCCTCCCCGGTCAGGAACTTATATCCCATCTGTTCCATATATGTATTGATGGCGTTTGTCAAATCCGAATACCGTGTATTTTCCTCCTCCGTCAGAGAGATCCGCGGCACGCAATGTTCCTGTGCCTCCGTATTGTCAATCCATTTATATACGGCTTCTGCCGTCTCCTCAGAAAATCCGATCTCTACCATATGCGCAAGCTGAACAGAAATGCCAGTGCCGTTGGTTCCGATATATTTTCCCCGGGCCGTGCTGGTACCGTCCGGGTCCTCGGTGACCAGCTCCGTCCACTGAGGCTGCCCCTCCTCGTCCAGATAATAGCTGACACCCTCCGTACCGTAGTTCCAGTACATCATGCCTTCCTCGGTATACCCGTAATTCAGCCATTCCAAAGCGGTAATCAGCTTCTCCTCAGGACAGGAGGTGGTAATCATGGCGCACCAGCCCTGCGTCCCGCTGTAGCGTGCCTGAATAAAGCAGGTGGGCTCGCCCTCTGCGATTCTCGGATATTCAATGCCGACCCAGTTAGCCCCGGTTCCTTCCGCCTCCGCGTCAGCTCTCCAGTTCGTAAGCTGAGAACTGGCCGTAAGGGATGCGCCGATCTCATTGTTCAGCACCTTGGTCCGCATTGCAACGTCGTCCATCGTCAGAGAATCCGTGTCAATAAGCCCCATCTCCCACCAGCGGTTCAGATATTCCACGTAATTTTTCCATTCCTCCTGGGTCTGAGCCACCTGTATCTTTCCATCGTCATCCACATAAAAGGACAGACCGCCGAAGTTGCCGTAAGCTCCCGCTCCGGAAGCCAGACCGGACATATTAAAACGAGCCGTATAGAAACCCATGGTGGCATTGTATTTTTCTTTGAAAGCAACCAGCACCTTCTCCCAATCGTCCAGGGTAACCGGTGCTTCCAGTCCGCACTCGTCCAGCCAGTCCTGACGGATGACGGGCCCCAGGTAGGTAATATTGAACAGATCCTCACAGAAATTTTCCACGCCGTAGAAGCTGCCGCTGTCCGTTGTCAGAGACTCTAGCACTTTTTCGTATTTGGGATCATGGATCGTCTCCCAATAATCCGGCGCGTAAATAGGAAGATACTCCGTCAGATCGTAAATGATACCGTCGTTGATCAACTGCTGGGCATCGGAAGGCATGATATCCGTAAAAATTATATCCGGCAGCACTTCTTCCGTAAGCAGCAGATTATAAGCCTGCGTGATATCCGCGCCCTCCGCCGGGAACTGCCACTCCACCTCCACGCCTGTATTTTCCGCAAGTCCGGTATGGAACGGGGACTCGGTATAGTCCGCGTAGCAGGTGGCCGGGGTAATCTGACCCTTGGACCATACGGTCAGCGTATCCTCCGTATCCAGAGGATAGGTGACGTCCACCGGTTCCACATCCTCTCCTATCTCAACAGATCCCTTGCCAGAGTCCTGGCTTTCATTACTCCCTTCCTCTGATTCACCGCCGCATCCGGCCAGTCCCACGGCCATGGTAAAAGTTAACGTGATCGCCAATACCTGTGTTAAGCTTCTTCGCTTCATATTACTGCTTCTTCCTTCTGTTTTTGTGAAATTTTTTGTAACATTAAGAAAAATGATTGGAAGCTTCCCGGAACCCCAGCGTCTTCTGGTTGTTCCCTGCGGCATTTATGCTAGCACGCAAATCCATGCTCTGTAAATGGATGAAACCGGAAATCATGGACGAAAACCGGGATTTTCTCCGATTTTACATCTACCATTCCGGTCATGATAGACCAAAACCAGAATCTTTGCTTACGGACTTTCCTGTTTCAGCCCTTTTGCCATCTCCCGGTATTCCCCAGGCGTAATCCCCTCCTGCTGCTTAAATTGCCGGATGAACACATTGCTGCTCAAAAATCCGCTCTCTTCCGCGATCTTTAAAATACTTTTCCCTGTCCCCCGCAATTCCTCCTTGGCATGATTCAGGCGAACGGACACCACATAACCGGGTATGGAGACTCCATAGCGGCTCTTAAACAATTTCGACACATAGCCGCCGGAACGTCCCACCTGCTCCCCGATCATCGTCACCGACAGATCCGGGTCAGAAAAATGCTCCTCTATATAGCGCCGGGCCTGGCCCGCGCAATCCTGCTCCTCTCTATTCTCCCGGTTCTTCTCGCGGAGCATGCTAAGAAGCTGGCCCAGCATTTCCTTAAACTGCTCCAGCGTAGGCTTCGCCAAAAGCTCCGTAACCGCCTCCGCTCCTTCCTGGGCCGAGTACCCCACAGAGCTCATGGCCCTGTTTATGGTGCTTGCGATCTCGAATTTAAAACACTCCACGGTCTCCATGGAAGCCTCCTTGTTAATACCGTGAAGGATCAAAAGCTCCTCCAGAAATTTATCCGGCTCCTTTGTCTCTTCCGGCTCACGGACATACTTCAGCATCATTTTGGACAGCCGGGACTCTGCGGAAGCGTGATAACAAAACCTCCGATCCCGAACCCTGTCATACTCCAGGATCTGCATATCCCCCAAAAGATACCGGTATTGAAAAGCCTTGATGGCCTCCTTACAGGCAGCGGGAATTTCTTCCGCCCCAGTATGGATCTCACTGACGGCCATCACGATCTCTCCTGCATAGTGCTGTTTTAAGAACAGTTTTCCCTCCTCCAAGATCTCCTTTACAGACGACACATCCGCCTCTCCTCTTATATTCACCAGCACGGTATAGCGGTTCTCAGAGCTTGCAACCACATATCCCCTGTGCACCCGGTTACACAGCTCCTCAAATACATTTCCTATAATAAAAGGAAGCAGATCCATTCCCATCGTATTCTCTGCCTCTATCAACATGATCCCCACCAGAAACCGCCAGGAGCAAAGCTCTATGCCAGCTTTCGCGCAGGCCTCATAAATATCTCCTTCCACCCCTCCGTCCAGAAGTGCCGTCAGGAATCGGTCCCTGCGCAGATTTTCACTGCTCTTCAGTTTCAGGTTCAAAAGCCTCCATTCCTCTTTCTGCTTCTCAAACAGGGAGGTAATATACTCAAATTCCCTGTACACTCTGCCCTGATCCGCCGTCTCTTTCTCGCCTTGCAGCCTGGCAACCATATTTTTTACAGGCTCATACGCGCGGACGGTATTCCGGTACGCCACCAAAATACTGGTAAGGCAGGAAATTACGATACTGATGCCGCAAAACAGGCGAAGCCGGAACAACTGTTTCCAAAAATAATCGAACGGAATTGCCGAGGCGTAATACCCCTCCAGAATACTGGACTCCTCCACCTGAAGCATATAGGATTTCTGATCCAGCTTCATCTGATACGGTGTTCCGATCTTAGAATACCCGTCAAGATTCCAGTTCTGATTCCGGTCACTGCTGAAAAGCAACTCCTTATCCTGATTAAACATCATAGTGATTCCCCCGGAATCCATGTTTCTCTGCTCGATCAGCTGATTGATATACCCCTGTTCCAGAACTACCACGACGACATAGCTTTTCTCCATATCCTGATCATTTAACTGCCGCATTGCTACGCACAGATAATAATCGCTGCTGTCGCGGTTCATGATGAAAAAGGACGGCCTTCTGGCGTTGGCTGTAAGCATCGCCCAGAATTCCTCCCGAAAATCCTTTTCCCCACTGTCCGCATAGTAGCTATCATAATAATAATCGGCTTTGATGGAAGCATTGACGCTGGAAACGATCTTGCCATCCAGGTTCATCCGCAATTATCCGTTAAGCCCGACTTTGAATACATCAATTTCGCAGCCAGTAAGGTTATGTTACATCGTCCATACATGGTACGCTTTATCATTTTTAGTTTGCTGTTGGTCCCTTCAAC
>CALWDR010000176.1 GCA_944376745.1 uncultured Lachnospiraceae bacterium
GTTGGCGGGTTTGCACTTTTTTAAAGAAGCTTATCCGTTGAAATTTTGTAGAAAATTTACGAAAAAGGACGAGTTTTGAAATAGGGGTAGACAAACGCGCAATCTTGTTCTATAATCCAAACTACAAAAGCGAGGTGATGAATTGGGGAAGTAAAGGTTCTGTGGACGCTGCTGCTTTTGACGACGGCGGTGGCCACGGATGTGACATCGGGCAGGATCGGGAACCGGCTGATCGGCCTTGGTATTTTGACAGGTTTCTTTTTTCAGATATGGGAGTCTGGGATCAAGGGCCTATTCTTATCTGCATTGCAGATAGTCTTTCCGGTTATCGTATTGTTTCTTTTGTTTCTGATGCGTGCGCTTGGCGCAGGCGACATCAAACTGTTTTCCATGATTGGGAGTATTTGGAACCTGAAAATCTTATGCTGCTGTATCGTGTGGTCTTTTTTGACGGGAGCTGTTCTATCACTTATAAAACTGCTGTATCAGAGAAATCTGACCGCACGTCTTGGGTACTTCTTCCGGTATGGGGGTCGGTGTCTCAGGGAGAGACGCATTCTTGCCTACCGCCAGCCGTCGGATGGAAAACAAAATACCATTTCATTTTCCATTGCCATTTTGGCGGGATTTGTGATCACAATGGGGGTGATGATGTGAGAAAAATGACCGTGGCTCTCTGCGAGGCCCAGGACGCCTACAGGGAGCGGCTGGCAGAGTATATCATGCACAGGCGCGGCGGTCAGCTTAAGGTGTACACCTTCTCGGAGCGGCAGGTCTTCCGGGAGCGGCGCAGGGAGCAGCCCTTTGACCTTGTTCTGCTGGGGACAGGCTTCGAGAAGGTGATAGCGAAGGAATTGGAGGAAGGGCTGTACATCCATCTGGCGGAGACGCCGGACTGGACAGAGGAGCAGGAGCCGTCCATTTTCAAGTACCAGTCCGGGGAAGAGATCCTGCGGTCCATGTTTGCCTGTTATCTGAAGCTGGGCAGGGTGGATTCTTCCGTCAGCCGGCGCAAGAAGGAGGTCATCGGGTTGTATTCGCCCACCCACTGCCGGATGCAGACGCCCTTTGCCTTGACAATGGCCCAGATCCTGGCCCTGGAGAAGCGGGTGCTGTATGTGAACCTGGGGGAGTGGGCGGGCTTCGGAACCTGGCTTCAGGAGGAGTACCGCCGGGACCTGTCGGACCTTTTGTACCTGATCTCCGACTATGGGAACCAGGTGGAGGGGCTGTTGGAGAGCGTGGTCCACAGCGTCAACCGGGTGGATTATATTCCGCCCATGACAGACGCCCAGCTCTTAAGTCAGACCGGGGCGGAGGATTACCAGGCGCTGCTGGCCCTGCTGGTGGAGCGCACCGAATACGACGTGATCTTTCTGGATTTTGGGATCATGGTTCCGGGCTTCTTCCATCTGCTGGAGCAGTGCAGCAACGTTTACGCCGTGCTGGACAAAAGTGCCATGGCCCTAAGACAGCGGCTGCAGTTTGAGACGAGCATGATCAAAAGCGGTATGGAGCAGTTGTCCGGCAGGATCGAGTATGTGACCTTTTCCATGGCGGAGGAGGGCATGCTGGAACAGGAGCCGGTGCTGCATCAGTGGCCCTACGGAATTTTGGGGGACCGGGCCAGGGCGGTCCGGTGTATGAAGGATGGATCGGGGCCGGAATTATGAGGAGACAAGTGTATGGGACGGTTGGAGTATGGAACAGATTAGAAGCTATGTGATGGAGCGGCTGGATATTTCCAGGGAGATACCGGACGAGGAGATCCTGTCCATCATCGACGAGGCCGTCTGCCGGAGGGCCAGGGAGAAGGTGCTGTCGGTGGAGGAACGACGCAGGCTCCGGCGGGAGGTCTTTTATTCCCTGCGCCGGCTGGATATTTTGCAGGAGCTTCTGGAGGACGACGAGATCACGGAGATCATGGTCAACGGTGCCGGAAAAATTTTCTATGAGAAGCAGGGACGGCTGTTCCAGTGGGAGAAATGCTTTCAGAGCCGGGAGAAGCTGGAAAATGTGATCCAGCAGATCGTGGGGACCAACAACCGGGTGGTCAACGAGTATTCGCCCATCGTGGATACCCGTCTGCCCGACGGCTCACGGGTGAATATCGTGCTGCAGCCCATCGCCATCGACGGCTCCTGCATCTCCATCCGAAAATTCTCCCGTAAACCCCTCACCATTGAGGATATGATCGGCCTGGGCTCCCTGAGCCGGGAGGCGGCGGAATTTCTTGAGAAGCTGGTGCGGGCCAGGTACAATATCTTCATTTCCGGCGGGACCGGCTCGGGCAAGACTACGTTCTTAAACGCCCTGTCCGCCTACATTCCTGCCGGGGAGCGGATCATCACCATCGAGGATTCCGCGGAGCTTAAGATTCAGAACGTGCCAAATCTGGTGCGGATGGAGACCCGCAACGCCAATATGGAGGCGGGGAACGAGATCACCATCCGGGATCTGATCCGCACGGCTCTTCGTATGAGGCCGGATCGGATCATCGTGGGCGAGATCCGGGGAGGGGAAGCCTTGGATATGCTCCAGGCCATGAACACCGGCCATGACGGGTCCTTGAGCACCGGACATGCCAACGGCTGTCAGGATATGTTAAAGCGGATCGAGACCATGGTGCTGATGGGGATGGAGCTGCCCCTGGAGGCGGTGCGGGCCCAGATCGCCGCAGGGATCGATGTGCTGGTGCACCTGGGACGGCTGCGGGACAGAAGCCGGAGGGTGCTGGATATTGTGGAGGTGACGGGCTATGAGAATCATCAGATTTGTTTGAACCCGCTGTACCGGTTCCGGGAGACGGCGGGAGAGGGTGAGGAGGTGACGGGATGTTGGGAAAAGGAAGGCGAGCTGCAGGATCGGGAGAAGCTTTTGGCGGCGGGAATAGAGTAGCCGGGGGCAGTCCGGCGGCTAGGGGCAGTCCGGCGGCAGGGGCCAGTCCGGCGGCAGGAGGCAGTCCCCGGGCAGGTCTCGCGGGCAGGCGGCAAAAGGTGTCCAGGCGGAAGAAACAACAGGCCGCGGGGCGGGACTACCGCCGCTATCACAGAAGCCTTGCGGATATGCTTCTGTGCACGGTCCAGGCTCTGGGACTCTCTCTTTTGATCTCCTGGCTGTTTTACCGCAGTCTCTGGGGAATGGTTGCTTTTGCGGGGGTGTGGCCGTTTCTCTATTGGGGGAGAAGACGGGCGAAGATCAAAATGCAGCAGCAACGGCTGCGGGAACAGTTCAAGGAGTGCATTCGGGTGGTGACGGCTTCCCTTTACTCCGGGTATTCCGTGGAAAATGCTTTTCTGGAGGCGGAGAAGGAGCTTGGCCATCTTCTGGGGGAGAAGGCGGAGATGTGCCGGGAGCTTCGGGGCATTAACCAGCAGATCAGGCTGAATATTCCGGTGGAAGGGCTGCTTGCGGATCTTGCGGAGAGAAGCGGCGTGGAGGAGATCGTCCGATTTGGACAGGTTTTCGGGTTTGCCAAGCGAAATGGCAGCGATTTTGCCCGGGTGCTCCGGGAGACCTCCCGGCGGATCGGGGATAAGATCGAGCTGGAGCGGGAGCTTAAGACCATGGCGGCGGCCCGACGGCTGGAGCAGCGGATCATGAACGTGATACCCATGGGGATCTTGTTCTTTGTGGACCTGACATCACCGGGATTTTTGCAGGTGATGTATGAAGGCGTTCCCGGCAGAGTGATCATGAGTCTGTGCCTGCTGATTTACGGCGGAGCCTATCTGCTGTCGGGGCGGATCGCGGATATTCGAATCTGAGGTGGGAAGGAGAGAAGGCGGATGAGGACGGTGTTTTTCTATGGCCTGCTGACGCTTCTTTGCCTGGGCAGTTTTCTTTATCTGAAGAAGAAACGCCCCGGCTGGAAATACAGGCATTTTTTGCTGATCGGGGCGGCCACCGGGGCCTTGTGCCTGCTGACGGCGGCAACGGAGGGGCTGGACAGTCCGAAGCAGGAGGAACTGGCAAGCCTGGAGCGGAATCCGGCTGGCCAGGGGGACAGGGAGGTGCAGCTTTGGCTGAAGGCGGAGGAGCTGGGGGAGGAATACCGCTACGGGGTGACGGTGGAGGAGCAGAAAGTGACGGCCCGGGAAGCGGAGGAGCTTTTTGACGCGGCCCGGGAGGAACTGGAGCGGGAGATTCTGGGAGAAAACACCTCAGCGGATGAAATTTCCAGCGATCTTAAGGTCCCCGCACTGCTGGCGGAGGGGGCGGTGGAGGTGGATATGACCTTTGACCCTTATGAGCTGGTAAGCCCGGAGGGAGTGATCTCCTGGGAAGCTCTCACGGAGGACACGGCGCTGGTCAAGGCCACCGCCAGGCTTAGCTGTCAGGACTATGAGGCATTGCACGAATTTTATCTGCGGCTTGTCCCTTTGCCCCTCACCGGGGAGGAGTCGGTGTTAAAGGAGGTGGAACATCAGCTTGCGAAGGAGAATGAGAGCAGCGGCCAGAGCACCCTGACGCTGCCCAGGGAGGCCGATGGCGTGGCGCTGAAATGGTCCCTGCCCCGGGAGAGCGAGCATCTTAAGGTGCTGCTTTTGGGAGCGGTTCTGGCGGTGGCCTGGTACGTGTATGGAAGGGAGAAGCAGGACCGGCAGAAAAAAGCCTGGGACAGTCAGCTTCTGTTGGATTACCCGGATATTGTCAGCCAGCTTTCCCTGCTCACGGGGGCGGGCATGACCGTGCCGGCGGCCTGGGCCAAGCTGGCGCTGGAATACCGGGACCAGAGGCGGGCGGGAAGGATCTTCCTGAGACCGGGATACGAGGAAATGCTGAAAACCTGGCACGAGATGCAGGACGGGCTGGGGGAGCTTCAGGCTTATGAAAATTTCGGGCGGCGGTGTGAGAAGCCCCAATACCGGAAATTTGCCTCCCTGCTGATTCAAAATGTGCGGAAGGGAACCCGTGGTATGCAGCAGCTGCTGGATCTGGAGGCGGAGGAGGCCTTTGAACAGCGGAAAGCCCGCGCCAGACAGTTGGGGGAGGAGGCAGGCACCAAGCTTCTTCTGCCCATGGGCCTGCTGTTGATCCTGGTGTTTGCCGTACTGCTGGTGCCGGCCATGCTGTCCATGAGGGTATAAATACAGGTATGCCCCGGGACGGGCGGATAGGGGCTTGATAAGACGCATGGGTGTATGCCGTGTGTATTTGTAGCTTAGAGTAAAAAATGATAGTAGGAGGAGATCGTTATGATGGAACAACTGAAAGCTTTTTTGCAGGAAGAAGACGGGATCGGCGTGGTGGAGGTGATCCTGATCCTGGTGGTGCTCATCGCTCTGGTGGCTATTTTCAAGGACCGGATCACCGCGCTGGTGCAGGATATTTTCAGAAGCATCGACAAAGAAGCGGGGAAAATTTATTGAGAAAGGGAAGTGTGACCCTGTTTCTGTCCCTGGTTCTGGTGCTGGTCATGTCCTTTCTGTTCTCGCTGCTGGAGGGCGCCAGGGTCTTCTGTCTCAGAAGCCGGGCCCAGACGGTTACGGAGCAGTGCATGCAGTCCCTGTTCGGCAATTATCAGGCGGGCCTGTGGGAGGATTACCACCTGCTGTTTCTGGACGGAAGCTGGCAGGAGGGGGAGTTCTCCATGAACAGGCTCCTCGCCCGGGGAATGGAGGAGGTTCGTCAGAACCTCTCCTACCGGGGCGAAGCTTTGGGCCAAAAGGGATGGGAATTTGTGAATCTGGCCCTTGGGGCCATAGAGTTTTCCCATTATCAGTTGGCGACGGACAACGACGGCCAGGTATTTCAGAGTCAGGTGGCCCTGCAAATGCAGTTGGAGGCAGCCGCCGACGTGCTGGAGGAGCTAAAGCAGCTAAGAGAGGACAGCAGCGAGGTCAAGGAGCAGACAGAGCAGAAGGAGGACCGCTGGGAACAGGCCTGGGAGGCCATGGATGAGGCGGAGGAAATCAAAAAACAGCAGGAGGAGGGAACCGGCGGGGACGAAGGAGACGCCGGGGACCAAGCCGGCGCCAGCGGCGCAGGTGTCGGGGAATCAGATGCGCCAGCTGGCAGCGGCGTTGGTGTCGGGGAATCAGACGTGCCTGCTGCCAGCGGCACCGATATGGGAGCGCTGGAGGAGTCGGCGGCGCAGGAGCTTGAGAATCCCATGGAGTACGTAAAGGAGCTGAAAAGCTCCACGGTACTGGGACTGGTGGCGCCTGACCCCTCACAGATTTCCGGGAAAGCCGTCGCGGGCGGGGATTTTCTGGAGGACCGCAGGCTGAATCAGGGAAATTGGACGAAGCAGGCGGAGAGGGGCCTGCTGGACCGGCTCTGGCTCCAGTATTACATACAGAATTATTTTTCCAATTTCGTGGAGAGCAGCGAAAAGGGAGCCCAGGAGAAGGTGCTGGACTACGAGATGGAATACCTGCTGGCTGGCGGGAAGGACGACAGTCAGAATCTGGAGAAGGTGGTGTACGAGCTTCTTGGAATCCGGGAGGTGATGAACTTCCTTACCATTCTTCAGGACAGCGGGAAAAAAGCCATGGCTCTCACCATTGCCACGGCCACGGTGGGCTTTACCGGGATCGTGCCGCTGATCAACGCGGTTCAGATCGGCGTGCTGCTGGCCTGGGCCTTCGTGGAGAGCGTGCTGGATATCCGCTCCCTGCTGGCGGGAAAGAAGGTTCCGCTCCTGAAGCGGGCGGACCAGTGGAGCAGCGATCTGACGAACTGTAAAGCAACGGTGGAGAGCGGCGCGGAGGCAGAGGAGGACGGGGAGGGCTTAAGCTACACCCAGTATCTGCAGATCCTGCTGTTTCTGCTTTCGGACCGCACCATCAATTACCGGTGTATGGATCTGATCGAGCGAAATGAGCAGATCCGCATGGACCATATGATCCAGGCGGTGGAGGGCAGTTTTTCCTATGAGGCGGAACCGCTGTTTTGGAATTTTAATCTGCTGGCCGGGTCAAGCTGGGATACCTTCGCTTTTCCGGTGCCTGCGGAAATGACTTACGGGGCCTCGGGGTAGACCGGGGCTCCCACAGGCGGATAGACCGGGGCTTCGACAGGCGGGTAGACCGGGGCTTCGACAGGCGGGAATCCCGGCTAAGCCAGGGCCCCAATAGGCGAGGCCTGCTCCGGACAGAAGAGGGCCTATCATGTAAGCAAGAGCAGAAGGGAGGGCGTTTTGCGGTGCCTCTTGAAATAAATAAAAACAAAAAGAACTCTCTTATCCACAAAGAACTTCTATTTTTCGAAAAAGTTCCACAACCCACAATCACAATGCAGGAGGCACCCCAAAGCGCCCTCGGGGCCGGCGGCCCAGTCGGGAACCTGCATGGGCGCGCTCCAAGTGCCGCCAGCCTGACCCTGGAGGCGGCTTTGGTGTTTCCGCTGTTTCTGTTCGTGATGGTGACGGTGCTGAGTTTTTTTCGGGTATTGCAGGTGACTCACTTAACGTCCCAGGCGCTGGCCCAGGCGGGGAGTCAACTGTCCCTGACGGCTGCGGGGGAGGAGGCGGCGGTGGTGAAGGCAGCGGGCTATTTTCATAAGGAGCTTTTGGAGGAGGAGCTTACAGACTCCCTCCTGGTGGGAGGACGTCTCGGCATCGGCTTTGACGGGACAAGCCTTAAGGGGGAGTATGTGGACCTGCGGATTCAGTACCGGATAAAACTGCCGGTGTCGCTGTTTGGCATCGGACAGATTCCCATCGCCCAGCGGGTGCACATGAAAAAATGGACCGGATACCATAAGGAAGGGGACGCGGTGGAAGCTGAGGAGGAACAATTAGTTTACATAACAAAGAACGGAGAGGTATATCACACTACTGCGGAGTGTACCTATCTCAGGCTGTCCACCCGGCGGATCGGGCAGGGGGAGGCGCTGGCGGAGGGCTACACGGCCTGCCGGCTCTGCGGCGGAGAGCCGGGACTTTTTTCTTATTACTATGTCACAGAGGAAGGGGAAAGGTACCACACCAGCCTTTCCTGCAGCGGGTTGAAACGGACGGTGTATCTTGTGAGGCTTTCGGAGGCGGAGGGAAGGACCGCTTGCAGCCGGTGCGGAGGAGAATGATGGAGCATGGGATTTTACTGGGAATGCTGGCCCTGTACGGGGTGGAGGACCTGCGGAAGAAAACGATATCGGCGCGGTTTCTGCCGCTGTTTGCCATAGCGGGGATGGGGCTGCACCTGTTTTTTCAGAAGCTTTCCGTGGTGAGCATACTTTTGGGCATGGCGGTGGGCCTTGCCATGATGGGCGTAAGCGCCCTCACCCGGGGGAGCATCGGGATGGGGGACGGCATGCTGCTGGTGGTTTCCGGCGTTTTCCTGGGAGGCGCCGCCAATGTGGAGCTGCTTTTTACGGGACTTTTGTATGCGGCGGTCTTTTCCCTGGGAGTGCTGGCGCTGGGAAAGCATAAGAAATATCGGGAGCTGCCCTTTGTGCCCTTCCTGTTTCTGGGATATTTGACAATGCTCCTGATCGAGCTTTTATCCGCAGGTGTGTAGGAGGGAAAGCGAGTGAAAAAAGGAAGCATAACGGTGGAGGCGGCGTTTGTATTCAGCCTGATACTTCTGGTGATCCTGTGGATCTTAAAGACTGCCATCGGACTTTACCAGGAGACTCTGGATACGGCGCTGATCGATAAAATGAATATAGAGGGGCTGGCAGACAGCTTTCGGAGGCTGTTCTTTGTGAAGGAGCTGCTGCCCTAGAAGGAGAAGCATGTGGAAGTAAGCTATAGAAGGCATTTTGATCAAAGCTATATGATGCTCAGGGGAGACGTCGAACCGGAGGAAGTGTGTGAGCTGAACATGTTGTCCTACAACCGGATTCCGGGACTTCTGCCTGTGGAGGCGGAGGTGGCGGACGGCGCGGTCCGGTTCTGGTACAACATTACCGGAAAGCATACCCTGTCGGATTATCTGGAGCGAAAGCAGGCGGACGCCGGCCTGCTGAGGCGGCTGTTTGAGACCGTGGACGAGGTGCTTAAGGAGGTTTCGGCGTACCTGCTTTGTGAGGAACATCTTTTGCTGAAGCAGGAGTATCTGTATCTGGATTTTGCTCATAATACCGTGGACTTTGTCTATCTGCCGGGCTTTCAGGAGGATCTTCGGCAGTCCTTTCAGGAGCTGATGGAGCAGCTTTTGCGCCGGCTTGACCACAGCGACAGGCTGGCATCGGCCATGGCCTATGAGATGTATCAGCAGTCTCTGGGCCGGGAGACGTCCTTTCAGGAAATGCTGCAGAGAGCTCTGTCCGCCGGAAAAGGGGGCAGGACGCAGGAGGCGGAAGTAGCGCAGAGGCTGGAAGCAGCGCAGAGGCCGGAAGTAGTGCAGAGGGCGGAAGCAGCGCAGAGGCTGGAAGCAGTGCAGAGGGCGGAAGCAGCGCAGAGGCCGGAAGCAGCGCAGAGGCTGGAAGCAGCGCGGAGGCCGGAAGCAACGCGGAGGTCAGAAGCAATGCAGGAACCGGGAACTGCCGCCGGCGGAGCCCGGAAATTTCTGCCTTTCCCGGAGAGGGGGAGCTTCCAGGAGCAGGAGCCGCAAAAAGGCATACGGAAAGGGCTGGGAATACTGCAAAGGCGCCTGCGGGAGAGAGCTGTCAGAAAAGAGACGGAGAGGAGCGGAGAATCAGCGGGGACAAACTACTATGGTCCGTCCGTCGGGGACCAGCCGGGAACATACTATAGCCCGATAGCCGGGGACCAGCCGGGAACATCCTATGGTCCGTCCGCCGGGGATCAGCCGGGAACATACTATAGCCCGATAGCCGGGGACCAGCCGGGAACATCCTATGCTCCGGCTCCCGGGGAGCCCCCGGTGGTCTGTCAGACAGAGGTTCTGATGGCCCGGCAGGCGGTTCAGGGAATTTTGCGGCATGCGGGAGAGGGGAAGGGACCGGAGCTTCGAATCGATCTCCCGGTGGCGTTCATTGGCCGGGAGGGAGAGGGGGCGGACCTCTGTATTCCCGGCAGGAGCGTCAGCCGGATGCACGCCCGCGTCGAGCGGGTGGAGGAGGACTATTACCTGGAGGACTTGAATTCCACCAATGGGACCTTCTTGAACGGGGAATTGCTGGAATACAGGCAGAAGGTCAAGCTGTCGCCCAGAGACAGGATCACCTTCGGCCTGGAGGAATATATATTTCTGTAGTGAACTTGGGGCAAAAATGTGGTATGCTTAGAGGGCAGAGTTATTTACAAAGGTTTGCAGGTCGGATTTGCGGGATACCTTGCCGGCGCTGCGGACAGGAGCATTTTTGCCCGGAGGAGACAGAATGAGAAAGAGGCCCTATGATATATGCAACAAAGTGATCGTCGCCCTGAATGTGCTGGTGTTTTTTGTGCTGGATCTTATGGGGGATACCGAGAGCGGGAGCTTTATGTACGCCCACGGTGCCATGTTTCCGGACGCTGTGCTGGCGGACGGTGAATGGTACCGGCTGGTCACCTGTATGTTTGTCCATTTCGGCATCCGCCATGTGGCGAACAATATGCTGATCCTGTTTTTCCTGGGGGACAATCTGGAGCGAGCTCTTGGGCATGTGAAGTATGTGATCCTGTACCTTTTGTCCGGGCTGGGCGGCAGTGTGTGCTCGCTGCTTTATATGGCGCGGACCGGGGATTACGCCGTGTCCGGCGGCGCTTCCGGCGCGATCTTCGGCGTCATCGGGGCTTTGATCTATATTGTGGTGAGAAACCGCGGCAGGCTGGAGGATCTGACGGCCAACCGGCTGATTTTCATGGCGGTTCTGACCTTATATTACGGCTTTACGGCCACCGGGGTGGACAACCTGGCCCATGTGGGCGGTTTGGTCAGCGGTATTTTGCTGGGCCTTCTTTTATATCGGAAAAAGCGGCCTAAGACGGAGGAGATGTATTGACCGGCCCGCCGGGGAAGAGAGATGGGAGAAAACACCCCGTTCCCTGGATGGCGCATTTGTTAACGCAGACACGCTCTCGCTCAGCGAAAGACGCAGCGGTACTAGGCTCGCCGTCCGCAAGCGGCTGGTTCGCCAAGTGCCGGCGTCTTTCAATGGTCTGCTTATAACAAAATCGCCATCCAGGGCTGTGTTCCAGTCAAAAGCTGCAAAGCTTGGCTATTTCCACACCCCATGAAAAGTATGTGCGCCGTGGGCAATTCTCCGCCGCGTCAGTGATTGACTTTCCGGAGCAAAATTTATATACTAAAGGGGATGAGGAATATTTGTGGTATGCATGCAGGGCAGCGTCACGGTGAAGGTACAGCCCTGCCGCTCCCGGGAGGACGCCGTGATGGTTCCCCCGTGGGCGGCCACGATCTGTCGGGTGATGTTTAAGCCCAGGCCGCTCCCGTCCTCCTTGGTGGAGACGAAGGGTTCGAAGATCTTCTCCATGAGGGCGGGCGGGATCCCGCAGCCGGAATCTCTGATGCGCACGGCGACGCAGCCATTTTCCAGGAGAGCCTCCACCTCCACCAGCCCCTGGTTGTCCATGGCCTCGCAGGAATTTTTCAGGAGGTTGATCATGGCCAGGCGGAGCTGCTTGGCGTCGATCCGGGCAGGCAGGGGCGTATCGGGCAGCGTCAGGGCGCAGGTGATTCCCTCCTGGCTGTCAGAACAGTGGAAGCCGCGGCAGCAGTCGACGATGAACTCCCGCAGGTCCACCGGCTCCAAGGTGAGCTGGCTTCCCAGCTTTACCTGGGATAACTCGGTGGTGATGGTGCGAAGCCGGGCGGTCTCGTTTTTGGAGGTAACCCAGTAGTCGAAGCCCGCGATTTCCGGGTGCTTTTTTTCGATCAACTGAAGATAGCTGCTGATCAGCGTGACAGAATTTTTCATTTCATGGAATACCTGTGAATAGTACTCATTATTTAACATAAATACCTCCCCAAACGGCAGTTGCCCTGCCAAGATATGCTTAAGTTTAGCATTTTCCGGGGAAAAATACAATTACAACAGGCGTTCAAAAAACGACAAAATTTGCGTAAGGAGTGAAAGAATATGAGAGACGACTGTATTTTCTGTAAGATCATCGACGGGCGGATCCCCTCCGCCTCCATCTACGAGGATGAGGATTTCCGGGTGATCCTGGACATCAGCCCGGCGGCGAAGGGCCACGCCCTGATCCTGCCCAAGGAGCACTATGCCAATCTCTATGAGCTGCCCGAGGACCTGGCGGCCAAGGCCATGCTTCTGGCCAAGAAGCTGGCGGCCCACATGACAGAGAAGCTTCAGTGCGACGGCTTTAACCTGGTACAGAACAACGGGGAGGTGGCCGGGCAGACCGTGTTCCACTTCCATCTTCACCTGATCCCCCGGTACAAGGACGGGGACAACCGGGATCTGCTGACCTGGAAGCAGCTGTCCTACGGGGACGGGGAGGCCCAGGCGCTGGCGGAGCTGCTGCGGTATCCAAAGGCATAGGGCAGCAGAAAGTCCTGCCCAGAGATTGTGGAAAATAGGACATGGCAAATCGCGCTTCGGAGAGAACAAAGTCACGGCGCTTTCCCTTTCATACTGTCTGTTTATGACGGATAAAAGGAAAGCACCGTGACTTTCTGTTTTCGGGAGTTATGATTATTTGGCCGTCTCCTCGATCAATTCAATGATGGTATCGATGGAGTTTAACTGTTTGCTGCCTTCCATGGCCTCTATGTACTGCTGCCGGTTGGCAAGGACCTGCTCGATGGCGTTTTTCAGTGTGAGACCCGTGAGGGACTCTTCCTCGATGACGAAGCTGAAGCCCTGCTGCTCGAAGGAGCGGGCGTTTAAGATCTGGTCTCCCCGGCTGGCGTTGGCGGACAGGGGGATCAGGATGTTGGGCAGGCGCAGGGCCAGGATCTCGCAGATGGCGTTGGCGCCTGCCCGGGAGATCACCAGGTCCGCCAGAGCGAAGAAGTCGGCCAGCTCCTTTTTGGCGTACTCGAACTGGGCGTATCCCGGACGGTCATTTAAGGAGGGGTCCAGATTGCCCTTGCCGCACAGGTGGATGATCTGATAGGTCTTGGTAAGCTCCGGCAGCAGATCCCGGACGGTGGTGTTGATGAACTGGGAACCGCTGCTTCCGCCCACCACCAGGAGCACCTTCTTTTCGGCGGTAAAATTGCACAGGCGCAGGGCTCTAAGGCGGTCCCCCTTCATAAGCTCCGCCCGGATGGGGGAACCGGTGAGCACGGCCTTCTCCGGGGGAAGGTATTTTAAGGTCTCCGGGAAATTACAGCACACCTTGACGGCGGCGGGGATGGCCAGCTTGTTGGCAAGGCCCGGGGTCAGGTCCGACTCGTGGATGATGGCGGGCACCTTTAAGTGCCTGGCGGCCAGCACCACGGGGACGGAGACAAAGCCCCCCTTGGAAAATACCACGTCCGGCTTAAGCTTTTTCAGAAGGCGGACGGCCTGGGAATAGCCCTTCATCACCTTGAAGGGGTCTGAGAAGTTCTTAATATCAAAATAACGGCGCAGCTTCCCGGAGGAAATGCCGTAATAGGGGATATCATACTCTTCCATTAATCTTTTTTCGATGCCGTCATAAGAGCCGATATAGTGAATGTCGTAGTCAAGCTCTCTTAATCGGGGCAGAAGCGCGATGTTGGGGGTCACATGGCCTGCGGTTCCTCCGCCCGTAAGAATGATCTTTTTCATTTCGTCCTCCTGCTGCCGGCGCCTTCCGGCGCCGGGAAACGATCTGCCGCCCTTCACGGAGCAGGCGGCAACTATGATTCTGTTCTATTCCTATATATTATACGCTTCCGGGAAAAAGTCAAGAAGATTTTGGCCCGCCGGGCAGGGGAGGCGCGAAAAGTCGAAATGACAGCGGAAAAAGTGATTGGCGCCGGAAAATAAATATAAGGAAGAAACGCCGTCGAAAACGGGGGAAACATGCGGTGAAAAAAGTTCCCGCCCCCCTTTCAAAAGGTGGCCGGTTATTCTATAATGAGGGTCATAAAAAGAAAGGGGACAAGCAGTCATGAAGGAGCTTATTTTTGATTTTGTAACAAAGTATGCGGTGTGGGGGATCTTATTTTTTACGGGGGCGGCGGTGTTCCTGCTGTGGCGGCTCCTCCGCCAGCAGAAGCGTCTGAACAAAAGCCTTGCCATGATCACCGGCAATATCCAGGCGTATTTTGACGTGATCCTGGCGGAGGAGGAGCCGGAGCCCGAGCTTGCGGTCTATCAGGAGAGAGGCCGCGAGAAAGCGCCGGGGACCTATCCGGAGAGAACCCGCGAGGGGGTGTCGGGGACCTATCCGGAGAGAACCCGCGAGGGAGCGCCGGGGTCCGGGCAGGAGCGGCGGCGCCAGGAAGTGTTTTACACGGACGGGGGAACGGCGGCAGTCCGCCGGGAACGGATGCGGGAGGAAGAGGCCCAGGGCCTGCGGGACCGGGGAGCGGCGTCTGCGGCGGGAAACAGGCCGGAGGGAGAGGAAGATGTGCTCAACGCCGTTTTTCAGGAATTTTTTTCTTGATAAACCGAGGGGCCTTTGATACAATAAAGGTGATGCGACAGAAACCAGGAAGCACCTGGCGGGTAAATCAGGACGATGACAAGGAAGCACCCGTCGGGCTGCAGCTCAGGTAATATGAAAAGGAGAGAGACAAATGAAAAGAGTAACGTTTGATTATTCAAAGGCAGCGCCCTTTATCAGTGAAGAAGAAGTTTCTTACATGAGCAGGATCGTGGAGAACGCCAAGGATATGCTGGTGTCCAGAACGGGAGCCGGAAACGACTTTCTTGGCTGGATCGATCTGCCGGTAGATTACGATAAGGAAGAATTTGAGAGGATCAAGGAGGCCGCGGAAAAGATTCAGAGCGATTCGGAGGTTCTGGTGGTGATCGGGATCGGCGGCTCCTATCTGGGCGCCCGGGCGGCCATCGAATGCCTGCGCCACAGCTTCTACAACTGCGTTCCCAGGGAGATCCGCAGAACGCCGGAGATCTACTACGCGGGAAACAGCATCAGCACCACCTATTTAAAGCATCTGATGGATGTGATCGGGGACCGGGATTTCTCCGTAAATGTGATCTCCAAATCTGGCACCACCACGGAGCCGGCCATCGCCTTCCGCATTTTCAAGGAGCTTCTGGAGACCAAGTACGGCAAGGATGAGGCGGCAAAGAGGATCTATGCCACCACCGACAGGGCCAGAGGAGCCTTGAAGAGCCTGGCGGACGAGGAGGGCTACGAGACCTTTGTGGTGCCCGACGACGTGGGCGGAAGATTTTCCGTGCTGACCGCCGTGGGGCTTCTGCCCATCGCCGTCAGCGGCGCGGACATCGACCAGCTGATGGAGGGAGCCGCCGCCGGCAGAAAGCTGGCTCTGGAGGAGGACTTTGAGGAGAACGACGCCCTGAAATACGCGGCGATCCGCAACATTTTACTGCGGAAGGGCAAGAACGTGGAGGTGCTGGCCAACTACGAGCCCAGCCTTCACTACGTGTCCGAGTGGTGGAAGCAGCTTTACGGCGAGAGTGAGGGCAAGGACCAGAAGGGCATTTTCCCGGCTTCCGTGGATCTGACCACCGATCTGCATTCCATGGGACAGTTTATCCAGGACGGCAGCCGGATCCTCTTTGAGACAGTGCTGAACGTGGAGGATTCCAGGGAGGAGATCTTCTTGAAGGAGGAGCCCACGGATCTGGACGGCCTGAACTACCTGGCCGGCAAGAGCATGGAGTTTGTCAACAAGAACGCCATGCACGGTACGATCCTTGCCCACACCGACGGAAATGTGCCCAACCTGATGGTTTCCATGCCCGAGCAGAACGAGTATTACCTGGGCCAGCTCTTCTATTTCTTCGAGTTCGCCTGCGGCATCAGCGGCTATGTGCTGGGGGTAAATCCCTTCGACCAGCCCGGCGTGGAGAGCTACAAGAGAAACATGTTCGCCCTTCTGGGGAAACCCGGCTATGAGAAGGAGCGGGAGGAATTGCTGAAGCGTCTGTAAAATGTAAAGAAATCTAAATGAAAATTTGAAGGATAAAAGCCCGCAAAGCCTTGATTTTGCGGGCTTTTACAGCATTTCCATGAATTGGAAGCCAAAAACTTGACAAGAATCTATTCTTTTGCTATAATGCTCCTGTAATAAGTTTGTAACAAATGTAACAAAAATGAATAAAACAGCATAGAATATGTAATACTTATATTCGAAACGATGATGCCGGGACCGGGGGGCCTGCCCCATGGGAAGGAGGAGGCCCGGGACCCAAGATCAGATATGCTGTCAGGAGGTAAACATGAGAATCAACAGAAAGGTGATTGAGAGCGCGGCGGTAGGAGCATTTGCCCTCGTCATTCTGGCCACAGCCAAAACGGCTGGAACCAGCGCGGTCCCATACACCGGTGAGACGTTGACGAAAGAAGCGGAATTACAGGTAGCGACCAAGGAGAAGACCGTGGTGGATCTGGTAGCCGCGGCAGAGGAACCGGAGGAGGGCGCAGCCGGAAACGCGCTGAACGCGGGCATTCATCCCGAGGCTCTTGTGGCTGAGCTGACCGCTCAGGCGAAGGCCAGGGAGGCGGAGGCCGCGGCAGAGGCCGCCAAAGCCGCCGAGGCTGCGGCAGAGGAGCAGCAGGCGCAGCCGGCATCCCCCTGGGCCGCGAAGCTTATGCCCAATGTGGAGACATCCTTGAACATCCGGGCCGAAGGCAGTGAGGAAGCCGAAGTGGTGGGCAAGCTGTACCGGGGCGCGGCGGCGGACATCCTGGAGCGTGGCGCGGAGTGGAGCAAGATCAGCTCCGGCACCGTGGTGGGATATGTCAGCAACGCGTACTGTGTCTTCGACGGGGAGGCCGAGGCCATGGCCAATGCCCTTGGAACCACCTACGCCACCGCGGCTGCCAGCGGTCTTCGGGTGAGAGCCCAGGCCAGCGCCGCGGAGGAAACAGCCATTGTGGATGTGCTGGAGGAGGGCGAGAAGCTGAAGGTGGATACCGCCGCGGCGGCGCCCGAAGGCTGGGTCGCCGTTGTGTGCGATGACGCCACCGCCTATGTCAGCGCCCAGTACGTCACCGTAGAGCTGGAGCTTGGCAAGGCGATCTCCATCGAGGAGGAGCTTGCGGCCATCAGGAAGGCGGAGGAAGAGAAAGCCGCCAAGGAAGCGGCCAAGAAGAAGGCACAGCAGACCGCCAGCAGCGGGACAGTCCAGAAGGGAGCCGTTGCCGCAAGCTACGACGACGTGACGCTTCTGGGAGCACTGATCCAGTGCGAGGCCGGCGGGGAGCCCTATGAGGGTCAGCTGGCGGTGGGAGCCGTGGTCATGAACCGCTTAAGAAGCGGCTACGGCGGAGGCACCATTTACGGCGTGATCTATCAGAGCGGCCAGTTCACCCCCGCTTACAGCGGGTCCCTGGAGCGGCGCCTGGCCAACGGCGTCAGCGCAAGCTGCCTGCAGGCGGCCCAGGAGGCCATCAACGGCGCGGACAACGTGAGCGGAGCCCTGTTTTTCCGCAGAGCCAGCTCCGGCCAGTCCGGAATCGTCATCGGCAACCATGTATTTTATTAAACGACAGTAAAAAGAAAACGGCAGTTCTGGTCGTGCGGGAGCACATCGGAACTGCCGTTTTTTTTTTTGTTTTTTTGGTGTAAGTTTAGTAAGATGATGTAATGCTCAAAAACCATCAGCCGTAAGGGGGGGATTCGATTGCTGGGATGAT
>CALWDR010000177.1 GCA_944376745.1 uncultured Lachnospiraceae bacterium
GCTTCGAATCCTCTGTCTCCAACAGCGTCACAGCCCTCGTTATCTTCTCCGGCATCCACACGTCATCCTGGTCCGCAAAAGCGAAAAAATCGGCGTCCCCACAAACTTCCACCAAGAGAAAAAAGCTTCGGATGAATCCCACGTTGTCCCCCGCGATCACATGAACCCTTCCCTCTCCCTCATACTTTTTCAACACCTGCAGGGTGTTATCCTTTGATCCATCGTCGCGTATATAAACCTCGATATTCTGATACTTCTGCTGTAGAATGCTGTCCACCTGCTCTTCAATATACCGTTCCCCGTTATAAGCGGACAGCAGCACCTTCACTTTTTTCTCACTCATCTTGGCTCCTTTAGAAACAATAGGGCTGCAAAATGCAGTCATAAAATGTTTTATAGAAAATAAACAGTACGCATCCAAACACCAGATAATGATAATATACAGGATTCATCGTGTTCTTTACCTGCCTTCTGCGCAGCAGCAGGTAAAAAACAAAAAGCAGCGGGATAAAATATCTTCCCTGAACGCCATTGATGACCGTCGCCCCCACCGGATTAAAGGCAAGATACAGAGAGCCCCACACAAAAGCCGCCGCGAAAGCCGCTCCCGCAAAGAAGATCCATTTCTGTTTCACGGCAAGATCTTTCTCACTTCTGTCAATATTATCCGTGGCAATGGTGAAGATCAACAGTAATCCGATCATGGGCACACAGGTAGAGAGAGACAGATGTCCAAGGGTTCCCAGCGCGCCTTCCCCAAAGCTATAGCTCCAAAAGGTATTTTTTACGTTTTCCAGCCATACCCGCGCATAGGACAACGGCTGGCTTAAAATCAATGCAGCCTGGCCCGCAGCGTTCACATCCCCGCCCCTGGTGTCATTGGCCACACCGGTAATCAGAAGCAGCGGCAGCACAATGGCCATGATAAGCCCGATCATACAGACGATATTCGCAACTCTGAACACCCGTCTCTGCCCGGCGTTTACAAATTTATCCTTTGGTATCAGAAACGGCAGAAACATCAGCGGCAGATACACCGCTTTTGGCACCATGCCAAAGCCCAGGCTCCCCAGCAGTATCACACCGTTCTTGATGGTGATCTTCTCCTCACGTTCCACCAGCTCATAGATCAAGTAGGCCAGTCCCAGATACACAAATCCAGTAATTACCGCGTCACAGGAATACACAGACGCCTGGAACATGGGTGTCGGCAGCAGCGCCAGCACGGCCATAATATATTTTCCGATGGGCAGCCTCTTAATGGCAAAATAAATGAGAAAAATATAGGACCACATATTAAAGAGCCTGCCCAGCGTATATACAGCGGTAAATGGAAGCTGCAGCAGCTTCCCCAACTTGATTCCAAGGGCCATAAAGATATAATTGGCGGCTGCCACCGTCGTCAATTCCGTAGGTACCTCCGTCCTCGCCTTGCTGCCGCCCGTATAATCCCCAGCCGTCTCATAGTAGAACTCCATGGCGTCCCGTTCCTCGCTGGATTGGGCAATATTATAAGGATAATTATCCAGGCTTGCCTCTTTTAATCTGTCAATCGCTTCGGTACTGCTGACAGTTCCGGACAGCTTGATATTGTAGGCGTTGCGGAAATGAGTTTCCTCATCAAAGCCAACCTTATTCAGCGGCATAATGATCACCAGCATGGTACCCGCAGTCAGACCGATAACCAGAAAGAGGTTCTCCACCCTTCCCATAAAATCATACCGCTTCGCAACAATCACCGCCATCAGCGACAGGAGGGACGCAAAAAACAGCCAGCGCATGCCGTGGAACCGGGGCACATTTTGAATCTGGATCGACGAGATTGTCAATCCCTCCATCCCCTCCGGAATATGGATACACAGCTCCGCTGCCTTTCCCCGGATGTTTACCACAGACTGGTTCAATACATAGGGATTTCGATCTGCTATGGATTCCGCAGCCTCATTTCCATAGACGTCATATACGACTGCAGTCACCGTAGTGTCAACCGTTTTCGACGGATCCGGATTCTCGTAGGAATAAACCAGCTTATCTACATAGATCCCATTGGGATAAATATGAATTTCTCCGGCAGCACCCGTGGACACAAGCGCATCCTCCTGCGCCTCCATCCCTGTATAGGCAAGATCCTGCATTTCATACGCGATCCTGGAATTTCCGTTCCTGCTTTCTGTCAGCACCTGCAGATTATATATAAGCTCTATGCCGCAGGCTGCTGCCAGCGCAATGGCGATTGCCAGAACCAGCTTCCAGTTTGCGGCCCAGAATTTTTTCCCCTTTTCCCTCATAGTTTCTCTCCTTCCCGGCTACTTCATGATCATAAGGTTATAAACCGATACCGCATTTAAGAGAGTCACCATTCCCAGGGTGGCTGGCATCACAACCTTCTCCGGCAGCGTGCTCTTTATCCTGTATGTCGGGATCAGCAGAAACAACAGGAATAAAAACGGAATATAATATCTTGCCTGCACACCGTTAATTACAGAGCTTCCCACCGGAGTATACGCCAGATACATGGAGCCCCAGATAAAACATATCACGACCCCGATAATTCCAAAAGCGATGACCGTAGTCCTTGCGTTTATCCGGTATCTCTTATCATTCCCCTTCGCAATTACGATCAAAAGCACCAGAGCGATCAGCATAATAATTTCCGCCGTCCCGCCTTCATAGATGCCCGCGATATTAAAATTCAGCGTAGCCTCACAGCCAAACAAAAACTCGACAGCCGTTTTGGCGATGGATTTTACAAATACAACGGCAAAGGCAAACGGATTATGTAAAATATACGAAATCTGTCCGGACACGCTGGTGTCCCCGCCTCTCGGATCCGACATTCCTCCTGCATTCAATGCCACAAACAGCAGCACCAGCACACAGCAGCCAATCAGGATTCCCCTGTATATCCATCTCTGTTTCCGGGAGGCAAACTTGCTCTCCGGCAGGAGAAGTCCCACCAATATCAGAGGGATATAGATGGCTTTCCCTATGCACGCCAAAAACATCGCGACTGTGAATAGCGCAATGCTCTTTCTTGAAATCCTTTCCTCCGGCGTAAAATATTCCCGCAGGAACACTGCAATGGCCAGCAGCATTAACGCATTCATGAAATAATCCGTATTGTAGGACATCGTCAGGAATACCGGCGTCGGCAGCAGCGCCAGAAACGCCATAAGACTCTTTCCCACCGGCACTATCTTAACAGCAAAATATAGTATTACCGTATAAAATAACAAATTTGCCAGCCTTGCCAGCACAAACCAGTCCGTAAAAACCATTCCAGCAGCGCGGCCCAGCAAAATCCCCATGGCGGTAGGAAGATTTCGAATGTTAGCCAAAACGAATCGCAGTCCCCCGCTTTCCTCTGTATCCGTAGAAATCTGCCCAGCCTCATCCAGATACTCCTTGAGATTTAATCGTTCCTGATAAGAGTGAGTAAAGGGCAGCTTGATATTGATAAAGTCATCCGTAGCCTGGTTCCATTTTGTATCCTGCCCCGTCAAAGTATAGGACAGACGATATGCATTGGCAAAATGCGTCTCGTCATCCCAGGAAAACTTCCAGTACGGCATTCCAACAAGCATAGCAACTCCCAGCGCGGCGCATACCACAGCCACAATGCGCTCCGGATGCTCTCTGTAATTCTTGTAGCCGACAACAATAGCCGCGCACGCCATCAGGACCGCTGCCAAAAATACAAACCGCTGCACATGAAAGGATTGGCTCCTCTGAAGAGAAATTGCGTTGATCCGAATGGGCTCTTCCATATCCAGGAACGTAATAACCAGCTTGTCTGCCTCTGCACTGATCACCTTGTCCATGATATGAGTCCGATTATCCACCTCCCAGGCGTTTGTCACATCCACATTTTCAAAGTCCTGAACCTCCGTGGACCAGGCAGCCTTCTGCATACCGTTTGTCTCATACTCCATATGTAGGGAATCTATATATCCTCCCGCAGTCAGAACCACCTGCGCATATGCTCCCTCAGATACCAGTTTTCCATCCTCATAGGCAAAGCCCGTCTGTTCCAGCTCACCCAGCACATACTCCATCTGAACCGCCTCTGAAGAGCCGGCACTCCGAAAGACAATTTTTTCCAGACCATACGCACATAAAATACAGAGCGCAGCCGTAACGCCCCATTTTATAATACTGCATATTACTTTTCTATTCTGAGGTTTCATATCAACTTCTTCGCTCCGTCTCTCTGTCATCATTTCTGTTCTTCTTTTTTATCCTCTTCATGCTCCCGTATCGCCTCATGCTGAATCAGGCTTCTCAGCTTATCTTCCAGCCTGGAAAGATTGATCGTCATTTGGAACAACCGGACCATAAGGATGAAAATAATAAACAAAAATACCAGATTTGCAGGAGACTGCAGTCCCAGCAATCCTGACAGCCCGATTGCAATCTGCGGGAAAATACCCAACACCACAAGAGCGAAGGCAAACACGATCCAAAAAAGAGAATTTTCAATCCTTAACTGTGATTTCCGTATTTTGCGCAGCATATACAACAAAGTCAAAATGGAAGCCAATATCAAAATAATACGAAACGCTATCGACAATTTTTCTTTTCCCCTTCCTGCTATCGAAATAATCTGCTGCGTTTCCTGAAATTCTGTATGATAACAATGGAAATCAGCATATGCAGCATGTACTTTATGGAATTTCCAACGTTCAGATAGCTTTCTCCCTCTATCCTCTCATCCATGGCAGCCTGCACCTCCGCATACTTCGCCCCTTGTTTGATGAGATAGGAGACCGTATCCGGCTCCGGTCCCACATTCAGGCTCAGTGCCAGCTCCCGGATCAATTTTTCTCCGTACATGCGCATTCCAGAGGTAGGATCCTTTATTTTCCCTCCGGTGGTACAACGAATGGCCGCCGATATCAGCCTGCTCCCCAGCATTCGGGCGGAATGCGGTTTCTTCTCTGTCACAAACCGGGAGGCGATCACAATATCGTAGCCCTCCTCCATCTTCTCCAGCATCGGCTTGATGTATTCCGGCCTGTGCTGCCCGTCCGCGTCAAACTGAATGGCATATTTATAATGCTTCTCATAGGCATAGCGCATACCCGTCTGAAAGGCTCCGGCAAGCCCCAAATTCACCGGCAAGTCTACAATATTGTAATGATTCTCATGGCATATTTTCGACGTATTATCCTTAGAACCATCATTGATGATCACATAATCATACTCCGGATAATGGTCGATTAAGTTCTGTACCACTCGTTTGATATTTCCCTCTTCATTATAAGCAGGAATAATTACCAGTACATCCATTTGTTCACCTATACATGTTTTATATGTTTCTTTATTCATCACCTTTTTGCGGCGGATAGGAACTTCCCTACATCCCCCGCATATACTCCGCCACAGCGTCCTTCCAGTCCGCCATCCGGTAACCGCTGGTCAGCTTCAGCATATAGTTTTCCAGCACCGAGTAGGCCGGACGCTTCGCCGACGCGGGATTGCGTCTCTGATATTCCTCCGTGGTGATATATTCCACCTCCGTGTCCTTTCCGGCCAGCCGGAACACCTCGCTGGCGAAATCCGCCCAGCTGCAGAAGCCCTCGCAGGTCCCGTGGAACAGCCCGTAGTTCTCGGTGGGCTCTAAGGCATGTATCATTCTGGCCAGCTCCAGAGCGCTGGTGGGGCTTCCGATCTGGTCGCAGACCACGCTGACCTTGTCGTGGGTCTCGGACAGCCGCAGCATGGTTTTGGCAAAATTCTTTCCTTCCCCGTAGAGCCAGGCCGTGCGGACGATAAAATACTTTTGGGCGAACTGCTGTACAAACCGCTCCCCCTCCAGCTTCGTCTTGCCATAGGCGCTGTTGGGCGCCACCGGATCAAACTCCGTATAAGGCTTCGTCCCGTCCCCGGCAAACACATAGTCCGTGGACACATGGAACAGTTTTGCCCCGGTTTCCGTGGCGGCAATACTTAGATTCCGCGGGCCGATGGCGTTGATCTTATAGGCCAGGTCCCACTGCTCCTCGCACTTGTCCACATTGGTGTGGGCCGCGCAGTTGATGATGACATCTGGCTTCGTCTGCCGCACCAGGGCCAGCACGCCCTCCACATCCGTGATGTCCAGGGCGGTCACCCCCGGCCCTTCCACCACGTCCGTGTTGATGAATTCCACCTCGTCCCGGGCGTAGACCTGATTGATCGCCCGTCCAAGCTGCCCGTTGCAGCCCGTTACCAAAATTTTTTTCATGCTCCGTCTCCTATATTTCCTTTATTCTCAAAAATTTCTGGCACACGTAATCTCAATGCCGTAACTTCCCACGGCATTCCCCGGCTGCCGTCATACCGCAGTAAGACAACTATCCAAGCTCTCTCCCTGCGCACAACAGCGCCTGCTCCACCACATCATCCATGTCGTAATACTTATACTGCCCCAGACGCCCGCCGAATATTACATGTTCTTCCTTTTTAGCCAGCTTCTGGTATTTCTGAAACAGCGCGTTATTCTTCTCGTCGTTCATGGGGTAATAGGGCTCGTCCCCCGGCCGCCAGGCCGCCGGATACTCCCTGGTCACCACCGTCTTTTCCTGGGTGCCGAACTCAAAATGCTTGTGCTCGATGACCCGGGTATAGGGCGTCTCCCGGTCCGTGTAATTTACCACCGCATTTCCCTGGTAATTATCCGTATCAAAGACCTCCGTCTCAAACCGCAGGCTCCGGTACTCCAGAGTTCCGTAACAATTATCAAAATACGCGTCCAGCATCCCGGTGTATACCACCTTGTCCGCCATCCGCAGGTAACGCTCCCGCTCCTTCAGGAACTCCTCCCCAAGGCGCACCTCCACCCCCTGAAGCATGGAAACGATCATCCCGGTATATCCGCCGATGGGGATTCCCTGATACAGGTCGTTGAAATAATTGTTGTCATAGGTAAACCGCACCGGAAGCCGCCTGATGATAAAGGCCGGAAGCTCTGTGGCGGATTTGCCCCACTGCTTCTCCGTATAGCCCTTCACCAGCTTCTCGTAAATGTCCCGGCCCACCAGGGAGATGGCCTGCTCCTCCAGATTCTTCGGATTCTCGATCTTACTCTCCGCCACCTGCCTTGCGATGGTTTCCTTCGCTTCCTCCGGCGTCACCACGCCCCACATTTTATTGAAGGTGTACATGTTAAAGGGCATGCTGTACACCTCCCCCTTATAATTGGCCACTGGGCTGTTGGTGTAGCGGTTAAAGCGGGCATGGTCATTCACATACCTCCAGACCTGTTCATTGCTGGTATGGAAAATATGAGCGCCGTACTTATGCACCTGAATCCCTTCCTGCTCATAGGTGTAAATATTTCCGCCGATATGGTCCCGCCTGTCTATCACCAGACACTTTTTCCCCTTTTTCATGGCCTCGCAGGCGAAAACCGCCCCGAAAAGCCCCGCGCCTACGATCAGATAATCATATCTCATACATTATACTCCTTTATTCCATTCTGCTGCCCGGCAGAGCGGCAACCTCACGCCAGCCAATTCCCCCGCAGACTCCATCTGCCGCCCGACAGAGCGGCAACCTCACGCCAGCCGGTTCAACGCGCTGAAGAACCCGCGTATGGACGCCCGCGTGATATTGGAGCTGGTCCCAACGCCGAAGGTCACCCTGCCGGTCTTGTTGTCCTGCATCTGAATGTAGGCCGCCGCCCGTGCATGAGAGCCGGCGCTCAAGGCGTGCTCCGTGTAATCCAGCACCGTAATGTCGATGGGCACCCTGGTGGCCACGGCGTTCTTCACCGCGTCCAGAGGTCCGTTTCCGTCCCCAACCACATGAAGAAGCTCTCCATTGTATCTGAAATCCAGCTCCACCCGGGAGTCCTTCTCCCCCAGGTCCTCCACCTTCAGCTTCACGAAGGCAAAGGGCTCCGTCCGGTCCAGATACTCGGCCCGGAAGGTATCCATGATGACCTGGGGCTCCACCTCGCCGCCCTGCTTCTCGGAAATCTTCTGGATCACATCCGCAAATTCCCGGTGCATGGCCTTGGGAAGCTGGTAGCCGAACATGGTGTCCATGATGAAGGCCACGCCGCCCTTGCCGGACTGGCTGTTGATGCGCACCACGGGCTCGTACTGCCGGCCCACGTCCGCCGGGTCGATGGGCAGGTACGGCACCTCCCAGATCTGGCTGCCCCGCTCTCTGAGGGCATGGGTGCCCTTGTTGATGGCGTCCTGGTGGGAGCCGGAGAAGGCGGTAAATACCAGCTTGCCGGCGTAGGGGTGGCGCATATCCACCTGCATCTTGCAGCAGCGCTCGTAGACGTCGATGATCTCGTTGACATTTTCAAGGTTCAGCTCCGGGTCCATGCCCTGGGAGAACATGTTATAGGCCAGGGTCAGGATGTCCACATTTCCGGTGCGCTCGCCGTTGCCGAACAGGGTCCCTTCCACCCGCTCCGCTCCGGCCAGCATAGCCAGCTCCGTGGCCGCCACGCCGGTACCCCGGTCATTGTGGGGATGTACGCTTAAGATCAGGCTGTCCCGGTCCTTGAAATGGGTGTCCATCCACTCGATCTGGTCCGCGTAGACGTTGGGCGTGGTCATCTCCACCGTGGCCGGCAGATTGACGATCATTTTATTTTCCGGGGTGGGCTGCCAGACCTCCTGGACCGCCGTGCAGATGTCCAGGGCGAAATCCAGCTCCGTGCCGGTAAAGCTCTCGGGAGAGTACTCCAGCATGATATTTCCGTCAAAACGGGCGGCCCGCTCCTTCACCATCCGGGCTCCGTCCACGGCGATCCGCTTAATCTCCTCCCGGTCCATATGGAAGACCACGTCCCGCTGAAGGGTGGAGGTGGAGTTGTAAATATGCACCACCACGTTCTTGATGCCCTCGATGGCCTCGAAGGTCTTGTCGATCAGATGCTCCCGGCACTGGGTCAGCACCTGCACCCGCACGTCTTCAGGGATCATATTTCTCGCCACCAGCTCCCGCAGAAAATCGTACTCGATCTGGGAGGCCGCCGGAAATCCGATCTCGATCTCCTTAAAGCCCAATTTTAAGAGAAGGCGGAACATCTCCATCTTCTCCTCCACCTCCATGGGCTCGATCAATGCCTGATTGCCGTCCCGAAGGTCCACGCTGCACCAGATAGGCGCTTTCTTCAATTCTTTGTCGGGCCACTGCCGCTGGGGATAAGAAAGCACCGGCACCCGTTTGTATCTCTGATAGTTCAACATAATCTCAATCACCTTTTACTAAAAATATTCTTTGGAAAGCTCCTGCCCAAGATCTCGGCAGCCTTTCCAGACCCCTGCCCTCAAAACACTTTCACCCGCGGCACCGCCACTCAAAGCCTTTTTCCCAAGTTCCGCGGCCCCCGCCACTCAAAGCGCTTCCCGCGCCGCCCGCGGCCCTTGTCATGTCACTCCCCCAGGCCGCTCTCGATGGCCGCGATGATCGTCTTTAAAGCCAGCTCCTCGTCCTCTCCCTCACAGAAGAATTCCACCTCGTCCCCGGATTTGATACATGCCCCCAAAACACTCAGCACACTCTTGGCGTTGGCCGTGCTGTCCCGGAACTGAAAGGTAATCCTGGACTTGAACTGCATCGCTTCCTTACACAGGATTCCAGCCGGTCTCAAGTGCAGCCCCGTAGGATTTTTGATAACAACCTTTTGACTTACCATTCTGTCCTGCCTCCCATTCTTTCACACCCCGTCATCAACCGCCCATTGATGAGACGCGATACGTCCGTACCCACAGCAGAGGAAGATACGAAATATGTCTATATGATCTGAAGGTACGCGATGTGTCCGTACCTACAGCATGATTCTGGTGATCAGGTCCGCCAGCCGCTTCGCTTCCTCCTCGATCAACTGCTGGTCCCTGCCCTCGATCATCACGCGGACCAGAGGCTCCGTCCCTGAGGGCCGGATCAGCACCCTGCCCTCGCCGGCAAATTTCTGCTCCAGCTCTCCGATGGCACCGGCGATCTCCGGATAATCCATGTAATGCTCCTTCTTATGGTTTGGAACCTTGGCGTTTATCAGGGCCTGGGGCAGCACCGTCATAACGCCGCTAAGCTCCGACAGCTTCTTTCCCGTCTTCACCATGACCTCCAGAAGGTGCAGGCCGCTTAAGAGGCCGTCCCCGGTGGTGTTCTCGTCCAGGAAAATAATGTGTCCCGACTGCTCTCCGCCGATATTATAACCGTTTTCCAGCATATTTTCCAGCACATAGCGGTCTCCCACCCTGGTCTTCTCAATGTGGATGCCGCGCTCCTCCCCCATCAGGAAAAAGCCCAGATTGCTCATGACGGTGGCCACCACGGTATTCTGCTTCAAGGTTCCATGCTCCTTCATGTAATTTCCCACAATGGCCATCACCTGGTCCCCGTCCACCTCGTTGCCCAGCTCATCCACCGCCAGCATCCGGTCTCCGTCGCCGTCGAAGGCCAGGCCCACATCCGCCTTCTCGTAGACCACCCGTGCCCGCAGCTCATCCATGTGGGTGGAGCCGCAGTTGGCGTTGATGTTGGTGCCGTCGGGGTTCGTATGTATCGCCACCAGGTTGGCCCCAAGGCCCTTGAGGGTCTCAACCGCCGTGTAGTAGGTGGCGCCCTCCGCGCAGTCCACCACAATCTTTAAGCCGCTCAGATCCACGGGCACGGTCTTCTTCATGAAAAATACATACTCCTCCCGGGCGTCCGGCCTGTACTGGACCTTACCGATCCCGGAGCCGATGGGCATCTTGATGTCCTTCATGCCGCTTTTGATCAGCGCCTCGATCTCGTCCTCCAGTTCATCGGAGAGCTTGTAGCCCTCCCCGTTGAAAAATTTGATTCCGTTGAACTCCATGGGATTGTGGGAGGCGGAGATCACCACCCCCGCGTCCACCTTGTGCTTTCTCGTCAGATAAGCGATGGCCGGGGTAGGCATCACGCCCATATATACGGCGTTGGCTCCCACGGAACAGATTCCCGCCATCAGGGCGTTTGCCAGCATTCCGCCGGAGATCCTGGTATCGCAGCCCACGATGATGGTGGGCTGGTGCGCCTTTTCCCTTGTCAGGACATAGGCCCCCGCCTGCCCCAGCTTCACGGCCAGATCGATGGTGAGCTCCGTGCCTGCCACTCCCCTTACGCCGTCGGTTCCAAACATTCTGCTCATTTCTTACTACCTCACTCTTTCTTTTCCTATATCAAGATACTACCAGGGTCAAAAGGGATTCTGACCCCATGGCTATACACTGCACGCTCTCGCGATCCTGGTATCATAGCAATCTCCCCTACGGGGCGTTCCCATCCTCTCCCTCCGAAGCACCGCCTCCGGCGTCTCCGCCATCCGCGCCTCCAGCGCCGCTGTCATCTGTGCCGTCCGTACCGGTGCCACCCGTTCCGCCGGTCCCCGGCGCTGTGCCGCCCGGCTCCTCGCCGGCGTCAATCTCCTCCACGGTCACCTGCACATACACGGTTCCGATCACCTCAAACCTGTCGTCCTGGGTAATGTTCACCTCTATCCGGTGAATCCCCGGCTCCAGGTCATTCAAATCAATGGAAGCCCGAAGCTGATCTGCTGTCAGCTCCGCCAGCTCTTCACTTCTGCCCCGCACCGACACGGTAACGGAAGGTACGCCGTAGACCGCCTCGTACCCCTCCGGCAGATTCAACTGTTCCAGATCAGTCACGGGCCGCTCCAGGTTCTTCACCTCCAGCCGCTCCACCAGGGCCCGCACCGCGATCTTATTTTCCTCCGGGTCCACCAGGGAAACGCCCTCCGGCAGATACGTCGTAATGTCGATGCTGTTCTCCACATCCCTTGTGGCGCCGTCCAGGTTGATGGCCTCTCCGGGGATGGTGACGCTGGACACGTTGTTCAGGACCTCGGCCTTGCCCTTGACCGTCACATTCTCCGGCGCGTACTCCACCGCGGTAAACAGATAGCCGTCCGCCGGGGTTCCCGAGGTTTCGCAGATCACCGGGACCGTCTTGGTGGACAAAATCTCCACATTTACCGTCACTGCCTCCTGGCTCAGCTTGATCTGGCTGGACTCTATCACCTCGTTGTTCTCGTCATAGAGCACCAGCGTGGCGCTGACCGTGATGTCCGACGTGGCCCCCGCCACATCCGCCACGGCGCCGATCCGCTTCACCCTGGACACCAGGGACTGGGGCCCGGAAATATTAATGAGATTGGGGCTCACCGTCATCTCGCCGATGGCATAGCCCTCCGCCGGGGTCCCCGCAGTGGTTCCCGCCACGTACACCTGCTCCTCCGCCAGATCCTCCAGGGTGATCATCAGATTCCGGGTGGTCTGGGTGATCGTCAGTTGGTTCGAATTTCGCTTGGGCACCACGGTGATGGGCACCGGCTTCTCCTCGTTGGGACTTTGGTAATCCACCTGGGCCAGGTCCACTGTAGCCGTAAAGCTGGCGGCGGTCAGGGAATCCATGGTCTTGCGGGGACCGGTAACGGTGATATTGACAAAAATAGGCTCGCTGCTGTCCTCATGGCCCACCACCTCGTAGACCTTGCCCATATTAGCCACCATGTCCTCGTTGATAAACTCAATGGGCACCGCAAAATTGTCGGAAATCTGGGGATTCTCCACATTTACCACCACCAGCCACAGAAGCACCGCGATCACTGCGGACAGAATTTTCAGGCCGGGATTATTTATCAGATGCTTCATCATTTTCTTGAACATGCTTCTTCGGCCTCCTTTTCCACAGTTTAAAGCGCTCGGTATCGATGGCCCGCTTCTGGACAAAGCCCAGCTTCCGCTTCAGATTCTCGGGGTCCAGATTGCGGAAGATGTTTCCGCCAAAAGCCACGGACACATTTCCGGTCTCCTCGGACACCACCACCACCAGGGCGTCCGTCACCTCACTGATGCCCACCGCCGCCCGGTGTCTGGTCCCCAGCTCCTTGCTCAGGTCCAGATTGTCGGACAGAGGCAGATAGCAGGTGGCCGCCACGATCCTGTCTCCCCGCACGATAACGGCGCCGTCATGAAGCGGCGTGTTGTGCTCGAAAATGTTGATCAGAAGCTGGCTGGACACCAGGGAATCCAGGGCGATGCCGGTTCTCTCGTACTCCGTCAGCGCCATGTCCTGCTCCATCACGATCAGCGCTCCGGTCTTCACCTTGGCCATCTCAAAGCAGGCTTTGGTAATCTCCGCCACGGTCCTGTCGCTGAACCGGGCCTGATTTTTCTGGGAATCAAAATTAAAAATCGCGCTGAAATAATTTTTCCGTCCCAGGGACTCCAGCGCCCGCCGAAGCTCCGGCTGGAAAATGACGATCAACGCCATCACCGCCACATTTAAAGTCTTTCCCACGATCCACAGAATGGTGGTCATCTGGAAAATAGCCGCGATCAGACAGAACAGGGCGATCACAAGGATTCCCCGAAGCAGTACCCAGGCTCTGGTATTTTTCACCCAGACCAGAATATTGTATACCAAGAAGGAAATGATAATGATTTCCACTATATCAACCACGTTGATCTTGGGAATCTCAAAACCGGACATGTGTTTATCCATAAATGTCCTGAGGGTTGCCAGCAGATTCTGTATCATACGCTCACTTCCTTTCTACCTTACTTTCTATCTTCTTGTTCCTCAATCATCCGGCAGTTTCCGGTCAATGCCAAATTCATCCGCTAATCATCCGGCAGTTCCCGGTCAATGCCAAATTCATCCGTTAATCATCCAGCAATTCCCGGTCAATGTCAAATTCATCTGCCAGGTCCTTCTTGCTGATCCTGTCATTCCGGCGGCTGTTGATCTGCTTCACCCGCTTCTCCCTGCCGGAGACGAACACCTTGGGAACCGCCTTCACATAATAGTAATATTCATCATCCTCAAACTGCAGACGCTCCGTTCTGGCGTAGTCCAAGTTGAACAGGAAAAATTCCATCAGAAGGCCCACCGCCGCCGCGGCCAGGGTACCAAGAATGATCCGCAGAATGTTTTCCGTATGCCCGATCAAAAAGCTTCCCGCCAAAAGCACGAGCAGGTTCAGGGCATTTCCCACCGCCACGGCCACGGTCCAGGAACGGGCAAAGGACTGCCGGCGGATCACATAGATCACCAGGGCCGTCAGGCCGAAGGCCAGCACCGTCACATACAGCTCCCGGTTCTTCATCACCTGCTCCAAGACCACCGTGAATTTGGAGACCTCCGCCTCCTCGTCCACAGCCGCCAGAAGCGCCTCGTTGGCCTTGATCCCTCTCAGGAAATAGTAGATCACCAGCCCGCACAGCATGGACAGGATCGAGTAGGGCTCCTTGTAAAGCCCCATCCCGGTGGGCATCACCTCTCCGATCCCCAGCCGGCAGAGCAGAGGCGTCAGCAGCAGACTGCTGCCCTCCTTCGGGGCAAATTTATAATACATGAACAGCATCAGCAGGATCAGAAGCAGTCCCACCACGCAGGCCTCCAGGGAGAGGGCGAACAGATGGGCCAGTATCAGGACCGCCGCCAACACCACCGTGGCGTTGACCGGCAGAAAGGTGCACACCAGGGCCAGGGCGATGGCCACCGCCGGATTGCTCAGCCGGCTCATATAGCCGATGTTCCCGTTGATCATGAAAAATGTGATGAGAGCGGCCACAAAACGGATTCCCGGTTTGATGTAAAATTCAAATTTCCCGTAAAATTCCCGCAGCCGCTCCCGCAGCTCCAATAATTTCGTCATGTTTATCCTCCTGCTTATCAGGTCTTATTCGCTCATTTCTCCCAGCCGTCAAGGGGGAAGCAGAGTCTCTTCCCGCTCATTTCTCCCAATCGTCAAGGGGAAGCAGGGTCTCTTCCCGCTCATAGAGCTTCTCCACCTTCTTTAAACGGCTCATATACAGCTTCAGGGATCTGTGTCCCTTCCGGTAGCGCCGGCTGTACACCACCCGGGCGATCACCTGGTACACCGCCACGAAAATAACGTACCGCACCAAAATGCCTATGATGTATTCCCGCAGATCCATCTGGTACAGATCTTCCATAATATTCTCCATCTGATACAGAAATGTGAGAAGAAACAGGATGCCGAAGGCGATGGTGGAATAAAGAAGGGTCTTCAACATCTGAAAGCCGATGTAATCCCGCCGGTAGAACCTGCCCATGGGCAGGTATTCCTTTCCCTCGCCCTGCTCGTAGGCCGCCAGCTTGGTCATCAGTCTGATTCGTTCCTTGTTCAGCATACGTCCTCCTAAAGGTATAAATTCTGGCCAGGTATTCGTTCTGCCAGGCTCGATGGCACCTCGCCAAGCAGAAACTATAATAGGAACCGCTCCGCGAACCCTATTATCAGGTATTATATCACACTATTCCAAATTAGGCAAATCCCCGTGAGCGCCTGGGCTCCCGGAAAGCATGCCCCGCCAAAAGGCTCAATATCCCCTGCCGATGGTGACGCTCAGGGCATAAATGTGAGAGACTCCCGCTTTTCGCAGAGCCTCCGCCGCCCCGTCCATGGTGCTGCCTGTGGTGTAAATATCATCCACCAGCAGGATATGGTCTAATTGTACCTTATTTCCCGCGACTTTAAAAGCCTTTTTCAGATTATTTTTTCGTTCCCTGTCGTTCAGTTCCTTCTGGGGCCTGGTGGGAATGCAGCGCACCAGAAGCTGCCGGTACACCGGAAGCCCCGTAAGCCTTCCGATCTCCCCGGCAATGATCTCCGCCTGGTTGTACCCCCGCTGCCGTCTGCGCTTTCTGTGCAGGGGGATGGGCACGACGGCCTCAATACGGCTTCGCCTGATCCAGTCCCCGTACCGGCGCACCAGCTCCTGGGCGTAGGCCAGCCCGTACTCCCGGCGATTGCCGTATTTCAGCCGGTAGACGGATTCCCGCGCCAGCCCCCGGTAGACCCAGAGGGCCTTCCCCTGTAAGAACGCGTGGGGATGACGCGCGCAGTCCTGACACAGCTCTCCCCGCTCATCCGTCAGAGGCTTCCCGCATATTTTACAGACAGGCTCCCTGACGTATTCCACCTGCTCCCTGCAAGCCTGGCAGATGGGATATTCCCGGCTCCAAAAAGGAGTGTACACCACTCTGTCGCAGAGGGGGCACCGTTTGGGATACAACAAATGTAAAACGCTCTGCACCTGGAAATTAAATCTCATATGCTCCTTTCCAAGCTCCACAATCCCACAAAAGCCGGCGGTGCCGAAATTCTCCCGCATCCGCCGAAAAGCCGGCGCCGGAGGTCCCCCCACACGCCGAAAGCCGGCGGCTTCACACTCTCTCACATCCGCCGGCTTCTGTTAGCGTACCACGAAATCCGTGTAATTTCCATAAAAATTTTCTTAAAATTTCCTGTAAATGCCGCGGACAGCGGCGGACAAAGCCCGCCGGCACAGAAAATGCGGTGATATCCTCACAGCATACCTTTGCCGGCATACCGGTCCGTGAACAGGAAAATGCGGTGATATCGCCGCCGGATACCACCGCATTGTACCTTTGCCGGATGTCTGTCCGCAGACAGACATCCGCCGCTTTAACTAAAAATCGAAAACCACACAAAGAGGGAGGACGCCAGGGAGGACACCAGGGACACCACAGTGATCTGGGTGTTGATGGAGGGTCCCGCCGTATCCTTGAAGGGATCGCCTACGGTGTCGCCGATGACAGCCGCCTTGTGAGCCTCGCTGCCCTTGCCGCCCTCTTCCCCGGATTCGATGTACTTCTTGGAGTTATCCCACAAGCCGCCGGAGTTGGACATAAACAGGGCAAGCAGCAGACCGCTTACGATATTTCCCAGAAGGAAGCCGCCGATGGCTGTGGGGCCGCCCACAAAGCCCACCAGCAGGGTGGCGATGATGCACATGAGGCCGGCCGGGAGCAACTCTCTTAAGGCTCCGGCAGTGGCAATGTCAATGCACTTTCCGTACTCGGGCTTCACACCCTTCTTCCCTTCCTTCAGTCCGGGGATGGTGTTGAACTGGCGATGGATCTCCGTTACCATCCGCTGAGCGTTCTTATCCACGCCCAAAATCAGCATTGCCGAGAACACCGCGGGAATGGAAGCTCCGATCAGCACGCCGAAGAACACGGTGGGGGACATGATATCAAACCCGGTGATCAGTTCCCGGCCCGCCGCGGCCAGGGCGTCGTTGACCTCCGACATGAAGGCGCCCAACAGGGAAATGACCGTAAGGCCCGCCGCGCCGATGGAAAAGCCCTTGGTGATGGCTTTCACGGTATTGCCCGCGCTGTCCAGCTCATCCGCCGTGCGGATGGTCTCCTCACCCAGGCCGCCCATTTCAGCCAGCCCTCTGGCATTGTCCACAATGGGACCATAAGCGTCGTTGGAGATGATCATGCCCACGATGGACAGCATGCCCACGGCAGCCATGGAAATGCCGAAGATGGCGTACCCCTCTCCCATGGGCTCACAGAGCTTGTAGGCCACCAGCGCGGACACAGCGATGCCCACCATGGCGGGCAGGGAGGAGATAAAGCCGTAGGACACGCCGGAAAGCACCGTAAAAGCCGGGCCGGAACCGGAAGCGTGTGCCACCTTGCGCACGATGGGCTTGGTGTCGTCGGTAAAATAATCCGTGGTGATACCGATAATAACACCCACCAGCAGTCCCACCGTGGAAGCGCCCCAGATCCTCCAGGAGAATCCATCGAAAATAAGGGTTGCCAGAGCCGTCAGCACCAGGAAGATTCCCGTGGTCACATAAGTAGAGGAATTGAGGGCTCTGGTGGGATTCCCGTGCTTGCCCACCCGGGCGGTGGCAATTCCCAGAATGGAAGCCAGAAGTCCCAGTATCCCGTAGCAGAATACCATGGAAATGTTGGCGAAGGCTCCCCCCGACAGGGACTGGGCGATGACCAGAGCCGAGGCCATGGCCGCCACGTTGGAATCGAACAGGTCCGCTCCCATACCGGCCACATCTCCTACGTTGTCGCCCACATTGTCGGCGATCACCGCAGGATTTCTGGGATCATCCTCGGGGATTCCCAGCTCCACCTTACCGGTCAGGTCCGCCGAAATGTCCGCGGTCTTTGTAAAAATACCGCCGCCCGCCTTGGCGAACAGGGCCAGAGAGCTGGCACCGAAGGAGAAGCCCAAAAGGATGCTGGCATTCCCCGTGATCAGAAGGACCGCCGCAACTCCCAGCAGAGAGCAGCCTACCACCAGAAGCCCCATGACGGCGCCGCCCCGGAATCCGATCAGGAAGGCCGGCTTGATCCCCTCCTTAGCACCTTCCGCCGTGCGCGCGTTGGACAGCGTTGCCACCAGAATGCCGATCTTGCCGGCGATGGCCGACAGCACGGTGCCCGCAATGTAGGCAATGGTCATGGCCACATTGTCCAGGGGATTGCCCTGCCAGATGGGTGAGGGCAGCAAAAGCAGTATGATAACGGCTGCCACCGCGGCAAATTTGAACAATACCAGATACTCCCGCCGCATGAAAGTATTGGCGCCTTCCTTGATCAGTGCGGATACCTCCTGAATGCGGGCGTTGCTGGTTTTCTGTTTTTTCACCCACAGATAGAGATACACCGCAAAAGCGAAGGCGATCACGGCTGTCAAAAAGGACAGGCCGTAAAAAAGTGAGAGTTGACTTTCCATGAAAAATCCTTCCTTTCCTTTTATTTGTTTTCCTTATATAACATAAGGTATTTTTAATCCAGCATTTATAGTATAGTCCTTTGATTTTCCAACGTCAATTACATTCTGAAAATTTTCCAGGGCCGAACGGTCCTCCCAAAACCGCAGCCGCGCATTTGACGAATCCTGTCGCAGTTTTGTATTGACGGGCGGCATTTTTTCTGTTATTTTAAAGACATGGGCAGGCCTTTGTTCAAAAGCCGGCCCTTTTTAAGGGATATCGAAAAAAAGAGAGAGAGAGTATTTATGGAGATATCATTCACAAGCTTTATCCAACAAATGTTTGGCAGCCCGGTTCTTCTGATCACCGTACTGCTGACCCTGGGCGTTATCTTCGTCAACGGATGGACGGACGCCCCCAACGCCATCGCCACCTGTATCACCACCCGGTGCATGTCGGCCCGCAGCGCCATCTGGATGAGCGCGGTGTTCAATTTTCTGGGCGTGCTGGTGATGACGAAGATCAACAGCTCCGTGGCCTCCACCATCAGCAACATGGTGGATTTCGGCGGAGACACCCACGAGGCCCTCATCGCCCTGTGCGCCGCCCTTTTTTCCATCGTGGTGTACAGCGTAGGCGCCTCGGTCTTTGGAATTCCCACCAGTGAGAGTCACAGCCTCATCGCCGGCCTGTCCGGCGCCGCCATCGCCATCCAGAACGGCATCGGCGGCATCAATATGGGAGAGTGGGCCAAGGTCCTCTACGGGCTGGCCTTAAGCCTTCTTCTGGGCTTCGCCAGCGGCTGGATCATCTGCCGGATCGTGATCCTCATCTGCCGGAACATGGACCACCGCAAGACCAACGGCTTCTTTCGAGGCGCCCAGATCTTCGGCGCCGCCGCCATGAGCTTCATGCACGGCGCCCAGGACGGCCAGAAGTTCATCGGCGTGCTGTTTCTGGGCATGGCCTTCTGCAACGGCCAGACCAGCACCGGCAACATCCTCATTCCCCTGTGGATGATGCTGCTGTGCAGCGTGGTCATGGGCGTGGGCACCAGCGTAGGAGGCGAAAAGATCATCAAATCCGTGGGAATGGACATGGTCCGCCTGGAAAAATACCAGGGCTTTTCCGCAGACCTCTCCGCAGCCGCCTGCCTGCTGCTTTCCAGCGTCTTCGGAATCCCCGTCTCCACCACCCACACCAAGACCACAGCCATCATGGGCGTGGGCGCGGTCAAGCGCCTCTCCGCCATCAATTTCGGCGTGGTGAAGGATATGGTGCTGACCTGGGTCTTCACCTTCCCGGGCTGCGGCCTGATCAGCTTCGCCATGGCCAAGCTTTTTATGGCAATCTTCTGATTATCAAGCAAACAGACGTAACGCGCCGGTCCGGGGAGAGCTTCCTTCCCCCGCCGGGCATACGCAAGAAGGAGAATGATTATGTCAAGAAAACAGGATTCTTTTTATTATGACTCTTTTATTTCCTGCGCGGATTCCGCCTGCCAGGCCGCCCATCTTCTGGAGGAATCCATGCGGAATTTTGACGCGGAGGCACTGTCCGCCGCTCTGGACAAGATCCACGCGGTGGAGCATGAGGCGGACCAGAAAAAGCACGAGGTCTTAAACGCTCTGGTGAAGGCCTTCATCACCCCCATCGAGCGGGAGGACATCATGCTCTTAAGCCAGAACATCGACGACCTCACGGACACGGTGGAGGATGTGCTGATCCGCATTTACTATAACAATATCTTGGAGATCCGCCCCGATTCCCTGGAACTGGTCCGGGTTGTGGTCCGCTCCTGCGAGGCCGTCCGGGATATGATGAAGGAGTTTGCGGATTTCAGGCGCTCCAAATCCCTCCACGAGCAGATCATACGCATCAATTCCATGGAGGAGGAGGCCGACGCCCTGTTTATCTCCAGCATGCGCACCCTGCACACGGAGTGTAAGGACCCCATGACCGTGCTGGTCTGGCGTGAGATCTACAACTATCTGGAAAAATGCGCGGACGCCTGCGAGCACATCGCGGACGTGGTGGAGAGCGTTGTGATGAAGAATTCCTAAGACACCGCCCCGGTGCGGCAACCCACACCGGAGAAATCGTTGGCGGCAATGCGTGATAAAAATACCAAAAAACCGCCCCGGCGCAGCCGCGCCGGGGCGTAATCATTTGCTCTGAAAATTTCTTTATTTATTGCTCCATCAACTGCCGTCTCAGGCCGGAATACCGCTGCTGCTGGTTTCCATTCCGGATCATTTCCTGAAAGGTCCCCTCATTTCCCACCAGGGTCACGCATTTTCTGGCCCGGGTCACCGCCGTATAGAGAAGGTTCCGGTTCATGAGAAGCCGGGGGCCGTTAAGAAGGGGGATCACCACCGCCGGGTACTCGCTGCCCTGGGATTTGTGAATGGTGATGGCGTAGGCCAGCTCCAGCTCCTCCAACTGTTTGAAGCTGTACTCCACCATCCGGCCCTCGTCAAACTCCACGGTCATGGTCTCAGCGAAGGGCTGGATGCTGCGGATCACGCCCATATCCCCGTTGAACACGCCCATCCCCCGGTCCACGGGAATCCCGTATTTGCTGCGGATCTCCCACTCCAGCTGGTAGTTGTTGCGGATCTGCATGACCTTGTCCCCCTCCCGGAACAGGCCCTGGCCATACTCCTTCTCGGCCTTGCTCTTATCCGGCGGGTTCAGATACTGCTGCAAAATGGTATTCAGCCGCTCCACCCCCAGAAGCCCCTTGCGCATGGGGGTCAGCACCTGAATGTCGTAGGGCTGGGCGTCCACATATTTCGGCAGCTTCTGGCGTATGAGCTGGATCACCACGCTGATGATCACATCCGCCTCGTACCGCTTCAGAAAAAAGAAATCCAGGCTCTTATTGTCCAGCACCACCTGCTCGCCCCGGTTGATCTTGTGGGCGTTGACGATGATGTCGCTCTGGCTGGCCTGCCGGAAGATCTTGGAAAGCCGCACCACATGAAACA
>CALWDR010000178.1 GCA_944376745.1 uncultured Lachnospiraceae bacterium
GAGGCGGAGACCAAGACCTCCAACGCCGTGAAGCTCCACAATATGGCGGGGGCGGACATCTTATCCCCCCAAACGTTCATGGACGACGAGTGGAATTTCGTGGACGTGGCGGCGGGGCCTTACGGCAATGTGTACGCCCTGACCCAGACGGGGCTGATCTATGAATATGACAGCAGCGGGAACCTGATATTCTCCTTCGGGGGCCGGGCCGTCTCCAACGACCGGTACGGGCTCTTTACCTCCGCGGCGGCTCTGGATCTGGATGAGGAAGGCTTTCTGTACGTGCTGGACAAGGAGCGGGGCTTTATCCAGGTATTCGTGCCCACGGAGTTCGCGGTGGTGAACCACCAGGCCATCTACGACCTGGAGCAGGGCAACTATGTGGAGAGCCAGGAGAACTGGCAGCAGATCTTAAGGCTCAACGGCATGTCCAGGATCGCCCACATCGGCTACGGCAAGAGCCTGCTGCGCCAGCAGCAGTACGGGGAGGCACTTAAGCATTTCCAGATCGCCAACGACAGGGAGAATTACTCGGAATGCTTCTGGGAGATACGCAACGTGGTGATCAACCGCTACATCGTGTGGGTGGTGGGGGCGCTGCTCCTGCTGCTGGTGGCAAGCCTGATCCGGGGAGCTATCCGGCCCAGGCGCAGGCGCAGACCCTATGACACCCGGGGGATCCGGGAGCTGCCGGCGGGCGGCATCCGGCGGCTTGCAGGGGATATGAAGTACTGCGGCACCATGTTGAGGCACCCCATCGACGCCATCTACTATCTCAAGGCCGGGAAGCGGGGAACCCTGCTGTCCGCGGCGGTTCTGACGGCGGCGGCCTATGTGGTCTATATGGCGGATGTACTGGGCAGAGGGTTCATCTTTAATGAGAACCGCCTTGCGGGCCTGTCCCCGGCGCTTCTGACCTGTATCTTCTTTATCACGCTGATACTGTTCATGGTCGGGAACTATATGGTGTCCTCCATCAACGAGGGGGAGGGGACCCTGCGGAATATCTTCACCACGGTGGCCTATTCCCTGATCCCCTATATCATAGCGGGAACCATTACCGTCGGCTTAAGCTATGTGCTGACCCGGAATGAGGCGTTCCTGATCACCCTGGTGTGGGATATCGGCGTGTTCTGGTCGGCGGCGCTGCTGGTACTTAGTATTTTAAATATCCATAACTATACGCTGAAGCAGACCGTGAAAAATATCCTGCTCACCCTGTTCTTCGCGATCATTGCCCTGGTGCTGGTGGCGATCCTGTATCTGGTGTGGGATAAGGTGATCGGTTTTGTGAGAGAAGTCATATCGGAGGTGAGTTATCGTGTGCAAGGCTAAGAAGGTGCTGGGAATCTGTCTGGCGGCGGCGCTGTGCGTGCCCGTGTCCTGGGCTTACGCCGCCGGGAATACGGGCGGCAGCGGCGCCGGGGAGACGGTGGAATTCGTGGTGCCGGATTCCTCCGCTCTGGATGTGACCTCCTGCAGATACACCCAGGCGGAGGAGGATGACCGGAAGGCGGAGAACCGTCTTTCGGACCTGACGGGCTTTGAGAAGAAGCTGGAGAGCCAGGGCCTGGCGGTCTACTATTCGGAAGAAACGAAGGGGATCCGGATCCTCAATAAGGAGACGGGGTACGTGTGGGGCGGACTGCCCCAGGCAAAGCCCGAGGACATGAACGAGACCTGGTCCGCCATGGCCAATTCCATCCTGACCATTGATTACTTAAACGTCAACTGCCAGTCCAGCCGGGCTTCTCTGGGAAGCAGCGGCACGGAGGCGGTCTTTACGTGGGGGGAGCAGGAGGCCTCCTGCGACGTTACCTTCGGGGCTGCGGGGATATCCCTGTCCTTCACCATGGAGCTTTCGGAGGATTCCCTCACCATAGAGGTGCAGCGGGACAGCCTGCGGGAGACCGGGGAATTCAAGCTGCAGTCCGTCTGGATCCTGCCGTTCCTCGGAACGGTGCGGGAGGATGAGACGCCGGGGTACATCCTGATCCCGGACGGCTCCGGCGCGCTGATCCGCTACAACAAGGCAGGCACCTACACCTCCGTCTATGACGAGCGGATCTACGGGAAGGATGTGTCCGTGGACGAGCTGTCCGTGGCGGGGGATCTGGTGGCAAAGCGCAACAACGACTATCTGACGGACACGCCGGGGATCACCATGCCGGTCTATGGGGCGGTGCACGGGGTAGATCAGAACGCCTATCTGGCCGTGGTGGAAGAGGGAGCGGAGCATGCCTCCGTCTATGCCTCTCCGGCAGGAATGATCACCGCCTACAACTGGGGCGGCGCCCGGTTTGACTACCGTCAGGCTTACAGCTATCCGGTGAACCAGAGCGGCAAGACCATCATGACCACCCAGGAGGAGCCGCTGGATTTTGACAGCCGGATCACCTTCTATTTTATGGAGCAGGAGGAGGCCAATTATTCCGCCATGGCGGTGCGGTACCGGGAGCTGCTTGAGGAGAGCGGCGCGCTGTCGGGCACGGAGCGGGTAGATACGCAGATGCCTTTGTACCTTCATGTGATGGCGGGAACCGTCAGGGAGGGGATCCTCTTTAACGGCTATAACCGGCTGACCACGACGGAGGAAGCCGCCGGGATCGTGGAAGACTTAAAGGAAGGCGGGATCACCAACCTCTCCGTGTCCTACGAGGGCTGGCAAAAGGGCGGCATCGGCGGCGGGAAATACGGCTCGGCGAAGGCGGATACGGGCCTGGGCGGGGAGAGCGGCCTTGCGGACCTTCAGACGGCGGTCTCGGAAAACGGCGGCAGGTTCTACCTCTATGTGGACCCGGTGAGCTTCAATGAGGATCAGGCCAGAACCGCCTCCACGGCGGCCTTGAGCATTTCCCGGAGCTATTCCGCCTACACCCGGAGCAATCTAAGCCTCATGTATCCCACCGAATACTATGCCCATCCCGTCCGGGCAGCCGAGACGCTGGGGGAGCTTTCGGAGAAATATGCGGATTACGCGCTGGATGTGGCCAATCTGGGAAATATGATCTACGGGGATTATTCCAGAAATGACCCTGTCACAAGGCTTCAGAGCCAGGAGCTGTTCCTTCAGGCTCTTGAAGAAGTGAATACGGAGCTGCTGCTGGAGACCCCCAACCAGTATCTCTGGAATCAGGCCGGGGAGTATACGAATATCCCCCTTAAGAACAGCCAGTACCTGTTCGAGACGGATTCCGTGCCTTTCCTGCAGATCGTGCTGAAGGGCAGCGTGGATTATTACGCGTCCTACGCCAATCAGGGCTTTTACAACCAGACCAACCGCCTGAAGATGGTGGAGTACGGCGCCTACCCCTCCTTCATCGTGATGGCGGCGGACAACGAGATGCTCATCGACACGCCCCTGGAGGATTATTTCTCCTTGAATTACGGGGACTGGTCGGAGGTGATCCGGGAGGTCTGCGACTACGTGGACGGAGCCTTACAGGAGGTGGAGGGCAGCCGGATCCAGGCCCATGAGATGCTGGATACCGGAGTGGCCAGGGTGACCTACGACAACGGCAAGACGATCTATGTAAATTATTTAAACCAGGAGTATGTGACGGAGCAGGGGCTTGTGATCCCGGCTTCGGATTATTTGGTGGCCGACAGATGACCCGGCACAGGATGGGAGATAAGATGGCGATACAACCAAAGGTAAAAAGGAACCAAACGAAAACCTACAGAAAGACAAAATACAGAACGGCGAAAAGGAGGGATACCTTAAAAGGGCTTCTGTTCCTCTCCCCATGGCTCATCGGCTTTTTGGCGTTCACGCTGCTGCCCTTTATCAACAGCATTCTCTACAGCTTCAACGCGGTGTCCATCACACCGGGAAAGGTGAACCTGAAATGGGAGGGATTGGAATATTATGATTACGCCTGGAACGTCAGCACGTCCTTTAAGCTGAGCCTGTCCTCCTCCGCCATGCTGATCTGCTGCGCGACGCCGGTGATCCTGGTATTTTCCCTGATCATAGCGATCCTGCTCAACAACCGGTTCCGGGGCAGGACCTTCTTCCGGGCGGTATTTTTCATGCCGGTGATCATCATGAGCGGCCCGGTCATCAGCAAGCTTCTGACGGGCTATACGGTGGATTTCACGGACGAGGGCTCCCAGCTGATGCTGTTCCTTACGAGTTTGCCCAGCGTGGTGAGCAACCCCTGCGTATTTACCCTGGACACTCTGGTGCTGATCCTGTGGTTCTCCGGCGTGCAGATCCTGATCTGCCTGGCGGGCCTGCAGAAGGTCTCCCCCAGCCTCTACGAGGCGGCGGAGATCGACGGGGCCGGAGCCTGGGAGAAATTCTGGAAGATCACACTGCCCCACATGGCGCCCACCATATTGATCAACGCGATCTATACCGTGGTCACCATCGCCAACTATTCCGAGCAGGCGGTGAACCGGGAGATCTCGGAAAATCTGTTTAATACCTCTATGATGTACAGCCTGTCGGCGGCCATGTCCTGGATCTATTTCCTGCTGGTGCTGCTGATCCTGGCGGTGGTGGGCCTGTTGTTCTGGCTGGTGAGTAAGAAGGAGAAGGCGTGATGAAGATAAAGAAGAGATCAAAGAGCTTTGCGGTAAAATTATTTGTGTATATCATACTGATCGGCATGGGCTTTGTGTACCTGTATCCCATCCTCTACATGGTGGTGAACAGCTTCCTGTCCGCCAGCGATCTGACGGACCCCAGCGTTACCTGGGTGCCAACGGAGCTCTGCCTCAGCAATTTCCAGACGGCCTTTGAGACGCTGGATTTTGCCTCCAGCTTCGCCATGTCCATGGTGATGAGCCTGATCCCGGCCATTTTGCAGACGGCGGTGACGGCGGTGGTGGCCTACGGGATCGCCCGGTTTCAGATCCCCGGCAAGAAGCTGATCCTGGTGCTGGTGCTGGTCACCTTCCTTCTGCCCTCCCAGGTGATGCTGGTTCCCCGGTATGTGCTGTTCGACAACTACCATCTGACGGACACCGTCTGGGCCCAGTTCCTGCCTGCCATCCTTGGGCAGGGGCTGAACAGCGCGATCTTCATCTTCGTGTACTACAGCTATTTTGCCTCCTATCCCCTGGTGCTGGATGAGGCCGCACAGATCGACGGCGCGGGAAAATGGAAGATCTTCACCCGGATCTCCATGCCCATGGCAAAGGGAGCCACGATCTTAAGCATGCTGTTTTCCTTTGTGTTCTATTGGAACGAGACGTATCAGAGCAACACCCTCTGGGGCGGGAAGATCCAGACGCTGCCCTTAAAGCTTCAGAGCTTCACGCTGCAGTATGAGGCCATTTACGGGGAGGAGGCTGCGGGCTCCATCAGCGAGTCCGTGTCCCTGGCCGGGACCCTTCTGTCCATTCTGCCGCTGCTGGTCCTGTACCTGATCTTCCAGAGGCAGTTTGTGGAGAGCATTGAATCCACGGGAATCACCGGGGAGTAGGAAGAGAGTAAGAAAATGAGAGACTGGGAAGAGAGTAAGAGTATGAGTATGAGAGACTGGGAAGAGATTGAGAAGCGTGTGGAGGAGCTGCTGGCGAAAATGACCCTCCACGAGAAGGTGGGACAGCTCCATCAGGTGGCGCCCTCCAAGGCCGGGGGCTTTGAGATCCCGGTGGAGGAAGCTTTTAAACTGTATCAGAGCGGGGAGATGGACGAGAAGACCTACGAGGCTATCCGGGATCACAGAGTTTTAAACGACCACGAGGAGGAGATCCGCAGGGGAGAGATCGGCTCCTTTATCAGCGTCATGGACGCAAAGACCGCCAACCGTTACCAGAGGATCGCGGTGGAGGAGAGCCGTCTGAGGATCCCGCTGATCTTCGGGCTGGATGTGATCCATGGTTTTCGGACCATGTTCCCCATCCCCCTGGCGGAAGCCTGCAGCTTCGACGACGGGCTTTTTGAGGAGACGGCACGGGCGGCGGCTAAGGAGGCCGCCGCGGCAGGGGTGAACTGGACCTACGCCCCCATGGTGGACGTGGCCCGGGACGCCCGCTGGGGACGGGTGGCCGAGGGCGCCGGGGAGGATACTTATCTGGCTGCCCGGTTCGCCAGGGCCAAGGTAAAGGGCTTCCAGGGGGAGGATCTGGCAGCTGAGGATCGGATCGCGGCCTGCGTGAAGCATTTCGCCGCCTACGGGGCGGTGGAGGGCGGCTGTGACTACGACACCGTGGATATGAGCCTTCCGAAATTTTTTGAGACCTATTACCCGCCCTATGAGGCGGCCATCAAGGCGGGCTGCGCCTCGGTGATGATGGCCTTCAACGATTTAAACGGCGTTCCCTGCACCACCAACGCCTGGCTGATCCAGAAGCTCCTGCGGCAGGACCTGGATTTCAAGGGCGTGGTCATCAGCGACGCCAACGCCATCAAGGAGTGCGTCAACCACGGGACGGCGGCGGACGAGGACGAGGCGGTGAAGCAGGCCATCGAGGCCGGAACCGAGATGGATCTGGGCTCCGACCTGTATACGGCCCGCCTGGAGCGGCTGGTGCTGGAAGGGCTGGTGGAAGAGCGTTATGTGGACGAGGCGGCGCGCCATATCCTGCGGCTGAAATTTGCCCTGGGTCTCTTTGAGCAGCCCTATGCCGACACGGAGAGGGAAGGCTGCTTCCTGTGCCAAAAGCACCGGGAGCTGGCCCGGAAGGCCGCCAGGGAGTCTATCGTCCTTCTGAAAAATGAGAACCGCCTGCTGCCCCTTGCCAGAAATGTGAAGCTGGCGGTGGTGGGAGCCGGAGCCGCGGACAAGAAGCAGATGCTGGGCTGCTGGTCCTTCACCGGGGATCATGAGCAGGTGGTGACCCTGGTGGACGCCTTAAGGGAGGGCGGATACGATTACCGCTTCGGGACCGTCTGCGGGGAAAAAATCCCTCTGAATCAGGAAGAGATGCTGGAGACGGTCCGGGACGCGGAGGTGATCCTGGCGGTGGCGGAGCATTTAAACAGCGGGGAGGCTCAGTCCATGGCGGACCTTTCCCTAAGGGGAGAGCAGCTTGAAATGCTGCGGGAATTAAAGAAGCTGGGAAAGCCCATCGTGACCGTGCTGTTCAACGGCAGGCCCCTGGCGATTCCGGAGCTCTGCGAGCTGTCCGACGCCCTGGTGGAGGCCTGGCACCTGGGTACGGAGGCGGGAAACGCCGTGGCGGACGTGCTGTTCGGCGCTTACAATCCCAGCGGCAGGCTGACCGTCACTTTCCCCAGCAAGACGGGGGAGTGTCCCATTTACTATAATCATCCCAATACGGGGCGGCCCGCGGGGGATTATTTCTGGACGAACAAATATATGGACGCGCCCAGGGAGCCGCTGTTCCCCTTCGGGTACGGATTGAGTTATTCGGAATTTTCCTATGGGCCGCTGGAGCTTACCCGGACGGCGGAGGGGATCCGGGCCGCCGTTTCGGTGACCAACGTGGGAGAATATGCGGGGACGGAGACCGTGCAGCTCTATGTCCACCGCAGGAACGCCCTGCGGGTGCGCCCGGTGCGGGAGCTGAAGGGCTACGCCAGGGTATTCCTGGAGCCCGGAGAGAGTAAGAAGGTGTCCATCGAAGTGAGCCGTCAGGAATTAGGGTACTATGATGCAAAGCTTCAGTACCGGACGGATGAGAGTGATTTTGACGTGTGGATGGCTCATGACAGCAGCTGCGGGAGCCAGGGGAGGATAAGAGTGTGAGAGACCGAAAAGAGCAGTATCTGTGGATCACCTTTGGAAATGAGGGGATCACGACTCCGGTGAACTGCTGCCGGGAGAAGAGCAATGTCCTCATAGGGCTTGGCTATCATGAAAAGCCGGGGACAAAGGTCATGGAGACCAACGATTACTGCAGTTCCAACCGCCGGGAGGGCGTCTGGGTGGAGAAGCGGTATGCGTTCGATCCGTCGGCCGCCCATCAGGTGAAGCTGACGGTGTCTGCGGAAGAATATGAACTTTGGATGGACGGGGAACGGCAGATCGCCGGGCCCCTGCCCTTGGGGTACCTGGGCGGCTGTGGTGAGGCCGCTGCCGGCCAGGAGGGCGGCTGTAGTGGGGCCGGCGCTGTCTGCGAGGGCGGTTATGTGGGAATCGGCACGGGCTATACGGGGACGGAGATCAAGGATATCCGGATAAATGGCTGCAAGGCGGAATTTTCCTCCTGCGCGTATTTTGCCGGCAGCCAGAACGAGGGGCTGAAGCGGGAAGCCGGGGAATTCTACGAGAAGCAGGAAAATGGGTATACGCGGATCTTCAACGGCTGCGGCCAGTTTCTCTCCAACATCCCCATGCTGTATTTCGGGGAGCGGTTTTCTACCTTTACCCTGGAATTTGAATTGCGGTTCGCGGAGGCCTTCGATGAGAACGCCTCTGCGCCCAGGGAGCTGGCGGACCCCTTCGGCACCTATTCCTTCGGTCCTTATCCCCTGAAGGTATTCGCCCAGTGGGAGCCCTATGGGAAGGTGTATGAGACGGCGCTCCATGAGGACTGTGTGGAGCTTAAGCTGTGTACGCCCCCGTGGGCCCAGACGAAGCGCTCCCTGTTTCTCTCCTGTCCCAGCGTGGGCGGTATCCGCATTTCCTCCCAGCCGCCGAAGAAGGCGGCGGAGGCCTTTGTGGGAGATACGGCTGTCTTTGAACCGGAATTTTCCCTGCCGGTGGACAGGAAGCAGTTTCAGGGGGAGCTGACGGGGGCGGACGGCACCCGTGGGCGCGTTGTGCTGGAAGGGGACTACTGGGGGATCGAGATCTATAACCGGGAGGGAAAGCGGGTACAGACCATCCATAACTGGAATCTGTCCCGCTCCGACGACAGGTTCGTCACCCGCCAGTATGCCCTGGAGCTGCCCCTTCTGGGGGATGAGGTGATATTTGGCACGGGAGAGCGGTACAATCATTTCAACCAGCACGGGTGTCGGATGTGCTTCTGGAACACGGATATGTGCTATCACGGCTATTCCTCCTTAAAAACCCATGAGCTGTGGAGAAGCTACAAGAATGTGCCGGTGGTCAACAGCAGCCGGGGCATCACTTATTTCTTCAATACCGCCTGTTACGGGGAGGGGGACTTCGGCTATTCGGACAGGACCCGGATGAAGCTGACCTTCGATGACAGTCGTCTGGACGTCTATATTTTTACGGGGGCCCCGCTGGAAAATCTGGTGAAATATACGGATCTGACGGGCAAGCCCCTCCTGCCGCCCAAATGGGCTTTCCGCTATCAGGCCGGGGGCTCCAACGATTTCTGGGGCTTCGGCCAGAACCGGGGGAAGGAGTATCCCAGGAAGCTCTTGCGGGAGATGATCGACGGGTTCCGGAAAATGGGAACGCTGCCCTCGGCCATCTACATGGAGGGCGGCGGCGCCGACGATCCGGCCTGTTATGAGATGTGCGCCGAGGCGGAAATTCGGGTGCTTCAGTGGAACTGTGGGGATTTCATGCCCGGGTTCATGCATGAGCATTATCCGGACAAGACGTATCAGGAGCTTCCCATGGTGAAGAATATCTTTCATCCGGAGGAGGTCCATTATTTCGGGGATTTCACCCACAAGGACGCTCCTGGGGTCCTAAAGAGCATTCACGGGGAGCGCATCGGCTGGGGGCTCAGGGGCGGCATGGTGGACTTTAACGAGCTGGTTCCCGTGGACGCCCGGTTTGCCAACGGCCTTCTGGGGGACAAGATGCATAATTTCTGGGTGTGGTGGTACGCCAAGGCCTACCATGACCTGTACGCGGAGCTGGCGGACGGCGATTACCTGTGCTACATGCGGGGCGCCTGCGCCGGGTCCCAGAAATGGAACTGCACCTGGACCGGGGACCAGATGAACAGCTTCGATGGCTTAAAGCAGCAGATTGCGGGAGGCTTAAGCCTCTCCGCCAGCGGCTTCTCCGTCTGGGGCACGGACATGGGCGGCCTGACGGGTAAGCCCTCGGACGAGGTCTACATCCGGGCCTTCCAGTTCTGTACCTTCCTGCCTCTGATGCGCACCGGGGGCAACGCCACAAAGCTGCCCTGGGACTACGGGGAGCAGGTGGGAGAGGTGTTCCAACGCTTTTACTGGCTGCGGGAAAATCTTCTGGATACCATATACAGCGGCGCAATCCACTCCCACAGGACCGGGGAACCCATGACCCAGGCCATGGCACTGGCTTTCCCGGAGTGCAGGGAGGCCGCGGGGAATGAGGAGCAGTATCTGTTCTGCGGCAGCCTGTTGTTCGCCCCCGTCTTCCAGGAGGGGGCCGTCACAAAGGAGATGTATTTCCCGGAGGGCGGCTGGTACTCCCTGTTTGACGACACGGTCATAGAGGAATCCGGCTGGCGGATCGTGCCGGCTCCCCTGGCCTACTCCCCGGCTTACGTCCGGGACGGGGCCGTGCTGCCCGTGACGCTGGGGGATTCTCTGGAGCTGGGATCGCCCATGCCGGGAGTTCGGCGCAGAGGACTTCTCCTGGCGCCGCCCAAGGGGGAGCGCCGGAGTGTGATGTACCTTGCCGGGGACAAGGCCATCGAAGCAGGCAGCGCTCCCGCGGGGGAGAAGGAATTTGTGGTGGAGCTTACGGAGGGCGGCTCCTTTGAGGCGGCGGTCATCTTCGGTGAGGCCAAAGAGGTTGTCGTGGACGGCAGGAGCCTTCCGAGGTGCGAAGGCCCGATGGCCTTGGAGGCGGAGGAAACTGCCCTGGAGGGCGGTATTGACAGCGGGGAGAGCCTGTCCGGCAGAGGTGAGGCTGCCGCAGAGGGCTTCACGGTGCGGGGCCGCAGGACCTATGTGTGGCTGCGGGAGCCTGGGATTCGGATCTTGCGGGTGCGGGAGTGAGGAAGCCTGGCTTTTCCGAGGCGGCGCTGTGAGTGGCCCGCAGACAGGCAGACAGTAAAGGCCGGGATCTGCGTCCCGGCCCTGGCTGTGTGTTATAAATAGAGTGAAAGCGTGTCTGCGTTAATAAAATCGCTATCCAGGGCGGCCTCCAGACAAAAACCGTCACAAGTTACAATATACGAATGTTGACAGCCCGGCAGAAAAAGCATACAATGAACTTAAGCAGTTAAGAAGGAGACGGCGGGCCATGTTGATCAGTGAGCGTATTTATAACTATCTGGAAGAAAAGGGAATTTCCCAAATAGAATTTGCGAAACGAACAGGAATCTCCCAGAGCACCATCAGTGATTGGAGAAGAAAGGGTACGAATCCGTCCGCTGACAAAATTTTGATCATTTGCCAGGTGCTCGGCATTTCTCCATATGAACTGCTGGCCGGAACTGAAAATAAGAAGCTTAAGGAATACAGACAGCCTGAATACATGCTGATCGACCGGCGATCCAGGGCATATGACCTGGTGGAAACGTATGAAGCCCTTGACGGAGCGGCAAAGGAACGGCTGGAGGGCTATCTGAGGGCTTTGAGCGATAAGAAAAACTAGTGGTATGCAGGAAAATGCTTGACATACCCTTTCTTTTACGGTAGCATATCGTATATACGATATACTTATAAATAGTTCTTGAAGCGGAGGCATTAGGGATGTATAATAATAGGAGATGATATGCTCCTGCTTAGATGGGAGGAATTTATATCAATAGCAAAAGAAACGAAGACAGGAGAAAGGACGCGCCAGTTAAGCGCCAGATGCAGAAGCCGCATATCTTTTGTGATTTCGTAAACGGGGTGCTGTTCCAGGGACAGCAACGCTTAAAACCGGAGATGCTGACGCGGCTGCCAGAGGGTGTCGTTCTGAAGTTGGAAGGACGTGCCGGGAAGAGCGTAAACTTGGAGCGTGTCCGTGACGTGGCTTTTGAGGCTTCGTTTTCCCATAGAAAGCAACTGATATTTCGCGTGATCTTGGGGATGGAAAATCAGAGCTATGTGGATTATGGCATGGTTGTCCGGGAAATGGGATATGAAGCGGGCAGCTATGGTGAGCAGTTGAAGGTAAGGAAGCAGAAAAACAGAAAAGAAAAGGTGCTTCAATCGGGCGATGAATATCTGTCGGGAATTAAGAGGGAGGAACGGCTGATTCCTGTTGTAAATTTTGTTTTCTATTATGGGGAAAAAGCATGGGATGGAACTACAAGATTGCTGGAACTGCTGGATATTCCCCAAGGAGAAGAGTGGATATACGATTACATATCAGATTACCGTATGAATCTGGTGCATGTGGGGAATGTGCAGGCCGGCAATTTTCATAAATAAAATCCTTTCGATTGTTGTAGGCGGAAACCCACTGCCCTTGGGCGGTGGGAGGAGCCTTGTGAATTCGTATCCATTAACCTTGGTTCTCGATAAAGAATCTCCCAAATCATATTGGCTTTCACTAATTATCATTATACAATATATTTAGTGAAATATCAACGAGGTACACGTATGGAACAGATGACAGTTACAGCTAAAATTCAGATATCTGTTGCTGCAGGCAGTAAGGTTTTGCTTGACAAAACCATGTCTGTTTATTCTGATGCCTGCAATTATGTGTCTGCCTATGTGTTCCGTACACAC
>CALWDR010000179.1 GCA_944376745.1 uncultured Lachnospiraceae bacterium
GTATCATCTGCTATGCGGACAATCAGAGGATATTCGATCTGGTAGATGAGGCAAACAGTAACCCCGCTGGTTTCATCGGCCTGCGCTCAACTGGGAACGGTTATTATGACAATATCGTGGTAAGGGAGATCAATCCAGAAGAAATAAAGTCATTGGAGCCGACAGATCCGGATGATCCGCCGGAACCTGAGGATCCCAATACTCTGTATAAGGAAGATTTCGATGCGGCAACTATTCCCTCTCTGCAGGAAGACGGCTGGATCTTTCATCTCAGAGACAACGGTACGCCGTATTATGAAATGAAAGGAGATACCCTTCGAGGAATAACAGGAAATGCGTATTATAACAATGAAGAAGCCTATCAGTGGGCGAATTATATTTATGAGAGCAAGATGACGATAGCCACCAAATATGATGACGGCCGCACCGAGGAAGGCTGGCTTGGCCTGCGCTTTGGAGTGGACAGAAACGGGGAAGGTCTGGAATATGCCATTCACTATGTCTATAAGCCGGAGACGGGTTACAGCTTCTCTTATCGTGTGTATGACCGAAATGCGAGAACACATGTTGTGCCGGAAGCACCGCTGACGAATATGAATCTGGCGAAAGACCAGGAGATGACGCTGAAGGTAAAGCTGGACGGAAAAAGCTTTACGATCTACTTAAATGATGTGGAATTGGGCGGTGGAATTATGCCGGAGCCTGTCACCGGAACTATAGGTACATTCATGAATTCCACTACCGTGTATCTGGATTTTGACGATATGCTTGTAACCCAAAATCAGGCAACTGGCGAAGAGGAAGAAGAGGGTGATATCGCATTTCTGGTGAATGAGGATTTTGATGAGTATAGCAATGAAGATAAGCCGGTGAACTTCTCTAATGGCTGGAGAACCACCAACAACGATGCGGTGGTGCGGGATGGAAAATTATTGCTGAATACTTCGGCGAATCTGTATGGCCGGGAGGATTTTGTCAATGGCTATGTATCGGCAGATATTCTTTTGGAGGACGTTAGTGATGCATTTGCCCAGGCGGAAGAAGCTACAACGGTATATCCGGTATCACTGACAGCCAAGAATACGTTTGACATGCATGAATTCCGCGCAAGGATTGCGCTGATGAAAAAGGAGGACGGGGAATATTCCGCGCAGATGCAGGTCGTTGTTTACAGCCGTACCGATTATGAGGGACCGCAGGTATATTCCTATCCGATTACGGATTTCGCTTTCGGAAAAACCTATAATTTAAAAATCATCTGCGTGGGTAACTATTTTGCTGTGGCAATGGATGACATCCTGCTTTTTGAGAGAGCCTGCGCCACAACCCATGGGTTGTACGAGCGCCAGGGTATTTTTGGAATCTCGACGGTGGAGAATACTGCCAATGTATTGCTGGATAATGTGCAGATTGTAAAATATACGCCAAAGCAGGTGAAAGTTCATGAGAGCTGTGCGGAGGAAGTATCGGTATACAGCTATCCCGATCTGATAGCCGGGACGAAGGAAAGCTATCAGCGTACTGCGTTTTATGTGGGAGAGCATGTGAAAATACAGATTTTCCCGCAGGAGGGCTATGTGTTGGATAAGGGATCCCTGAAATATATGACTGCTTCCGGGGTGTCCCAAGCAATCGTTGACTATGCAAGCGATACCCTGTACGGTTTCTTTATGCCGGATTCTGACGTGGTTGTTTCCGCAGCGTTTGTTCCGGGAAGAGAAACCGAAAATGATATTTTCTTTACGGAGGATTTTGATGGCGAAAACAGCATGCTTGACAATGGCTGGAACGCAAATGGCAACATTATCAATGGAAGGCTTTTCCTTGACAGCAACATGGTATATCTGACAGGATTATCCGATGCAGCGCGATGGTCGGATTATGCGGCCATAGCGGATGTGTGTCTTAGCGAATCGAATAAGAGCGTGCAGATAAGCGCTGCGGCAGTCTGTGTCCGTATGAGCGGAAATTCAAGCGGATATGAATTTGGGATTCAGATTGGAACCAATGCGCAAACGGGGAATTTCCGGCTTTATGACCGCACAACGGGAACCATGCTTGCCCAGGGTACGGGCGGTTTAACGGTGGAACGGGATAAGACGTATCAGCTGAAGGTTGTGGTACAGGGGAATCGTATTATTTGTTTTGCGGATGGTGTATGCGTATTTGATGTGATCGACAGTGCCAACAGCAACCCCATCGGAACCATCGGTCTTCGCACAAATGCCGGGAATGGCTATTATGATAACATTGTGGTAAGAAAGATCGATCCGGAGGAATTAAAAGCCAGTTCTGCCGAAGCGGGGACTGCAACCGTTCCTAAGACCGGCGATACCACGGAACCGGGCTGGCTGTGGCTGCTGGCTGGCTTAAGCTTCACCGGAGCCCTTTGCCTTGGCTGTCTGGGCCGCAGGCGTTATGGCTGCTATGTCAAAAGAAGAATGTAGATAGGGGAAAGAACATGGATAAAGTGAAACAGATACAAGCTTATGATGTGGTAGTGGCAGGCGGCGGACCTGCCGGAATCGCGGCGGCAACTGCGGCGGCGCGGCATGGACAGAAAACGCTGCTGCTTGAGGTGAACGGCTGTGTGGGCGGAACCTCCACGGCAGGGGCGCTGCCCTTCTGGCTGGGCTACACTAACGGCTCCATTCCCTTTCCCTGGATGATCAAGGAGGGGCGGTCCTATAAGGACTGCCCCCATCCACGGAAAGCGGTGGGCGGTATTTTTGAAGACGCCATGAACCGGATCAAGGCGGCCCGGGGCGGCGTTGGACCCTGCGTACTGGCGCAGACAGATAAATATCCCGGGCTGGACCGTCTGGGATGTCATGACGAATTTACCTTCGATATTGAGACGGGAAAACGCATATTGGAGGAAATGCTGACGGAAGCCGGTGTGACCCTCCGTTATTATGCCCGTGTCATAGGCGCCAGGCGGGAAGGGGACAAGGTTGCCGGAGTTTACTTCGCGGATAAAAGCGGTGTGCAGTATGTTCCCGCCGGGGCTGTGATCGACTGCACCGGGGATGCGGATGTGGTGGATCAGGCCGGCTTTGAGACCTACAAGGGGGATAAAGTGACCGGTGAGATGACCGGGTGCAGTTTAGT
>CALWDR010000180.1 GCA_944376745.1 uncultured Lachnospiraceae bacterium
TGTTGATCGGCATTTTGTTTGACAGCTCACACGTCAAATTAAATTCAGCTATCATAGCCCGCAATCAATGTCAATGGCAAGGGCTTCGCCGGGATAAATCCCCCATTGACACTGATTTTGTCTATGATGTAAGGCAGTCAAGCAGAGCATAGGGATGCTCTGCCGCACCAACTTTTAATTTGCGGAATTTTGCAAATTATGGCATCAAATAAAATGTTTCTCAACACTGGCTTCACTGTCGGCCCGGGCGATTCTAATTACGTTCAAATTCTCCAGCCTGTTGTAGCAATCCCAAATTATATTCTGCGCTGCCCGCAGATCCTCAAAGATTTTTTTGATTTCTGCATCATCCACTTCCATAACCAAGGGAAAATATACCCTGTTGTTGGTATTTTCCTTTTCCGCTGCCATTCCCCTGCCTCCTTTCCGCATTATGCTTTGTTGATTTCTTCCATTTTCTCCCTTATAATTAAGCTACAGGCTCCCGCCAAGAGCCGAGTAACCTATGAAGGGAGGTGTTTCTATGTTTACAGAACAAGAAGTAAATACTCTTAAGGGATTATTCTATGCTGCGGCCCACACACCTGCTGACATTCCCCCGAAAGCGTATAACGAAGAATTCTCCAGGCAGCTCACTGAATATTTCAAATGTTTCCCAAACAGTGATATTCCGGAAGAAACCACTTATCTTGGTGGAGATTCCCCGCATGATGATGAGGCTGCTGAATTCGATGCCACCTACTTCCCTGAGAAAAAATGACTCCATGCCTCGCTCAGAACATCCTTGAGCGGGGCATCGTCTAGTTTCCCCGTTATTTTCAACGGTGCCTCCCTTACAAGGCGGTCCACCTCATTCAGAATCAGCCTTGACTGCTTTAATGTGTATCCATTGTCGCAGAGCCACTTGGCTATCTTTCCAGCTATTGGCTTTTGGTTGAATTCGTTGTCTGCCATCTCACTTTTCCTCCTTTCGTTGTGCCGTTTTTGTTGATTGCAAAACTATAATAACTCGGTATAAAACATTTGTCAATAGGTTTTTTGTTTTATTTTCAACTTTTTGTTTTGTAGTCAACATTTTGTTCTTGACAACTCATTTTCAAAGCTTTATAATTAGGGCAATGACAGGAGGTGTAACCAAATCGTGAATGAACGTTTAAAGAAATTGAGAAAAGCGTTAGATTTAACTCAGCAGGAGTTCGCAGATAGAATAAGAGTGAAGCGAAATACCGTTGCTACTTATGAAATGGGACGAAGTGGAATAAGTGACGCCGCTATCTCTCTTATATGTAAAGAGTTCAACGTCAACGAAGCCTGGCTCCGCACCGGCGAGGGCGACATGTTCATCCCGGAGCCAGCCTCCGAGCTGGAAGCCATCGCTAAAAAATACGACCTCTCCCACGAGGCCTACCTGCTGATCGAGAAGTTCGTTACCTTATCCAAGGATAAGCAGGACATCATCATTGACTTCGTAAAGGCCGCTGCCGCCAGCATGGCAGAGGACGAAGCGGAGGAAAAAGCAGCACCCGGAACAAAGGTACGCCACATCACAAAAGAGCAGCAGGATTATATCGATGCAGAAGTCGAGGCATACAGGAGGACGCTAGAGCTGCAGGAGAAAATCGGAGGGTAAGATCATTAGCTTTTCCTGGGCTGTGCAACACAGGAGAAGATAGGAGCACACTTTTTATCTTGACATCCGGAGAATCCCATGGTACGATTAATGTGCATTGAATGGTATTCCTTTAATGCACATAATGATTTGGAACGTACTCCGGTGTCCTTCGGGCCCGGGGTCTTTTTTTACGAAGGAGGTTACATTGAATGCCAAGTAATAACAATAATGATGATAAAGCATTTTTAACTTATAACCAGCAGATGAAGAAATTACGCAACGACAAAAAAATAGCATGCAATAATTCTCCACATAAACAAATCCTTGTTAGAGCAGGATATTTTAATGTCATAAACGGATATAAATATCCTTTTACCTGCGGGAAAGATAATAACGGAAATCATGTTTATATTCCAAACGCAAATATCGACCAAATATATAAAGTTAAATTATTTGATGATAATCTTCGCTCACTTTTATTGAAATATATCACTCAAATTGAAGAAGAAGTCAGGACTTTAGCCGGGTATAAGTTCGATGAATGCAACGAGAATGGTAAAATTGCATGGTATGATATATCCGCATATTCTCCCAACAGCACTCTTCAAAACAGGATGGGAACAATCTCAAAAGCATATTATGAATTAAGCAAAAGTCAGTTAGATTACGTAAAATTTTATATGGACAACCATAAACGAATTCCCACCTGGATTATGATGAAAGTAGTAAATTTTTCTACCTTTATTGATATCATAGAATATGGGAAAACTCAAGTTTCACACTCTCTTTGCAAGCTGTATGATATGAAAGATCGGAATGGTTTCCCAAACGTTAAATTACTAATTGGAAGCCTACATTGGTTACGCAGGATTCGGAATTCATGTGCCCACAATGAACGGATTTATTGCATCTCCCGTTCCTCAAAAAAGAATACCCATTCCGGTAGAATTGTTGAGCAATATATCCATAGTCTTCGTCCTGCTTATACAAGAAACCGGGAACAACAGCTGATAGATTTGTTCATTTATTTCAAATACTATCTTCCGCCAAAAGAATACAGACAATTTATTTCTGTTTTGAAAAAGATGTTGTTTGACTTAAAAAAGGACATTGACCCAATTGCCTTTAATTATGTCAGAGCACAAATCGGAATAAGAAATATGGATGATTTAGATATTCTTGTCAATCTACCTAAAAAGAATATAGATTATAACAAATTTGACAAAACATGATTTTTTTATAACATTTAATAATATTTTTATATTTATCTATTGAAATATTTTTCCGAATATGGTAGTATACTTACACAGAGAGAACCGAATTGATTTCGGTTGAAAAGCGCTCGTGTATTTATACACGGGTGCTTTTTACTTTATAGAAAAGTATTACAAAAGGAAAAACCGCCCGGTGTTACCAGCACCAGACGGCTTCCCGATTCCCTTGTGGGGGAATGCGCATATACATTTCCGCAACAAAAGTATATCGCATTTCCCCGAAATCCACAAGGGCTTTCTTAAAATTTTTATTTTTTAGGAGGTGCGATATGGATTTTTATAGTTATGGTCGGAAATCTATCTTCTCTGATCACTCTGATTCTGTTGACAACCAGTTCCGGATGTGCCGGGAGTGGGTCAATTTCCACTTCCCGGGTGAGGTGGATTCTTTCCTGGAATACTCCGACGAGGGTTTCACTGGCGCCAACACGGACCGGCCCGACCTGCAGCGCATGCTGGCAGACATCAAAGCCAATAGCCGGATCGGGTGCAGTCAGGCACTGGTTGTTTACCAGCTCGACAGGCTATCCCGTGATATCCGGGACTTTTCCAACATTTACGCCACATTGGCGGAGCACGATGTGAAATTTATATCGATTAAAGAAAACATCGATACCGCAACGCCCATCGGGCGGGCCATGATGTACATCATCATGATCTTTGCCCAGATGGAGCGGGAGACCATTGCCGCCCGGGTATCTGACAACATGATCGGCCTTGCCAAGAAAGGGTACTGGACCGGCGGCAAGGCCCCGAAGGGTTATGTCCGGGAACCCATGGTTGTAAATGGGAAAAAGCACGTAAAGCTGGCTCTGGATCCGGAAGGTGTCGAGTATATGATGTGGCTGGCTGATACATTTCTCAATAACAAATACTCTCTGAAAGGCATGCAAAATGCTTTTAGGAAACAGGGTATCCTCACCCAGGGAGGTTGTTTTTTCTCAACGACACAGTTATACGACCTGCTGACTTCTCCCTTCGGAGTCGAGGCCACTCCCGAAGTATATGATTTCTTTGCGGCAAAAGGCTGTCAGATGGATGAGGATTCTCCCAGGGAGAAATGGGACGGCTCCACCGGGGTACTCGTGTATGGCCGGACAACAGAGATAAATCATAAACGCCAAAGACAGCCGCCAGAAAAGTGGAAAGTATATCTTGGTTTACAAAAGCCTTACATATCAGCATCGAAATGGCTTGCGATTCAGAATCAGTTTGGAAAAAATAAGATTGACAAAAAAATGAAATATGATATCCCACTACTGAAGGGCGTACTACGCTGCTCCTGCGGATCGCTCATGTCTGTATCCCGAAAAAAAAGAAAAAAAGGGGTAAGCTCCTGGTATTATTGCGAGAGGAGAATGCAAAGAGGTCCTGAAGCCTGCGACCGGGAACAAATCAAGATTGAAAAACTGGACGAAAAGGTCCTGGATATCTTCCGGGCCATACAAAAGGACCGCTCTGTCATCTATGATTTTGTCAAGGAAGACACGCAGATATCATCTGCGCCGGACACGAAACAGACAGCCAGCAGAGTGGCTGCCTGCGAGGCAAAGATTGAGCGTCTTACCGCATCGCTGGCTCTGGCAGAGAAATCCACTGCGGCGAAATACATCATTGCTGAGATGGAACGGCTTGATCTGGAACTACAGGCTCTAAAAAGAGAACACAACTTTGCGCTGTCAGCCAGCAGGATTCACGAGGCCGGCGTCAAAACGGCAGACGCAAAAGCGGTAGAAATATCAAAACTTATTGAGGGATTAGACGGATTTACTGCCGCAGAAAGAAATGAAATTGTTCGGGAAGTAGTCAAAGAATGTACGTGGGATGGGAAATCTCTTACATTAATACTTTAATATCACTTTTTTGTTGTGAGGGCTTTCACCGTTACCTTCTGTCCCAACAGACTGCTCAGAAACCGGGAAAGCCTTCCCGGATGAAGCTCCGGGTGAAACAGTCGTTTAAAAAAGGGATCGTAGGTCACGGGCAGCGTTTTTTTTCGGGTGCAATAATCCAGAAAACGCTGCCTCCACCTCTCCTCCATGGACTGATAGCGGTGAAACAAAGCCGGCTGTTCTCTTAAAATCTGCTCAACCTCCTCCACGGTTCTTGCGTACCACAAGGTTTCTTTTTGCTCCATAAGCATTCTCCTCCTTAAAAATATCGTCTATGTCTGGAATAAGTGGTGCGAGCGCACCGGAAGCTTAGACCATTTTGAACAAGATGACTATAACACAAGAACCGTGCTGGAACAAGTCGTGATTTTTCACAAAAATACGGGATTTCCAATGGGCAAATTGCTATAACAGCTCCGGCCCGGTATGAAACTGTTACAATTTTAACAGTCCAATGGCAGTAACGTTTCAGATTCTCGGACCGTTACTGCTATCCACCCAGCCAAAAAGCCTGTGAAACAACCTCCACAGGCTTTTCTCTATAACACAAACCCTTTATCCTCCGTCAACCACCGCCCGCCTGGCGATCAGGTAGGCCGCCGTATAATATAGAAGATACATCACCGCCATCACAGCCGCCGTGGCCCCGGCGATCACCGGCACCTGCCCCGCCAGCGCCTCCATCCCTGACAACCGCATAATATGCCCGGAAATGTAAGCCGTCGGGATACTGACAAGCAGCGGGACGGCGAAGGGCAGAAGGAAGAAGCTGAAGGTCTGCCGAAACAGTGTCCTTCTTTGCTCCCGGACGCCTGCCCCCAGCCGGGAGAGAACCTGATACCGCCGCCGGTCCTCCGCCAGGGTTGACAGCGTCTTCAAGGCCAGGATCGCCATGGCCATGAAGAGAAACACCACCGCCACGAACAGGGCGCCCACCACCAGAATGGCACTGATATGGTTTTCCTGCTGCCTGCTGTACTCCCGCAGGGTATAATCGCACCGCTCGATCATCGTGCCGTCGTCATAATAGTCGCTGGGCGTAAGATAAGTCAGCTCCTTCTTCAAAGAAACTGCGTCATACTCCCCGTCCTCCGTATCAAAGACCACATAGGACACCTCCGGCCGCATCCCCTCCACCGCCTCGTCGGGAATCACCACATAGAAAAAGACATAGCTGAACATGGGATAATCGCCCGTAGCGCTGTGGAAGGTGTAATCCACCCCGTTCCTGCTGTAAACAAAATCCTCCCAGTCCAGGGCTTCCACCTCCGGGATGTTGGCGATGACCATATACTGGTTCTCCAGCGTGACCTCCTCGTAACCCAGCGGCCCGATCAGGGCATTAAAATCGCTGAGCTTCATATAGCTGTCCACAAGACCGCCGTAGCCATCCCCCTGCCACCGGGTACGGGAATAGAAATCATTCTGGCCGGAGGTGTAAAGCCGGTAGGCGTACTGCCCTTTTATGGCCACATACTTCTCGATCACCGCCTCCGCCTCATCCGGCAAAATCCCCTCCGCTTCCCCGGCCAAACTCTCATCCGGTTCCCCGGCCAAACTCTCATCCGGCTCCCCGGTCAAACCGTCCTCCGCTCCCTCGGCTGTTTCCTCCTCAAAATTTAGATTGCTGGTATACACAACGTCGTAGGGAACCGCCCGGTCCAGCTGGGCCTCCTGTCCGGCCTTCTGGACAAAGGACACATTGGAGCCGATCACGGCGAAGGTCAGCAAAAAAGCCAGAAATCCCAGCATCACGGAATTGCTGCCCAGGGTCCCCGAAAGCTGCCGGAACACAAAGGTGTTGGTGCCCCGGCTGCAAAGCCCCCTCCTCTTTAACAGGACATAGATCAGCCCCCGGGCCAGGCCGATATGAAACAGGATCACCGCCACCGCGAATACCAGCAGCGCCAGCATGGTTCCCGAGGCGAAAGACCCCCGCAGAACCGCCTCCTCAATGCCCCGGTCAAAGAAGATCACGCTTCCCACCATCAGGCACAGGGACACCAGCGTCACCCCAAACCACAGGGCCGGGTGCTTCACGCCCCTGGAAACCTTTTTGTCCCCATGAATCAGGTCATAGATACTCACCCGCCGAAGATACAGGGCCGAGGTCAGGGAGGCCAGAAGAAAGATCCCCACGATCAGCCCCACGGTAAGAGCCAGCCCCCGGGGCGAATAGTCCGCCAGGGCAAATTCCATCTCCAGAAGGCTCATCATCACCGCCGCCAGACCCTGGTAAATAAAAAGCCCCAGAGCCAGTCCCAGGCCCAGCGCCACCAGGCAGATGATGGTGGTCTCGGAAATAAAGATCGCCAGTATATTTTTCCGGGTCATGCCCAGGGTTAAGTAGGTTCCAAACTCCCGCTTCCTTAGCTTCAGCATAAAGGAGGTGGCGTAGCTTAACACAAAGGCCACGATGGCAGAGATCAGCACCACAAGCCCCAGGAGCATTCCCTGCCGCTCCCTGCTCCCGCTGGTAAAGACCGTCAGATTTTCACTGAAAATAATGTTGTTGACGGCAAACAGCATGGCCACGGTGAAGGCCACCGTCATAAAGTAGATCAGGTAGTTGCCAAGCTGCCGCTTCACGTTGCGCCAGGCCAGTTTAGATAACATCCGACTCACCTCCCAGCGCCGCCGTGACAGACAGGATTTCCCGGTACATCTCCTGCCTGTCCCGGTCTCCCTTTAAGACCTCGCTCCAGATCTTCCCGTCCTTCAAGAACAGCACCCGGTCCGCGTAGGAGCCCACCACCGGGTCGTGGGTGACCATCAGAATGGTGGAATTTAAGGATCTGTTCATCATGGAAAAGGTCTGCATGAGGATTTTGGAATTCTGGGAATCCAGGGCTCCGGTGGGCTCGTCAGCCAGCACCAGGGCCGGGCCGGTAATGATGGCCCTGGCGCAGGCGGCTCTCTGCCGCTGGCCGCCGGAAAGCTCATAGGGAAACTTTGTAAGCTGATCCTCCACCCCCAGGGCACGGGCCACGCGGCTTAACTCCTTCCTGGTATCTGCCGCGCTCTCCCGTCTCAAATTCAGGGGAAGGACGATATTTTCCCCGATGGTCAGGGTATCCAACAGATTGTATTCCTGGAAAATAAAGCCCAGCCGGTCCCGGCGAAAGGCCGACAGCGCGTCCTCCTTCATCCCGGACAGCTTCTGTCCGTCCACGAAAATGTCCCCGGAGCTGACCCGGTCAATGGTGGCGATGACGTTTAAGAGGGTGCTTTTTCCGGAACCGGAAGCCCCCATGATGGCGGTGAACTCTCCCTGCTCCACGGAAAATGAAATTCCGTCCAGGGCCCTGGTGACAACGGTTCCGCTGCCGTAGTATTTTGTGACATTGTCAAGCTTTAAGATTTCATGCATAAACAGTACCTCCGTTTCTTCCCTCATCTTACCACGGAACCGTCGGATTTTTTCTAACGGAGGGTCGTGTTTTTTCTTACATTTTTGTTAGGTTCTGCTCAACCATCCCCGCAGGCGCTGTCCTGGAAAACAAAACGGATTTTCGTGTACGCCCCCTGGACCGATTCCACCTTCATGTCCATGTCCAGCCGCCCGCACAGCTCCTTCACAATAAAAAGGCCCATGCCGGTACTGCCGCCCAGCCGCCTGCCGTTAGTTCCGGTGAAGCCCCGCTGGGTCACCCGTGAAACCTCGTGGGAGGGGATCCCGATCCCGTTATCCTCCACCGTGATCACGCCGTCCTGGGCACTCAGCCACACCCGGCAGCCGGGACAGTATTTCGCGGCGTTGATGAGAAGCTGCTTCAACATAAAGCACAGGGCGTTGTAATCGGAATACACGAAGAAGCCACCCTCCGTCTCCACACGCATTTTGGCGGCTATCATCAGCTCCATCTGGCTCTTGACCGCCTCGTCCATGGCCCTTCGCACATCAAATTTCCGTATCTTTATATCCTTTTCCGTGGTCCGCAGGCGGGCGTAATAGAGGATGCTCTCCGTCAGATTGTCTGCCCGCTTCAATTCTGGCCTGAGCTTTTTTGCGTCCCCGCCGTTGGCCAGGATGAGGGAACAGGCCGTCAGGGGCGTTTTCATCTCATGGATCCAGCGCTCCACATAGTCGCAGTACTCCTCCTTGTCCCGCCTGGCCCGCTGGACTTCCCCGATGGCAGACCCGGAGATTTCCCGCATCACCTGAAAATAGCGCTGTTCCACGGGGCTTGCGGGCGGCGG
>CALWDR010000181.1 GCA_944376745.1 uncultured Lachnospiraceae bacterium
AAGACGGGACGGGGGGAGAAGACATTGCGGAGGATTATGATCCTCTCGGAAAATATGAGGAGCCCATAACTATAACCTCCGTCAAGGGTATGAGCCCTTATCTGGAGTATGACGAATCCATCGAGGGACTGGAATCGCCCACAGATAATCTCTGGCTGGACGTTTACCGAGATGAACTGGGAATCAATCTTGAGTATTTGTGGACGACTTATGAGGATACTTACGATGAAAGGTGGAACGCTATGTTGGCTGATGGCGAGGTTCCGGATATCGGTTATGTAAGCTGGTCCGTCTATGAGCAGCTTCTGGAGGCTGATATGGTGGAGGATATGACGGATTATTTCGATAAATATGCCTCGGATCTGTATAAAGAAGCGGTGGAAATGGAGCCTATGGGAGAGGAACTGATCACCGTGGACGGGCGGATGATGGGCCTGCCTAATCCTTCTGCTACCGCGGAAAATATCTCGCTGCTCTGGATTCGTAAGGATTGGCTGGAGGCGGTAGATATGCCGGTTCCAACTAAGCTGGAGGAGGTCGTTGCTCTTGCTAGGGCATTTAAGGAGGCAAAGCTGGGCGGAGAGAATACCATAGGTCTGCCTATATCGCAGAATCTCAATGATAATCTGGTGGGGTGCAGAGGAATCTTTAATGCCTTTGGCGTATATCCGGATATTTGGCTGGAAGGGGAGGACGGACAGCTGGAGTATGGGATCGTCCAGCCGGAAATGAAAGAAGCGCTGCAGGTTTTACAGGATATGTACGCTGAGGGATTGCTGCCGGAGGACTTCGCGGTAAAAGACAACAATCAGATCTTGGAGCTTGTGGCAGGCGGACAGGCAGGGATGCTGTACAGTGTGTACTGGGCACCCAACAGCTCTGCGATGGCAACTTTTGAAAATGACGACTGGATCGTTACCAGCATTCCCATGGCGGACGGATCTCCGGCGGTCTGCAGCGATACCGCAAAGCCATGGTATTTCTTCTATGTGAGAAAGGGCTTTGAGCATCCGGAGGCAGCTGTAAAAATCGTTAATCTAGGCTTTGAGATAAGATACAACTGGGAAAACGGGATGCAGGATTATTTTGTATGGGAGGATGGGACTTCCGCGGAGTATGCCCGTTTTGACGTGTGGCATATCAGACCTTGGGAGCAGCTGACCATGCATGAGGAGATTGAAGAGACTATACTGAACGGGACCATTACGGATACCGTTGAGCGGAATCAGACGCTGTACGAACAGTGTAAGCAATATTATGAGGATCCGGAGGGGACAACCGGTGCGGCTAGATTGTCGGGGCTGGTGTATGGTATTGGCGGATCCTATGATATCGTGGGTAAGCTGCGTGATGACGGCAGGATCCTGACGGATCAGTATAACGGTATCCTGTCCAATGATACGCAGATGATCTTAAATGATGTGAATACGATATTATGGGCAGAATACACGAAGATCGTTATGGGGCAGGACATTGATACCTTTGAGGATGCGGTGGAAAACTGGTATAACAACGGCGGCAACGAGGTGACACAGGTGGTAAATGGGCAGTAAAGAGTAATAGAAGTAGGCTTCGTATGGTTTAGCCCAGCGGTGAAGCATAAAAAGGTAGAAGTCGCTTTTATATACAGCGGCTTCTGCTTTTTCAAGGGGATCGACAAATATGAACGTAAAGAAAAAGAAGAAAAAAAAGTATCTGGCTTTTCATTTGATGCTGCTGTTACCAGTCCTGTTTCTGGTGGTGTACTCTTATATCCCTATGGGTGGTTTTATCATTGCCTTTCAAGACTTCAAACCTATCAAAGGATTTTTGAAGTCGGAGTGGGTAGGACTTGATAATTTCATGACTATTTTTAAAAACCCTTTTTTTGGTAGGGCATTAATAAATACTGTAATCATCGCGTTCTGGAAAATTATATTTGGACAACTTGTGCCGCTGGTATTTTCAATCCTTTTGAATGAGGTCGCCCACGCTGGCCGGAAGCGGGTGGCACAGACCATTATCTATATGCCTTACTTTATCTCCTGGGTATTGATGTCCGGTATCATCATTGAGATATTTTCACCCAGCGGCGGGGCGGTGAACCGGTTGCTGGAACTGGTGGGCATAGAACCTATATTTTTTCTTGGCAGCAACGCGTGGTTTAAGCCTATTATTGTGGCCACGGACGTGTGGAAGAGATTTGGCTGGGGAACTATTATCTATATGGCAGCCTTGTCCGGCATCGATCTGAACCTCTATGAGGCGGCCATGCTGGACGGCGCAGGCAGATGGAAACAGACGCTGCATGTGACGCTACCGGGGATCGCACCCACCGTTATCATGCTGCTCACTTTAAGCTTTGGGGATATTCTGAACGCGGGATTCGATCAGGTGTATAATCTGATGAGCGGAGTGACCATGGAGGCAGGAGATATTCTGGATACTCTGGTCTACCGGCTTGGCATTGAACAGGGACAGTACAGTATCTCCACGGCGGTGGGATTGTTTAAATCCATGGTCGGTATGATGTTTGTCCTGCTGTCTTATAAACTGGCGCATAAGATTACGGGATATAGAGCCTTTTAGGAGATGGTAGAAATGTATTATAAGAGTAGTTTTTTGAGAAAAGTGTTTGTGGTCTGTAACAGCTGTATACTGATCTTGGCCTGTGCAAGCTGTCTCTTTCCTATTCTGCATACGCTTGCGCTGTCTTTAAGCTCTGCGGATGCGGTGGCGGCAGGCCGGGTGAGCTTATTGCCTGTGGAATTTCAGTTGGACGCCTATCTGCATGTGATGGAGGACGCAAGATTCCTGTCCGCATTTCTGGTAAGCGTGAAGCGGGTTCTGCTGGGATTGATGGTGGAGCTTTGCATGACGATTCTGGCGGGATACCCTCTGTCTAAAACCAAAAAGCAGTTCCCGAAACGAAACGTTTATATGGGATTTTTTCTGGTGACCATGTGCTTTTGGGGCGGGCTGATCCCTTCCTATCTTGTGGTCAAGCAGACGGGCTTGGTGGATACCATCTGGGCGTTGGTACTGCCAGGGGCTGTGAACGCCGGAAATGTCATTTTACTGCAGAACTATTTTAAATCGCTGCCGGATGAGATCTATGATTCGGCACAGGTGGACGGCGCGGGGGAATGGAGGATCCTGCTTCAGATATTTTTGCCTCTGGCGAAGCCTATTTTGGCTGTGCTGGTGGTCTATATTGTGGTAGCTCACTGGAATTCCTGGTTTGATGGTATGCTGTATATGAATCATGCGGAAAAGTTTCCGCTGCAGACTTATCTGCAGACGATTGTAGTGGAAATAGACCCAAAGGAGGTATTCAATGTGAAGGATCTTCAGAATATCAGCACGCGGAACATGAAGGCTGCTCAGATATTTGTGGCAATGATACCAGTTTTGTGCGTGTATCCTTTTGCACAGAAGCATTTCATCAAGGGAATCGTTTTGGGAAGTGTCAAAGGATAAGGCGCGTCTGACTGTATGTTTTGAAAGGTCCGCTATGCAATCCCAATGAAATCATGTAAAATGAACAGAGAAGGATAATTTGATTCGGGAGATGAGATGCATGGGCAGACAGAAAATAAGAAAAGAACGTACCATATTTCAGCAGTTTATGATTGCTTTTCTGGGAATTGTCATTCCTATTATTTTGCTCGGATTACTGTTGATTCTCTGGCAGACGGATATTATCCGGGAAGAGATGGAGGAAAAGGCAAAAAATGATTTGTATTATAAGATGAAATATCTGAATAGTCAGATTCAGATGGTGGAAAATCAACAGGACAATCTGCTGAATGCCAGAGAAATACAGAAGTTTGTCCGCTATTCCGGAAGAAAGCCGGTGTATGAATATTACACACTCGTCAACGAGGTGAAGAACCGCATGGAGATTGAGAAGGATGCAAATGAATGTATTGAGGATATCAGCATTTACTTGAAGGAAAGCAACGTGTCGATTTCCACAAGGACTGGGTACAGCAGTCCTATGGCGGGAGATTACAGGACGTTAAGCGGCAGTTGGAACGGAAAGAGGGTCCTGTCCTTTGGAGTGGATGAAATTTCCATGCTTTTGGCTTATCCGCTGTTGGTCAGCAACGAAGACAGCAGTTATATCTTGAAGGTGACGCTTTCCAAGGAAAAGCTTTTTCAGGAATATCTTTTGAATGATATCGGGAAGGATGCCTATGTATTTTTATATGATCATACCCAAAAGCAGTTTCTGTATATGCCTGGAGAAGGAAGTGATAGTGCCGTTGAAATTTTGAATTCTTATCTGGAAAGAGAGGAGCCGATCCGGGAAGTCTCCCTGCAAGGGAAACGATATTTTGTAATGTCTGAGTATTCTGACTACATGAATATTTCCTTATATTTGTGCATACCAAGGCCTCAGCTTGTTCAGATTCAGAATCGGGTGAATTTTTTGCTCATGGGATATCTGATCCTTTGTATTATTTTCGCTATCCTTTTCCTCTGTTTTGTCAAGCATATCGTGAACAGGCCTATTTACCAGCTGATGGAGGCGTTCCAGGAGGTGGAGAAGGGAGATTTTAAAAAACAGATATCCTACCACGCCGCAGATGAGTTTAATTATCTATATGACAAATTTAATCATATGGTAAAAAGGCTGGAGAGATTGATCGATGAGAATTATAAATCCAGACTATATGCCCAGCAGGCGGAGTTAAAGCAGATGCAGGCGCAGATCAGCCCGCACTTCCTTTACAATACTTATTTTATGCTTCATCGTATGATCCTGGATGAGGATTTGGATTATGCGGCCCGGCTTTCGGGGTATCTTGGTCATTATATGGAATACATTACTCATAATTCCCAGGAAGAGGTGTTTCTGGAAAGCGAAGTCGATCATGTACGCAGTTATCTGAACATACAGTCCATGCGGTTCGGGAAAAGAATGCAGGTGCAGATGGAAGAATTGCCGGAGGAGTTAAAACCGATACGTGTTCCAAGGCTGATCCTGCAGCCCGTGGTAGAAAATTATGTGAAGTATGGATATGAGATCGTCGGGAATACGGGAGTTTTGACCATAGCCTTTGAAAAAAAGGAAAAAGGGTTCTGTATCATTGTCAGCGGAGGCTGTGCTGAAATTGAGGAGTACAGGCTTTCGGAACTGAGAGAGCATCTTGCCTCGGAAGAGGATAAGGTTGAAGTTACTGGTCTTATAAATATTCATCGCAGGCTGAAACTGAAATTTGGTGAAGGGTCCGGGATTGATCTTAAGAGGGATGCGGAAGGGCGGCTGATCACCTGCCTAACGGTGAATGACAGAAGGGAGGAGGATTATGTTTCGGATCCTGGTAGTAGACAATGAACCCTACGTAGTGGACTGGATCTCCATGCTGCTGGAATCACAGACAGAGGAGACGGATGTGTGCCGGGCATATACGGCGTCTGAGGCTCTGGGCTGGCTTGTCCGTTCCAGGATCGATATTGTCATCAGCGATATCTGCATGCCGGAAATGGACGGCTTAAAGCTGGCGGAACGGGTAAAAAAATGCTGGCCTTTCGCGAAAGTGATCCTAATCACGGCTTACGCGCAGTTTGATTATGCGGTATCGGCGATAAAGAACAATGTGGCGAGTTATATTTTGAAAACTGAGGGCGATGATGTTATCATCGGAGAAGTAAAGCGTGTCATGGGGCTGGTGACTCAGGAACTGAAGCAGGCTGCGGCATTGGGGCAGCAGAGGGATGATCTCAAGATGATGCTGCCGGAGCTTCGCGGATGTTTCTTGCGGGATCTGCTGGAACGGGGAGAGGAGGACGAGGAGAGGCTGAAACGGCAGCTGGAGGCTTTAGAACTACCCATGGATGTGAATACAAGGGTCCGGGTCATCCTCTGCGCGGTTAAGGAGTGGGAGACTGTGGATAATCTAGTGCTGCGCCGGAAATCGGTCATGCGGATGATGGAGTGGATGGAGGGCTATCTTGGGGACTGCGGAAATCTTTATCCTATAGATATGGGCGGTATTCGAATGGTATGGTTAGTTCAGGGCGAACAGGATGTTACGGAGGAAACGGGAATGACTTTTATTCAGGGGCGCCTGGAACTGCTGCAGGATGTTTATCTGGCAGATACGGGGGAACACTGTTCCTTCGCGCTTTGTCAGCAGGCAGCCGGCCTTCGGAGCATCCGGAATGCGTACCGTTCCTTGGAACGGCTGATGAACCGGATTTTCCAGGAAAAAGAATCCTTTGTCGTCCTGGACGGAAAGGAGGCCGGGGTCCGGAGCATGGATACGGAGGTGGTATTAAGGCGCATGGAGCGCATGCTGGAGGAGGAGAAGTATGACAGATTTCTGTCGGGACTAGAGTATTATCAGCGAGCCATAAATGAACGGCAGATAGAGATTGAAGCCTGCTACAATATGTATTATTCGCTGGCACTGCTTTTGAATGCTTTCTTGGAAGATCGGCAGATAGCCAAATCGGCACAGATCAACCAGTTGAAGACGAACTTGTTTGCGCCTCCTGCACCGGGACAATGGGAGAGAAAATTTCAGGCGTTGTCGGATCTTGCCAGATTGGCCTTCTCCATGGAGACGGAGATGAAGGCGAGGATTTCCGGGAATATTGTGAAGGCGGTGAAAAAATATGTATCAGAGCATATTGCGGAAGACATCTCCCTGACCCGGCTGAGCGAGGTGACCGGATATAATACCTGTTATCTGTCCAGAACATTTAAGGGACAGACAGGGGAGACCCTCACGGAATATGTGGGGAGAAAGAAAATGGAACTGATACGGAAATTGTTTTTAAACGTGGATCTGAATATCAATGAGGTGGCGGAACGGTCGGGTTTTGTGTCTAGAACCTATTTTAACCGTTTTATCAAGAAGCATACAGGCATGTCGCCGAGAGATTATAAACAGAGTCTGGAGAGTTCCTAAGGAGGAAGCTGCATATGGATCGATATAAAATAAGTGGGACCTGGTTTGAGTTTCTGCATCACAACAAAGCTGAGGGGGTATATTGGAATCCTGCCTGCCGGTCCTTTACGGAAGCACAGTGGCGCCAGAAAATACGGGAGATCGCGAGAGTTGGGATGAAGTATTTGGTCCTGCTTTGTTCCAGCCTGGCCTATGAGGAACATGCGGAATCTTATTTTAGGGGTGGGCCGTTTCCGTTCCCGAAGGACATGGCGTGCAAAGATCCCATTGAGATTTTACTGGGTGAAGCGGACCAGTTGGAACTCCGGGTATTTATGAGCTGCGGTTTTTACGGGAATTGGGTGCGGACTGAAGAGAATATGAAAAGCGAAGAGGTGCGGGGGCGCGCGTTTGCCGCCATGGAGGAGCTGTACCGGCTGTATGGCGGCCATAGAAGCTTTTTCGGTTGGTACCTTCCTGATGAAGCAGGTATGGACGAAACGGGATTCCCTGGGATATTTATTGACTATGTGAATACATATCATGTGAAAATAAGAGAATTGGATCCTTCTCTGCCGCTTCTGATCGCGCCTTACGGCATCAGTCGTGTCCGAGTGGATGAATCCTTTGTGGAACAGCTGAGGGGGCTGGATTGCGATTTTATCGCTTATCAGGACGGGGTAGGAGTGCGCCAGACGGATCTGGAAAGGGTGTCGGAGTATTTTTCCGCATTGGCGTCCGCGCACAGGAAGGCAGGCCGTTCCCGTCTCTGGGCGGATATGGAGCTTTTTGACTTTGAGGGGAACGTATATGATTCTCCTCTGGTGCCTGCTCCGATACAGCGCATAGTGCAGCAGCTACAGGCGGTTGGTCCGCATGTGGAAGAAATCCTGGCTTATCAGTATCAGGGGATGATGAATCCCCCGGACAGCCCAGCTTTTTGCGGACATCCGGATTCCGCAGCCTTGTATCGTGCGTATGCGGAGTATATCCGTTAAGATACGGGAGGTTTTTGTGATGTGCAGGAAGCAGCAGGGAAAAGTGAAAGTGAGGAGTGATCTGGTATGGCAAAATGCAGCTTTGGGAAGGTATCCCTGCGGGGAACTTTTCAAGAGTGCTGGCCCTATGTGACAGAACTTTACGCGCGCCTGTTTTATTTATGTACGGACAGTACAGAGGTACTGATCGCCGCTATGGATACCGCCGATACCTTTCCAAGGGAAGCCGCCCGCTTCCGGGAATGGGTTTCCAGGGAGACGGGGATTCCGGCCGGGAATATCTGGTATCATGAATTGCAGCTTCACGCGGCGCCCGGCTCAGAGCTTTTATGTGGGGAAAGTATGGACAGGATTGCTGGAAGAGTCAGCGAAGAGGTAAAAAGGATGAAGGTCCGCAGCGTCTGGTTTTCCTGCCAGGTGGCTGAGGCTTATGCGGGGACGCAGCTTACGCTGAACCGGGAACAGTATGTAGCCGGGTTGGGTGGCGTTACCGTATGGGCGGGGCTGAAGTATGATGGGAAGGGGCGGCCTTACTGCCAGGATCCCAGCCGCATGCTGCTGCGGGGGTACAGACCGGAGCTTCCGGTATTTAAGAGTCCCGTCTATTTCGACAATCCCGTAGATCCCCTGGCTTATCTTTTTGTTTTTCCGGATAAAAAGGGGGAAGTGTTGGGGACGGTTTCAAGATTTGCCGCGCATCCGGATGCGGCGGTGCTGTTTGAGTCCCACGGGGTTCTGGATCAATACCATTATGATTATGACTGGCCGGGATATCTTTCTGAGAAGCTGGAACGGCTTTTTCGTGCTCCCTCCATGTATCTCAATGGTCCCTGCGCCGATCTTGCCGCGAAGAAACATTTTGACGGCATTGTGACGTATGAGAAGTCTGCTGAGGAGTGCAGAAGGATCGGGGAAGAGATCGCGGATATGCTTCTTTCCTGTTTCGCCAGGAAGATGGTACCTCTGGGAGACGCGGATAACTGCAAGACGGTTCGTTTTGCGACGGAACTGCCCATGCGGGATGATTTCCCCCATACCATGGATGAAATTGCCGGAATGCCTCTATGTGCGAAACAGGCGGAACGGTCTCTTTGGGAAGCTGTTGCAGACGGAGCGTGCCCCTGTCAGGTAAAGCAGCTGATCGACGATTGTTACCGTGCGGAGCGTATGCCGGATTTTGTGGACAGGATAGCGGGAATCGATGAAAGGACGCTGCAGCGCGGCACGTTGCGTGTGGATGTTACCGCTCTGCGGCTGGGGGATTATCTGTTTGTGGGATTGCCGGGAGAAAGTCTTGTGGAGATGACGGAATGGCTCCGCTCTACTTTTACGGGCGTGAAAACGATACCTCTCGACCAGGTGAATGGCTATTATGGCTATATGGCTACACCCTCTTCGCTGACGCTGGGAGGATATACCTATTGGTACAGCTGGACCGGCCGGGAGAGCATCCCAAAACTGAAGGAGGATATTGTAAGGGAGTTGGAAGATTTTTTGGATTAGTTATGTTAGGAGAATTCCGGCAGGTTTGTGGGAATCGTCTATCCGGCGAAGAGAGCGTTTGGGAAATGATTTTAAAGAGGGCCATGTGCCCTCTTATTTTTTGGATTAAAATTCGACAGGCGCATCGTCGTCAAAAAGATGATAATTCCGTTTTAAGCAAGCGGAGGTGATATCCGCCATTTTGACGGCATCGCAGAGGATACAACGGGCATCGCCGAAGGCACCGTAGCGCAGCGCATTTTCCTTTTGAAAAACCGACTCCATCTTGTCATAATGCTCCGAAGGCTCTACCACAGGTGCAGAGGTGTGATGGCGATACTGTGGTACGGTGTAAATGGCGCCGTCAGGGGCGATGACGGTAAAGATTTGTGGCGTCCTTGCCAGCCGGTTAGGGGTATGCGTCCATTCTTCTACGCCGTGCAGAAAGGTATTAGATTTCAGAGAGCAACCCAGGAACAAGATGGAGGCGTGCCGGTCATACAGCCTGCCCCAGCAGCCGTTACGTGGACACGGCGTTTGTGTGTATTGCTCACCTGCTGTGTAGTCGGCGGCATCCCTGCCGATTGCCGCCACCGAATGGGTCGGGTGAAAGGATCGGATGGCGCCTTTTCGCAGACGAAACAGGTTACTTAAAAGCCCCACGCAGGAGGGCTCGTTTTTGACATCAAATATCGTGTGAGTTTCATTCATTTGTTTCCAGGTGTGGGTGGGAAAAATCAAAAGTCCTTGTTCCATATAGTCACATAAAGCATCGAGAACTGTTTCAGGGCCGTCTTCCACTTGCCCGATGGATTTCATGGAGGAATGGACAAGAAGTGTGCCCCTGGGGTCGATTCCCATGGAATTTAACTGTGTTTTTAAAAATGAGTAGGTGTACATAAGCGCTCTCCAATCTATGCTTCTATAAACACATGGCCATGTACAGGGGGAGATACAGGATGCCATCCTCGTATTTTGAGTTCTTGGGATGGAGGATGAATTCGCCCCCTATCCGGATGGGATATTTCCGCAGGTATCAATTTGCCGTCAACATCTAAAACCGCTCCTTTGAAAGTTTTCTATACAATGTTATCATACCATAGTTTCCCGAAAATTACAATTTTATACATGCGATTTTTCCCGAAAATCGAAAAAGTTTTTCCCGGAAAATTCCCGAAAATCGAAAATGTTTTTCCTGGAAAATTCCCGAAAATCGAAAAAGTTTATCCCGGAAAATTCCCGAAAATCAAAAATGTTTCCCACAGAAAATTCCCGAAATTTCAAAAAGTTCCGCCTCCCGCGCCAAGGACCGCTTTCCCGTCCGCATTCAAAGTTTTATAAAGTGCAAAACTTTCCAAAGAAAGTACAAAGAAAAAACGCGCCATATGGTTTATAATCGGTATATCAGATGCGAGCTGACTCCCGCCTCTTAGGCGGTGAGTGAAGACTCGCGAGCGAGTCTTGAAACTAAAATAAACAGCACGGGAGAACCGGGCGGAAAAGAGGTCAGTATGAAGAAAGTAGTCGTAGGAGTCATAGGCTGCGGGACCATCGCCAACAGCGCGCATATCCCCGCCTATCTGAAAAATGAAAATGTGGAGATCAGGTATTTTTGCGACATCATCCCGGAGCGGGCCGCAGCCGCGGTGGAAAAGTACGGCTGCGGGACGGCGGTGACGGATTACCGGGAGGTGTTAGAGGACGGGGAGGTGGAGGCGGTTTCCGTCTGCACGCCCAACCATATGCACGCCAGGATCTCCATGGACGCCATGCGGGCCGGAAAGCATGTGCTCTGCGAGAAGCCGGCGGCCCGGACCTATCAGGAGGCTCTGGAGATGCAGAAGGTCCAGCATGAGACCGGCAAGATCTTAAATATCGGGGTGGTGAACCGCTTTAACGACCAGGTGAACCGCATCCGGGAATATATAAAGGAGGGGCGTCTCGGGGAGGTCTACCATGTGTATATCAGCTTCCGGGCCCACCGGGCCATTCCCGGACTGGGCGGAGCCTTCACCACCAAGGCCATCGCCGGAGGGGGAGCCCTCATCGACTGGGGCGTGCATTTCCTGGATCTGACCATGTACTGCCTGAACGACCCCAAGCCCCTGACGGTATCCGCGGAGACCTTCTGCAAGCTGGGGAAGGATATGGAGCATTATGTGTACCGGGATATGTGGGCAGGGCCGCCGGTCCTTGCCGGGACTTACGATGTGGATGATTCCATGACTGCCCTGGTGCGCACGGAGGGGCCTGTGTTCACGGTGCACGGCGCCTGGGCCCAGAACATCGAGGCGGATGAGAAATACATTGACTTTATGGGGGACAAGGGCGGCATCCGCCTGCAGTACGGCGGGGATTTCACCCTGTACACGGTGGAGCACGGGGCGTTCGTGAAGTTTACGCCGGAGGGGAAGAATACGCCCATGTTCGAAAATGAGATCAACGGCTTTGTGCGCTGCGTCCGCACAGGAGAGAAGCTGCCCTCCCATATCGATACGGCCATCGTCACCGCCCGCATGATGCAGGCCATGTACGACTCGGCCCAGCTGCACAGGGAGGTGGTGCTGTGATGGATACCATCAGGATCGACAAAGGGAGTACGCAAATGATCGCCCACCGGGGACTCAGCGGCCTGGAGATGGAGAACACGGTTCCGGCCTTCATTGCCGCCGGGAACCGCAGCTATTACGGTGTGGAGACGGATCTTCGCCGGACCGGGGACGGGCGGTTTATCATCGCCCACGACAGGAGTACCGGGCGGGTGGCGGAGAAGGATATGGAAGTGGAAAGTTCTCCCTATGAGCTTATCAGGAGTCTGAAGGTGAAGGATTTAACCCCCTCTGCCGAGCCGGATATGAAGCAGCCGGCAGAGGCTGCAGGCACGAAAACCGTAGAACAGGGGATAGAAGCTGCAGGGGCGAAAGCTGCAGAACAGGGGACAGAGCCCGACGGTGGAAGGGAGCTGTTCTTCCCCAGCCTGAAGGAGTATGTCCGCGTCTGCAGGAAATATGAAAAGGTCTGTATTCTGGAGCTGGTAAGTCAGTTTACCTCCAGGGAGACGGAGCAGATCGCGGAGGAGATAAAGGAACTCGATTATCTTTCCCATGTGACGTTTATCTCCTTTTTCCTTCAGAACCTGGTGCAGCTAAGGGAGCTTCTCCCGGAGCAGGAGCTTTATTATCTCACTTTTGAGTTTAATGAGGAGATCCTTGCCCATCTGAAGCGGTACCGGCTGAACCTGGATATCGAGTATTCCGCACTGACACGGGAGATCGTGGAGCAGCTTCACCGGGAGGGCATCAAGGTAAACTGCTGGACCTGCGACGACAGGGAGGAGGCGCAGCGCATGGCCTCCTGGGGCGTGGATTACATAACCTCCAATATTCTGGAGTGATACATTTTGCTGTATTTGCTTTGTGAACAGCAAGAAAAATTGTTATATTTTACTGCATAATGACTGCATGAATTTAAGAAAGTGCAAAAATCATTAAAGAAAATGCAAAGAAAAATAAAGAAAGAGGGTGTATAATAAGGTTACTTTGCAAGAGACAAAACAAAAAACCTAGTAGAAGGGAGAAAGAACCATGAAAAAGAAAGTATTGGCACTTATGTTGGCGGCAGTTATGGCCATCGGCCTGGCTGCATGCGGCGGGGGAGGAAACAATGGCGACCAGCCCTCCGGCGGCGAGACCTCAGATGACGGAAATAAGGGCGGGGACGGAGAGGTGACCACCATCACCGTATGGACCATGCAGGCGGAGGACAATGACCCCACAGCCGGTTCCTCCAGACTGAAGAAGCTCATCGACGACTTCAACGCGTCCCATGACGACATTCAGGCGGAGTTAAGCTACGCCAAGACCTACGACAATATCGTTACCGCCATCGCTTCCCAGGATACGCCGGATATCTTCCAGATGTACTGGCAGTACGCGTCGCCCCTGGCGGCCAGAGGCGCTCTCTACGACCTGACGGATTTTGTGAACAATGATGCGGAATATGACAAGGCGGATTTCCTGGATAAGGCATGGAACCTCTGCACGGTGGATGATAAAATTTATTCGATTCCCTACACCGCTTCCTCCTCCTTTGCTATGTACAACATCGAGGTGCTGAAGGAAGCTGGATGGGATTCCTTCCCCACCACCTTTGAGGATATGATCCAGTGCGCCAAGGACTGCTATGATCTTGAGAGCACCAGCATGGGCATGAATCCCCTGTCTCCGTGGCTGGACAACGTGATGTGGCCGGCAATGACCCAGGCTTCCTGGGAGGATGCGGACGGCAATCCCGCCTTCGACAGCGAGGCTATGCGTCTGGCCTATTCCGCTCAGAAGGAGCTGATCGATTACCAGGGCGGCTATGCGGCGGCTACCGGCTGGGAGTCTGACTTCGGCACAGCCCGGGGCGGTGTTACCGACCCGATCCTGACTGGCGAGACCGGTTTCCTTCTGCTGCCCGACAGTTCCATTCCCACCATGTACAACGCGGGCGTGGAGGCAGGCTACAACTACGGCGAGACCTGGTCCATCGCGCAGCTTCCCGGAAACTCCATGTTCACTGCCGGCGTTTATGAGATGAATGCCAAGACCAAGGATCCGGAGGCCGCCTGGGAGGTGCTGTCGTATATTACTTCCAAGGACGCCATGGCCTACTACGCGGAAGGCGTGAACAACGTTGGACAGCTTTGTCCCCGTGCCAGCGCTCTGGACGCTCTGATGGAGATGGAAGATGTCTGCGAGCCCATGAAGCAGGTGGCTGACCTTATTAAGAATGCGGAGCTTCAGTCCTTCCCCATGAGCGGATATGTGGACGAGTATCTGACCGCTATCAGCAACAACATGACCTCCTATCTGGACGGCACGCTGGATCTGGATACCGCAGTGGCCAATGTGCAGTCAGAAGCGCAGGCAGCCTGCGACGCGTTTAACGGAAACTAAGCTACAGTCCCTAATTGCAAAGTGAAGAAGTAACAGGCGGGGTGGCGGGCTGCCACCCTGCTTTTTCTTTCACAGGAATTTTACAGAAAGGAAGATATGAGAATGAAGAAAAACGCTGCAACGAAGGCAAAAGCCGTCCGCAAGAGCAGACAGGAACGGAAATTCTTCTGGAAGGGCATGCTCTTCGCCTCCCCCTGGCTCATCGGGTTTGTGTGCTTCACCATTTTACCGGTGTGTCTGGCTTTTTACTACAGTTTTACGGATTATAATCTTTTCAACGACCCTGCCTGGGTGGGATTTAAGAATTACAAGGAGCTGTTCCAGGACCAGTACGTGTGGCTGTCTCTGGGAAATACCATGTACATCGTGATCCTTGCGCCCCTCATCGGAATGGTGGTCTCCCTGGCGCTGGCGATGCTGCTGAATCAGAAAAATGTGCCCGGGCTCCCCTTCTTCCGGACAGTCTTTTACCTGCCCTCTCTGGTGCCGGTGGTGGCCAGCGTGATGCTGCTGACCTGGCTTTTGAACGGTCACTACGGACTGGTCAACCAGATCCTTGGCTTCTTTGGGATCGAGGGCCCGGCCTGGCTGACGGACCCCAGGTACACCAAGATATCCCTGATGATTATGGACGCCTGGCGGTGCGGAGGGACCATGATCATTTATCTGGCGGCCCTGCGGTCCGTGCCCGCCTCCCTCTATGAGGCCGCGGAGCTGGACGGAGCCACCGGATGGAAGAAATTCTTCCGCATCACCATACCCTATATTTCACCCACCATCGAGTTTAATCTGATCATGTCCATGATCGGCTCCTTCCAGTATTTCACACAGGGAATGCTTCTGACCGGCGTCAGCGGGAACCAGGTGGCCGGCGGGCCCTCCAACTCTCTGCTGTTCTACTGCCTGTACCTGTATCAGAACGCGTTCTCCTTCTTCAAGATGGGATACGCCTGTGCCATGGCGGTAGTATTGTTCATCATCATTATGATAGCCACCATGCTGGCCCGGAAGATCAGCGACCGCATGGTCAACTATGACGTAGAGTAGGAGGGATCCCATGAAAAGCGCTAAGAATAGTAAATGGAAAGAGCTGATGATCTATAAGGGCGTGCGGGGCAAGGTCACCCACGTGATCGGCATCATAGCCCTGGTGTTCCTGTGCCTGGTGTTTGCCCTGCCTCTGTACTGGATGGTCTGCACTGCCTTAAAATATGAGGTGTACTGCTTTACCACGCCGCCCCAGTGGTTCCCCAACCCCATCAAATGGGATAACTTCCTGGAGATCTTCCAGCGGATGGATCTGGCGAAATATATCAGGAATACCCTGGTCACCTCCCTGGTGCCGGTGGTGGGTACCCTGCTTTCCTGCCCCATGGTGGCTTATTCCCTGACGAAGATCCCCTGGAAGGGCGGGAAGTACCTGTTCCCCATCATCCTGATGACCATGATGATCCCCGCCCAGGTGACCCAGATCCCTATGTATGCCACCTGGTCAAAGCTGAACATGCTGAATACCTTTGTCCCGCTGGTGCTCCCCAGCTTCTTCGGAAGTACCTACTATATTTACCTGTTCCGGCAGTTTATGAAATCCCTGCCCACCAGTGTCATGGAGGCGGCCCGCATCGACGGCGCGGGGGATTTCCGGATCCTTTACAATATCGTCTATCCCATGTGCTCCTCCATTCTGACTACCGTGGCGGTCATGGTGTTCATCGGAGGCTGGAACGACTACGTGGGACCGTTGATGTACCTGCAGGACAGCGAACGGTATACCCTGGGTATCGGACTGCAGATGTTCAAGACCGCGGCGCAGCCGGAGTGGACGCTTTTGATGGCGGCCAGCACTATTTTCACGCTGCCGCTGATCGTCATTTTCTTCTTCTGCCAGAACGCGTTCTTAAACGGGATCCAGACCACGTCGGGCATCAAGTAAGGAAAAATATAGAAGCAGCCGTTTCCCATATACGGCACAGATGAGGAAGTTAAGATGAGTAAGTCAATAGAATCAGTCTATCACAAATTAATCGTGTCCTGTCAGGCACTGCCGGAAGAACCCCTGCACTCCTCCTTTATCATGGGGCGGATGGCGCTGGCGGCAAAGGAGGGCGGCGCCTGTGGGATCCGTGCGAATTCCAGAGAGGACATTGCGGAGATTCAAAGAAATGTGGATCTTCCGATCATCGGTATTATCAAGCGGGATTATCCGGACTGTCCCGTGCGCATCACGCCCACCCTCAGAGAGGTGGAGGAGCTGATGGAGGTAAGGCCGGAGATCATTGCCACCGACGCCACCTGCCGGATACGGCCCGACGGCAGGAGCCTGGCGGAATTTTACGCCAGTGTGCGGGAAAAATATCCAAAGCAGCTTTTGATGGCGGACTGCTCCACGCTGGAGGAGATGCGGTACGCCGACGAGCTGGGATTTGATTTTATCGGAACGACGCTGGTGGGTTACACCGAGGAGAGCAGCGGCTTAAGGATCGAGACCAATGATTTTGAACTGATCCGGCAGGCGGTGAGTCTGGTGAAGCATCCGGTCATCGGCGAGGGAAATATCGATACGCCCCGGAAGGTGAAGCGGGTGATGGAGCTGGGCGTTTACAGCGTGGTGGTGGGTTCGGCCATTACCAGACCTCAGCTGATCACCAAGACCTTTACGGATGCGTTGAAAGAAGGCGGCAAATGAGAAGATATGTGGCGCTCGACGTGGGCGGAACAGAGACGAAACACGGCATTTTGGATGAAAAGGGGAATCTTGAGGAGAAATCTCACTGTAAGACCCCGGCCCAGGAGGGCGGGCAGGCGATCCTGGACTCCGTCCTGAGGATCATCGGGGAATACAGGGAGCGGTATGAGATCGCCGGCGTCTGCATCTCCACCATGGGCATTGTGGACATCGACAAGGGCGAGATTATCTATGCCAGCAAGACGGCCCCGGGATATGCCGGAACACAGTTGAAGAAGGCCGTGGAGGAGAGCTTCGGCGTGCCCTGCGAGGTGGAAAATGACGTGAACTGCGCGGGTCTGGCGGAATACCGCCGGGGCGCGGGAAAGGGCAGCAAAAATATGGTCTGTCTTACCGTGGGGACGGGCATCGGCGGCTGCGCGGTGCTGGACGGCAAGGTGCTGCACGGCACTTCGGCCAGCGCCATGGAGGTGGGGTATCTGCCCATTGGCGGCGTGGAGTTTCAGGATGTGGGGGCGGCCAGCGCCATGTGCAGGAAGGTGGCGGAGAAAAAGCACGATCCCCAGGAAAGCTGGAATGGGAAGCGGGTGTTTGAGACCGCGAAGCAGGGGGACGTGGTCTGTGAGGAGGCCATCGATGAAATGTGCGACGTGCTGGGAAAGGGCATCGGTGGCATCTGCTATATCCTGAACCCGGACGTGGTAGTCCTGGGAGGAGGCATCATGGCCCAGAAGGACTATCTGGCGCCCAGGATCGATCATGCCCTGCGGTTGTACTTAAAGCCGGTGGTGTATCAGGCGCTGAAGCTCCGCTTCGCGGTCCTTAAGAACGATGCCGGAATGATCGGTGCGTATTATCATTTTATGGACCGGCAGGGGCGGAACATTTCACTGTAAGAGATTAGGGGCCGGCAGGGGCGGAACATTGTAAGAAATCTGCATGGCCCAGGATGAAATCAGGAAAGGAGAGAAACGGGTGAAGATATTGATCGTGTCGGATACGGCCTGTGATTTCACGGACGTACTGGAAAGCTGCGGCGCCGGGACCCGGCGGCTGAGCTTCTATGACGCCATATACGAGGACCTGTCCGCCTACGACTCCTTCTGCATCCTGCCGGGGAAGAGCGGCGCGTATCTGGAGCCGCGGCTTCGGCAGAAGCTGGAGGATGAGGCGGAAAAGGGGAAAAAGGTGTTCCTGCAGGCGGTAAGGGGCTTTCAGGATCATCACTGCCAGGAGCCTGCGGACAGTACCAGGAGCCGCCTGATCTACCTGGCACCGGAGGAAGGAGAGGGCATCGAGGGCATTGAGACCGGGGATCTTCTGGACGACGAGGCCAACCGCGTGTGCGTGCCGGAGATGCATCTTCAGGATATGGAGCCCATCCTGGTATATCGGGAGCAGATCATTGCCCATACCCACACCGGGATGAGCCGGGAGGAGATCTTGAAGGACTGCAAGCTGGGCTTATGGCGCTGCGGGGAGAATCTCCTCTGGTCCGCCTTTGTCCTTCGCAATTTCAACAAGGCGCGTTTCGCGCCCCGCCGGCGCTGGCAGGCGCTGATCGCCTATATCGCCCGCTGGATCACCGGCAGGGAGCCGGCCTTTTTCCCGGAGGCGGTGGTGCGTTACGGGACCACGGAGGATGTAAGCCAGCCGGAGATCTTTGAGAAATGCCGCCGGGAGGCGGTAAAACGGGGCATCGCCTGGCTTGACGGGATGCTCATCGACAACGGACGGGGCGGCGTCAAGGAAGGAACGCACCACACGGTGGACCCTGACGGGAATCAGTCGGTACAGGAGCATTTCCGCACGGACTGCGGCGGAGAGTGCGCCGGCGTCTACAAGATGTACGCCTATCTCACCGGGGACAGGAGGTGTGCCCAGATCGGGAAGGACATGGACGCACTGGTGTACGGGCCCATGCTGGTCCGGGGCGGGGCGTGCGACGGCATGGTGCGCTGGACCATGTGCTCCTGGAGCGTGTGCTATCAGGACGACGTGGCCAGGGCGCTGCTGCCCGGCCTGTATGACTGGCTGTTCCTGGGCGATGACAGCCACATTGCGGATATCGCCAGGGCCATGGATTTCCTGGTGAGGACCACGGCCAGGGACGGACTCCGTATCTGGCGCACGGATAAGTATGAGCTGAATGAACGATCCATCGGGGAACTGGCGGCGGAGGAGCACGGCCTGCCTTCGGCCCATTATAATGCTTATTACCACGCGGCCCTTCTGTTGACGGGCAAGGCCACCGGACGTAAGCTTTATATCGAGACGGCCCGCCGGGGGCTGGAGCGGCTGATGGAGCTCTATCCGGACACGGCCAGGGAGCAGAGCGAGACCGAGGAGATGTGCCGTCTGATCCTGCCCCTTGCCATTCTGTATATGGTCACCGGGGAGGAAAAGCACAGGGAGATGCTCTATCGAGTAGCCGGGGACCTGCAGGAGGTGCGTCATCCCTTCGGCGGCTATCAGGAATGGGATACCGGCTATAAAGCGGCCTTTTCCAGGGAATCCACCGGCGAGTGCTCCCTTCTGACGGAGAACGGCGACCCGGTGGCGGACCTTTTGTATTCCAGCAACTGGCTTCCCCTGGGATTCGCCTTTGCCTATGAGGTTACGAAGGATCCCTGGTTTGAAGGGCTGTGGCGGGACGCGGTGGCCTTCTGCCTGCGCACCCAGATGTTCAGCAGCGATCCCCTGACGGACGGCGCCTGGTGCCGGGCCTTTGACATGGACTTAGAGGAGGCCTACGCAGCGCCCCATGATGTGGGCTGGGCGGCCTACGCCAGCGAGACCGGCTGGACGGTGGCGGAGATCCTCATGGGCATGATGCTGCCGGATATTCTTGCCCGCAGGGACAAGACGGGGGAGAAAGCGGATGAATGAGAATATTTTGATCACAGAGCAGAGCAATCCCCGCACCGCCGGGATCGACAGGATGCCGACCCTGGAGATGCTGCGGGTCATGAACGAGGAGAATAAGCGCGTGGCGGAAGCCGTGGAGGAGGCTCTGGGACAGATCGCGCCGCTGGTGGACCACATTGCCGGAAAGATGAGGCAGGGAGGCCGCATGTTCTATGTGGGAGCCGGAACCTCGGGCCGCCTGGGAGCGGTGGACGCGGCGGAATGCCCGCCCACCTTCGGGGTGTCCCCGGACCGTGTGGTTGCCGTTGTGGCCGGAGGCAGCAGCGTGATGCTTCATGCCAATGAGGGCATTGAGGATGACCGGCAGGCCGGCGGGCGGGATATCCGCAAGTACCATATCAATGCTCACGATACGGTCATCGGCATCTCGGCTGCCGGGGGAGCCCGGTATGTGCTGGGAGCCATGGAGGAGGCGGCCCGGGCCGGAGCCAAAACTGCCAGTATCTGCGCCAATCCCGATACGCCCATGTCCCGGGCGGCGGATTTTGCCGTATTTGTAAATACCGGACCGGAGGCGGTGACCGGATCTACCCGCCTGAAAGCCGGCTCCGCCCAGAAAATGGTGCTGA
>CALWDR010000182.1 GCA_944376745.1 uncultured Lachnospiraceae bacterium
CCACATGCTTATTTAAGAAAATACGGAATCTGCAGGATCTGCTTCCGTGAATTAGCATACAAGGGCCAGATTCCTGGCGTAAAGAAGGCTTCTTGGTAGGCATTGAGCACTTAATGAGTGCAAGCCACAGGCGCAGCACGAATTTAGTGCGAAAGCCGTTCCCGAGACTTAATGGTGCCGAGCCGCAGGCGACGGCAGCATGCTAGTCGAGTGGAACATTTCCGCTTGCAGGCAGCGCGCTAGCTGAGGGAACACTCTCGCTTGCAGGCAGCATGCTAGTCGAGTGGAACTTCCAGGCATTCCGTAAAATTATAAGGAGGAAATTACAACATGACTATAACTGATCCAATTGCAGATATGCTTACAAGAATCCGTAACGCAAATACTGCGAAGCATGATACAGTAGATGTGCCGGCGTCCAAGATGAAAATTTCCATCGCAGAGATTCTCTACAACGAAGGCTACATCAGCAAATATGAAATCATCGAAGACGGCGGCTTCAAGACCATCCGTATTACCCTGAAATACGGCAAGGACAAGAACGAGAAGATCATCACCGGCTTGAAGCGGATCTCCAAACCGGGTCTTAGAGTGTACGCCGGCAAGGAAGACATCCCGAAGGTGCTGGGCGGACTGGGGATCGCGATCCTCTCCACCAACCAGGGAGTGGTAACTGACAAGGAAGCAAGAAAATTAGCAGTAGGCGGCGAAGTGTTGGCCTACGTATGGTAGGAGGTACGGGCATGTCACGTATAGGAAGAATGCCAATCGCTATTCCGGCGGGCGTAACTGTTGAAATAGCAGAAAATAATCATGTGACTGTAAAAGGTCCCAAGGGAACTCTGGAGAGAGTATTACCCGCAGAGATGGAGATCAAGAAAGAGGGCGAGGAGATCATCGTTTCCAGACCCAACGATCTGAAGAAAATGAAATCCTTACACGGATTGACCAGAACACTGATCCACAACATGGTGGTGGGCGTTACCGCCGGCTACACCAAGGAGCTTGAGGTGAACGGTGTTGGATACAGAGCTTCCAAGGCCGGAAAGGTGCTGACCTTAAACCTGGGCTACTCCCATCCGGTAGAGATGGAGGACCCCGAAGGACTGGAATCCAAGGTGGATGGAAACAAGATCATCGTTTCCGGTATCGATAAAGAGAAAGTCGGCCAGTACGCAGCGGAGATCAGAGATAAGAGAAGACCTGAGCCTTACAAAGGAAAGGGTATCAAGTATGCTGATGAGGTTATCCGCCGCAAGGTTGGTAAGACTGGTAAGAAATAAGGAAAGGGTGTGACAGGAATGGTTAGTAAGAAATCAAGAACGGAAGTTCGTTTGAAAAAGCATAGAAGAATGCGGAATCATATCAGCGGAACCGCTGAGAGACCGCGTCTTAGCGTGTTCAGAAGTAATAATCATATGTACGCTCAGATCATTGACGATACGGTTGGCAATACCCTTGTTTCTGCCTGCACCCTGCAGAAGGATGTGAAGGCGGAGCTGGAGAAGACGAACAACGTTGACGCGGCGGCGCATCTTGGCACTGTGATCGCCAAGAAGGCCCTGGAAAAGGGGATCACCACAGTCGTCTTTGACAGAGGCGGTTTCATTTATCAGGGAAAAATCAAAGCTTTGGCTGACGCGGCAAGAGAAGCTGGGTTAAAATTCTAGGAGGAACAATACATGAAACGTACAATTATTGATGCTAGTCAATTAGAATTAACTGAAAAAGTGGTATCAATTAAGCGTGTTACAAAGGTTGTAAAAGGCGGCCGTAACATGCGTTTCACAGCTCTTGTTGTTGTTGGCGACGGCAACGGCCATGTGGGAGCCGGCCTGGGAAAAGCGGCAGAGATCCCGGAGGCTATCCGCAAAGGCAAGGAAGACGCTATGAAGAAGCTGATCACCGTAAAATTAGATGAGAACAACAGTATCACCCACGACATCACCGGCAAGCATACCGGAGCGTCCGTGCTGCTGAAGTGGGCTCCGGACGGTACCGGCGTCATCGCCGGCGGCCCCGCGCGAAGCGTGTGCGAGCTGGCAGGGATCAAGAATATCCGTACCAAGTCCTTAGGCTCCAACAACAAGCAGAACGTGGTACTTGCGACCATCGATGCTTTAAGTCAGTTGAAATCTCCGGAAGAGGTCGCGAAGCTTCGCGGGAAATCCGTAGAAGAGATACTGGGTTAAGGAGGAATACCCTCCGGGTATACCTGTATGTCCAAAGGACGGGACAAGATAGGAGGAAAATGAAATGGCAGAGAAATTAAAGATCACCCTTGTGAAATCCCCCATCGGCGCGGTTCCCAAGCACAAGAAGACAGTGGAGGCTCTCGGATTGCGGAAGCTTCACAAGACTGTTGAGCTGCCGGACAACGCAGCCGTGAGAGGCATGATTCAGCAGGTACAGCATTTAGTGAAAGTAGAAGAAGTTTAAAAAATTGTGAGGAGGTGTCAGGATGGACTTATCAAATTTACAGCCGGCAGAAGGTTCAAAGCACAACGATAATTTCAGAAGAGGACGTGGACACGGTTCAGGAAATGGTAAGACCGCAGGTAAGGGACACAAGGGACAGAAAGCCCGTTCCGGTGCGCCCAGAATCGGTTTTGAAGGCGGTCAGATGCCGTTATACAGAAGAATCCCCAAGAGAGGATTTACCAATCGGAATTCCAAGACCATCGTGGGAATCAACGTATCCGCTCTGGAGGTGTTTGAAAACGACGCAGTTGTGACGGTTGAAGCGCTTATGGAGCAGGGGATCGTCAAGAATCCCCGGGACGGCGTTAAGATTCTCGGAAACGGCGAACTTACTAAGAAACTCACGGTACAGGTAAATGCCTTCAGCGCAGGCGCAAAAGAAAAGATTGAGGCTCTTGGTGGAAAAGCAGAGGTGATTTAATGCTGAAAACACTCCGTAACGCATTTAAAATTAAAGACATCAGAAACAGAATTATTTTTACGTTCCTCATGTTGATCGTCATCCGAATCGGGTCTCAACTCCCGATTCCGGGCATCAACAGGGATTTGGTTGAAAGCTGGTTCATGAGCCAGGGAGTGGATGCGTTCAATTTCTTCGACGCGATCACCGGCGGTTCCTTTTTGCAGATGTCGGTGTTTGCGCTGAACATCACGCCGTACATTACTTCCTCCATTATCATGCAGCTTTTGACCATTGCGATTCCCAAGCTGGAGGAGATGCAGAAGGTCGGCGAGGACGGCAGGAAGAAGATCGCGGAGATCACCCGTTATCTGACGGTGGGACTGGCTCTGATCGAATCCATAGCCCTGACCATCGGCTTTGGCCGCAGCGGCTATCTGGAGCAGTTTGACGTACTGACGGTGATCACTGTGGTATTTACCCTGACCGCAGGCTCCGCGGTGCTGATGTGGATCGGCGAGCGGATCACGGAGAAGGGCGTGGGCAACGGTATTTCCATCGTCCTGACCATCAATATCATTTCCAGCATACCGAATGATATTACATCCCTGTACCAGCAGTTTATCGCCAGCGCCGACAACATCGGATGGGCGGTGATCGCGGCAGTGGTGATCCTGGCCATCATCCTGGCCATGGTGGTATTTGTGGTTCTGCTGCAGGGCGGCCAGCGGAAGATCCCGGTGCAGTATTCCAAGAAGATTCAGGGAAGAAAGCAGGTGGGCGGACAGTCTACCCACATCCCGTTGAAGGTGAATACGGCTGGCGTTATCCCCATCATCTTCGCCCAGTCCCTGATGCAGTTCCCGGTGGTTATCGCCACGATCCTGGGAAAAGGAAACGGAACGGGAATCGGCAGCAAGATTTTACACGGCCTGTCCCAGCAGTACTGGTGCGACCCTGACCAGCCGATCTACAGCATCGGCCTGCTGGTGTACATCGTGCTGGTGGTGGCCTTTGCCTATTTCTATACATCCATAACCTTCAATCCTCTGGAGATTGCCAATAATATGAAGAAGCAGGGCGGCTTTATTCCCGGTATCCGTCCGGGTAAACCCACCAGCGACTATCTGAGCAAGATCCTGAATTACATTGTATTCATCGGAGCGGTTGCTCTTGTGATTGTGGCGATTGTGCCTATTTTCTTTAATGGTGTGTTCGGAGCGAACGTCTCCTTTGGCGGAACATCCATCATCATTATCGTGGGCGTTGTCATCGAGACGCTGAAGCAGATTGAATCTCAGATGAGAGTGCGCTATTATAAAGGATTTTTGAACGACTGATCCGTGTACTGTGGGGAAGTGCGAATCGTGCACTTCCCACAGTGCACGAAAGCTGTTCATAAGAATAGGCGGTTCGGCAAGCGTACCGCCTATTGTACATGACAATAGGTATATTGCCTATTGTACACGACAATAGGCATATTGCCTATTGTATATGAGAATAGGCGGTCCGGCAAGCGCGCCGCCTGTTGTATATAGCCAGAAGGACAGAAGCCGGTCAATGGCCGGCGGGAAGTGAGAGAAAACTGTGGGAGGCAGTATCATATGAAGATCATTATGTTAGGAGCCCCGGGAGCGGGAAAGGGGACCCAGGCAAAACGGATTGCCGAGAAATACCAGGTTCCCCACATTTCAACGGGAGATATTTTCCGGGCCAACATCAAGGCGGGCACGGAATTGGGAAAGAAAGCGAAGACCTATATGGACCAGGGACTTCTGGTGCCCGACGAGCTGGTGGTGGAGCTGGTGGCGGACCGGATCTCTAAGGAGGACTGCAAGAACGGCTTTGTGCTGGACGGATTTCCCAGAACCATCCCCCAGGCGGAGGCGCTGGATGCGGCTCTTAAGAATATGGGCGAGGCCATGGATTACGCCATCGACGTGGATGTTCCCGACGAGAACATCATTGAACGGATGGCAGGCCGGCGCGCGTGTCTGGAGTGCGGCGCCACCTATCACGTCGTGACGATCCCCACCAAGGTGGAGGGAATCTGCGATGTGTGCGGCAGTAAGCTGGTGCTTCGGGAGGACGACAAGCCTGAGACCGTGAAGAAGCGCCTGGAGGTATACCATGCCCAGACCCAGCCTTTGATCGACTATTATCAGAAGCAGGGCATTTTAAGAACCGTAGACGGAACAAAGCTGATGGACGCCGTATTTGACGCCATTGTAGATATTTTGGGAGCGTAGGAAATGTCAGTGTCAATAAAATCTGCCAGAGAAATCGAGTTAATGCGCGCAGCCGGGAAGATTCTGGCGAAGGTCCATGAAAATCTGGGCAAGGAGCTTAAGGCGGGCATGTCCACCTGGGAGGTGGATAAGCTGGGGGAGGAGATCATCCGCAGCTACGGCTGTATTCCCTCCTTTAAGAATTACAACGGCTATCCCGCCGCCATCTGCGTGTCGGTGAACGACGAGGTGGTGCACGGGATCCCCACCAAGAAGCGCCTGTTGCACCCCGGCGATATTGTGAGCCTGGATATCGGCGTCATTTACAAGGGGTATCACTCCGACGCGGCCAGAACCCATGGGATCGAGGAAATTTCAGAGGAGGCATCCCTGCTGATCGCGCGCACAAGGCAGAGTTTTTTTGAGGGCATAAAATATGCCAGGGAAGGCAGACATCTCCACGACATCTCCAACGCCATCGGAACCTACGCGGAGAGCTTTGGCTATGGCGTGGTGAGAGATCTGGTAGGCCACGGGATCGGGGATCATCTTCATGAGGACCCGCAGATACCCAACTTTATCCAGAAGAGCCGCGGCATCAGGCTGCGGGCCGGAATGACGCTGGCCATTGAACCTATGATCAACGCGGGCCGCTATGATGTGGAATGGCTGGATGACGACTGGACCGTCGTGACGGAGGACGGCTCTCTGTCCGCCCACTATGAGAACACGGTTCTGATCACCGCAGGGGAACCGGAGATCCTGACCCTGACGGACGCGGAACGAAGCTCATAACCAGGAGGATGCGGATGAGAGGAAAGCTGGCAAGATCACTGTCCGGTCACGACAAAGACAGTATTTATGTAATTGTAAAAGAAGAAGCGGCCTTTGTATATCTGGCTGACGGGCGGTTGAAGCCCGCGGACAGGCCAAAAAAGAAGAACAAAAAGCATATACAGATCATCAAGAGGCTTCCGAAAGAGATTACAGAAATGTTGCCGCAGGACAGAGAATTTCGGAATGAGGAAATCAAGAGAGCCATCAAGCTATATAAGCAAACAGAAAGCCAATGCGAACAGGAGGTTAGTTAGAGCATGTCAAAAGCGGACGTTATCGAAGTAGAAGGAAAGGTTGTGGAGAAGCTGCCCAACGCCATGTTTCAGGTAGAGCTGGAAAACGGCCACCAGGTGCTGGCCCATATCAGCGGCAAGCTGCGGATGAATTTCATCCGTATCCTGCCCGGAGACAAGGTGACCCTGGAACTGTCCCCCTACGATCTGACTAAGGGGAGGATTATCTGGAGGGATAAATAAATCACAGCCCAGTGCAATGGTGCCGCAGGGAAGCGGGAGCCGGCGGCAGGAAAAATATCGAATCATTGTAAGACTCGCTTGCGAGTCCTGGCGTGGGATTCGGGTCAGCGAAAACTGACCTGATACATCTCTGAATCTCCGCGCTCTTTGTTCCATCCCCCGGACAGACTTGCCGAAAACGGCAGGCTGTCCGGGGATTTTAAATGTCTGCGTGTGCTGCGGAAACGGTGTGTGGTTCGATACTACAGAGCAGTGCTTGAATCAAAGAATCAGTTTATTTCTTGCGAAAAAATAGGCTCTGTGGTAACATGGAAGCAGGGCAGCCGGGAATGGCAGTGTGGGACAGAAAGCTCAGAAAGGGGTACGCGCCTTATGGGGATGTATTTAAATCTTGGAAATGCTGGTTTTCAATCTGTGAGAAAGGGACTTTATGTTGATAAGTCAGGATTGATTTCTTTCATCAACGGAACGTTGGGGACGAAGGACAAATTGACATGCGTCAGTCGTCCGAGAAGATTTGGAAAATCTTTTACCGCGCAAATGCTGTGCGCATATTATGATAAAAGCTGCGATTCCAGGGAGTTGTTTCAGGATCTGGAAATTGCTTCTGACCCCACTTATGAAAAATATTTAAATAAATATGATGTGATATATTTGGATATTACGTGGTTTATTTCCACTTCCGGAAATAAGAAGAATACTGTTTCCTATCTCCAGGAACAAGTGCTGAAGGAACTTCACAGCGTTTATCCCTCTCTGGAAGAAGAGGAGTCACTTCCTGTGTTTTTGTCAAAAATCAATGAGAAAACAAATCAGAAATTTATTGTGATCATAGACGAGTGGGACGCGCTTTTTCGCGAAGCAAAGGACGATACAAAGCTGCAGAAGGAATATATTCAACTGCTTCGGGGGCTGTTCAAAAGCAGCCAGACGGATAAGATGATCGAGGCAGCGTATATGACTGGAATTTTGCCGGTCAAAAAATATGGAACGCAGTCGGCGCTCACGGATTTTCGGGAGTATACAATGCTTGCGCCAAAGAAGCTCGCAAGATATGTGGGATTTACGGAGGAGGAGGTGCAAAAGCTCTGCTCACAGTTTGGACTGGATTTTGCAGAAGCAAAAAAGTGGTATGACGGTTATTCTTTCAGCAAAATAAAATCCATTTACAGTCCTAATTCGGTGATTCAGGCGCTGAAAAATGAGGAATTTGATAATTACTGGACAGAAACGGAGACCTACGAATCCCTGAAAATCTATATTGATATGGATGAGGACGGCTTAAAGGAAGCGATCGTACAAATGCTGGGAGGAGCCCGGTGTTCCGTTGACGCAGGCACGTTTCAGAATGATATGACGAGCATTAAGAGCAGGGATGATGTACTGACCTTGTTGGTCCATCTGGGGTATTTGGCATATGACGCAAAAGAAAAAACGGTCTTTATCCCCAATGAAGAGGTAAGGCAGGAGTTTGTTCGCGCTGTAAAAGCAGGAAAACATACCGAGATTGCAAAGCTGGTGTCGGCGTCTGATAGACTGTTACAGGATACATTAAATATGAATGCCGAAAAAGTAGCTGCTGCAATTCAAGAGGCACACAGCGCTTCCACAGCGCCCAATTTTTACAATAATGAGCAGGCGCTTAGAAGCACGGTCCGTTTTGCTTATATCAGTTGTGTGGAGGAATTTAAAGATATTCAGGAATTGCCATCCGGGACAGGTTATGCGGATGTGGTGTATCTGCCAAAAAAGAATTCCTCGATGCCGGTCATGGTTGTTGAATTAAAATGGAACAAGAGTGCCGGCGGCGCGATTGAGCAGATTAAAAATCGAAATTATCCGCAGATTTTTGATGGATACGGAAGTGATATCCTTTTAGTCGGCATAAATTATGATGAAAAGACAAAGAAGCACGAATGTGTGATTGAGAAGTACATTTTATAGATGGAAAAAATACGGAAAAAGTATACGGGGAAATGGCAGGTATACGGAAAAATACAGGAAAATGCGCATTTTTCCCTTGCATTTTGAAAACCCGGGTGCTATAATAGGAATCGACCTTTGCGCACAGATACTATTTTTGTGCCTATTTTTAGACTGCCATGCGGCAGAACACAAGGAAGCCCCCTGCGGGGATACCTGGATGCCATACGGCAGAACACAAGGAAGCCCCCTGCGGGGATACCTGGATGCCATGCGGCAAAAAAGAGGAAGCCCACTGCGGGGATACCTGGATGCCATGCGGCAGAACACAAAGAAAGGAGGAAGTTACAGTGAAAGTAAGATCGTCCGTAAAACCGATTTGCGAAAAGTGCAAAGTCATCAAGAGAAAAGGAAGCATCAGAATAATCTGTGACAATCCGAAACACAAACAGAGACAAGGCTAGGCCGGAAACACTGAATGAACGCAAGCCGGAAGGCGAAGCGCGAATTTAGTGTGAGGCCGTTCTGTGAGCGCATGACAATGGAACGTTAGCAGTTCAATTGTATAGCGAGATCAAGCCTAATTTTGGCGAAGATTGAGGTTAGCGAACAGAACTTCCTTATGCTGGTTTTTGTTTGTACCAATTTTTTTATGTGCGGCTGTAGCGAAACACCAGGATGAGTTGTTTTGCTATTCATAATAGACAGCACCACTTAGCTGTGTCGTCTTTTATACCGAGGAGGATGGCGAAGAGGTGGATTCCAATGAGAATATCAGAGAAAAACAGGTGTATGCACACATTTCAGGGCGCGCAACCGCAGCTGCATCCATCGGTTTTTTGAGCGAAATGATCGGCCCCGTTGCAGGCGGATCAGAAGGACAGAGAAACAGCCGAGAGGCTTAGAAATTAATGGAGGTGTACGACACACATGGCTCGTATCGCAGGCGTAGATTTACCAAGAGAAAAACGCGTTGAAATCGGACTGACGTATATTTATGGTATCGGGAGAGCAAGTGCCAACCGTATTCTTGAGGCGGCAAAGGTGAATCCTGACACCCGTGTCCGGGATCTGACCGATGAGGAAGTAAAGAGAATCAGTGCGGTGATCGATGAGACCCAGATGGTAGAGGGTGATCTGAGAAGAGAGATCGCGCTGAATATTAAGAGATTACAGGAAATTGGATGCTATCGCGGAATCCGTCACAGAAAGGGTCTGCCCGTTCGCGGTCAGAATACCAAGACCAACGCAAGAACAAGAAAAGGTCCCAAGAGAACTGTGGCAAACAAGAAAAAGTAGGGCTTGGCAGGGCGTTTCAAGCCTTAGTCCGGCGTGACTACATTATTATCAAGAAAGTAGGTTAGTTTAAATATGGCTAAAAAAGTTACCAAAAAAGTGACAAAAAAGCGTGTAAAGAAAAACGTTGAACGCGGCCAGGCACATATTCAGTCCTCTTTTAACAATACCATCGTGACCATCACGGATGGAGAGGGAAATGCTTTGTCATGGGCAAGTGCCGGTGGCCTGGGATTCAGAGGTTCAAGGAAATCTACTCCCTATGCTGCGCAGATGGCAGCGGAAACCGCTACAAGAGCAGCTCTTGTGCATGGTTTAAAAACAGTTGACGTTATGGTAAAAGGACCCGGTTCAGGAAGAGAGGCGGCGATCCGCGCTCTGCAGGCCTGCGGTCTTGAAGTGACAAGCATCAGAGACGTTACTCCGGTACCTCATAATGGATGTCGTCCGCCAAAACGTAGAAGAGTCTAATCAGGAGGTAGCAGAGAGATGGCAGTAAATAGAGTTCCAGTTCTTAAGAGATGTAGATCACTTGGCTTAGATCCCATTTATTTGGGAATCGATAAGAAGTCCAATCGTCAGTTGAAGAGAGCCAACCGGAAGGTGTCTGAGTACGGACTTCAGCTGAGAGAAAAACAGAAAGCAAAATTTATTTACGGTGTGCTGGAGAAGCCCTTCCACAACTACTATGTGAAGGCTGACCGCATGAAGGGAATGACCGGTGAGAATCTGATGATCCTTCTGGAGAGCCGGCTGGACAACGTGATGTTCCGGCTGGGCTTTGCGAGAACCAGAAAGGAAGCCAGACAGATCGTTGATCACAAGCATGTGCTGGTGAACGGCAAGCAGGTGAATATCCCCTCCTACCTGGTAAAAGCAGGCGACACCATTGAGATCAAGGAAAAATGCAAAGGGTCCCAGAGATATAAGGATATCCTCGAAGTTACAGGCGGAAGATTGGTACCGGAATGGTTGGAGGCAGACGCTGAGAACCTGAAGGGTATGGTAAAAGAATTACCCAGCAGAGATGCCATTGATGTTCCTGTAAACGAGATGCTGATTGTCGAGTTGTACTCCAAATAATGAGACAAATACAGCGTTGATTATCCGAAAAGGAGGGACTTGTGCATGTTCGATTTTGAAAAACCGAAAATTGAGATTGCTGAAATTTCAGAAGATAAGAAGTACGGCCGCTTTGTTGTGGAGCCGTTGGAAAGAGGTTACGGCACTACCCTTGGAAATTCGTTGAGAAGGATCATGTTGTCGTCTCTGCCGGGAGCAGCCGTAAGCCAGGTGAAAATCGACGGTGTGTTACATGAGTTCAGTTCTATTCCTGGAGTGAAGGAAGACGTTACAGAAATCATCATGAACATCAAGAATCTGGCTCTGAAGAATACCAGCGCCACCAATGAGCCCAAGATCGCCTATATCGAATTTGAGGGCGAGGGCGTAGTGACGGCAGCAGATATTCAGGTGGACCCGGATATACAGATTCTGAACCCCGATTTGGTGATCGCTACCCTAAACGGCGGTGTGGACTCCAAGCTTTACATGGAGCTGACCATCACCAAGGGCCGCGGTTACGTAAGCGCTGACAAGAACAAGAGCGAAGAGGTTCCCATCGGCGTCATCGCCGTTGACTCGATCTATACGCCGGTGGAGCGCGTGAACCTCACCATTGAGAACACGCGCGTGGGCCAGATTACCGACTACGACAAGCTGACCCTGGACGTATACACCAACGGCACCCTGGAGCCGGACGAGGCTGTGAGCCTTGCGGCCAAGGTGCTGAGCGAGCATTTGAATCTGTTCATCGATCTCTCCGAGAACGCCAAGACGGCGGAGGTCATGATCGAGAAGGAAGACAATGCCAAGGAAAAAGTTCTGGAGATGAACATCGACGAGCTTGAATTGTCCGTTCGCTCCTACAACTGCTTGAAGCGGGCCGGCATCAACACCGTGGAGGAGCTGACCAACCGCACCCCCGAGGACATGATGAAGGTGCGGAACCTGGGACGCAAATCCCTGGAAGAAGTATTGGCAAAACTAAAAGAACTCGGGTTACAGCTAAACCCTGGTGATGAATAAAATTCATCACCAGGGTGCTACTTCTCGGACTGCTAATGTCCGAGAAGGTACCCGTAAGTTCGGGTGATACCACTCGGACTACTAATGTCCGAGAAGGTAACCGTTAGTCTGGGTGCTACTTCTCGGACTATTAATGTCCGAGAAGGTACCCGTTAGTTTGGGTGCTACCTTTCGAACTGCTAATGTCCGAGAAGGGTACCCGCAAGCAATAACTCATAACAACAGGGCTGATAAGACCGACGAGCGCGGCCCTGCTTGACTCATGAGTGGACCACATGGCGGAAGACAAAGCGTTTTTCCGCCGTCAAAAATCATGGTATCCGGTAAGTAAGACCAAAGGGCGTGGCCGGATATCCCACAAATGGAGGAAAATCAAATGGCAAAATATCGTAAATTAGGCAGAACATCTGACCAGAGAAAGGCATTGATCCGCAATCAGGTAACCGCGCTGATACAGCACGGCAGAATCGTCACCACCGAGGCCAAGGCCAAGGAGATCCGCAAGGCAGCCGAGCATCTGATCGCGCTGGCTGTCAAGGAGAGAGACAACTTTGAGGAGGTTACCGTTACCGCCAAGGTTGCCCGCAAGGACAAGGATGGCAAGAGAGTCAAGGAAGTAGTGGACGGCAAGAAGGTTACCGTTTACGACGAGGTGGAGAAGAAGATCAAGAAGGATCTGCCCTCCCGTCTGCATGCAAGAAGGCAGATGCTGAAGGTTCTTTATCCCGTGAAGGCGGTTCCCGCCGAGGCGGCAGGAAAGAAGAAGAACACCAAGCAGGTGGATCTGACCGACAAGCTCTTTACCGAGCTTGCGCCCAAGTACGCGGACCGCAACGGCGGCTACACCAGAATCGTGAAGATCGGTCAGCGGAAGGGCGACGGAGCTCTGGAAGTGCTTCTTGAGTTAGTATAAAAGGTCTGGCGCAAAAAAGAGAACGTGAATTGATAAGGAAAACCTGTAAATCTCAATTTGAAATGTTGAGGTTTGCAGGTTTTTTGACAAAAAATACAGGAAACGGGGTAAAAAACATGAAATATCAGATTCAAAATGACAAGCTGAAGGTAGAGATCCGGGACATGGGGGCGGAGCTTTGCTCCATCCAGAACGCGGAGGGCAGAGAGTATCTCTGGCAGGGGGACGCGGCCACTTGGCCGGACCAGGCGCCCACGCTGTTCCCCTATGTGGGAAGGATGTGCGATAAGAAGTATTGCTATCAGGGGCAGGAGTATTCCATGAACATTCACGGCTTTGCCATGGAGCATGCTTTTGTGTGCAGGAAGGTGCGGGAGGATTATCTGGTGTGTTCTTTGGAGGACACGGAAGAAACCCGAGCTATTTATCCCTTCGCCTTCCGCTTCGAGGTGCACTATGAGCTGGCGGGCAGTACCATTCGTATCTACTATATTGTGAAGAACCGGGAAGGGAAGAAGATGTACTTCGGCATCGGCGGCCATCCGGGATTTCGGGTGCCTCTGGAGGAGGGGGAAGCCTTCGAGGAGTATGGGCTGAAATTCCCCCAGGGTGTGAAGCCCCAGCGGGTGGGGATCAATAACCGGGGATTCCTGGAAGGGCCGGATGAAGCCTTTGCCCTGGATGCGGAAAATGCGCTGCCTCTGCGCCACGATCTCTTCGACAACGATGCCATCGTGCTGAAAAATATGGGAAGCCAGGTGTGGCTGCAGGGACCGAAAGGCCCGGTGCTGACCGTGCGATACCCCCAGATGAAGTATCTGGGGATCTGGCAGTGGCCCAGGGTGGATGTTCCCTATGTCTGCATTGAGCCCTGGAGCTCTCTGCCCTCCCGGCAGGATGTGATCGAGGATCTGGCCCAGAAGCCGGATTTGATCACATTGGAGCCCTACGGGACCTACACCAATGTCTGGGAGATAGAATTGCTGTAGGAAAATTTACAGAAAATCATTCTTCCTTTGAAACCTTTGACGGCGACACCCCATAGCGCTTCTTAAACAGCTTGCTGAAATGGTAGGCGTCCTCGTAGCCCACCGCCAGGGCCACCTCCTGGATGCTGCCGCCGGCCTGCAGCAGCTCCCGGGCCTTTTCCAGGCGGATGTTGATGAGGTGGCCGATGGGGGTGTTGCCGGTCTCGCTCTTGAAGATCTTGGAGATGTAGAAGGGGCTTAGGTACATATTTTCCGCGATCTGGTCCAGAGAGATCTTCTCGCTGTAGTGGTCCTCGAAGTAGTTGAGGATCTGCTCCACGATATCCTTCTTGTTGAGGGCGGAGAAGTTGTGGCCCTCCGTATGCTTTACGGGCTCGTACTGCTCCCGGATGATCAGAAGGATCATCTGCACCAGGTAGGATTTCATCATCTCGTAGCGGCCCGGCCGGCGGGCGCTGTTCTCCGCCTCCATGGAGGCGCAGAGCTTGAACAGCTTCTGATAGAGCTGCCCTGTGGTGTGGAAAATATGACTGTCGGGAGGGGGCAGCGGCAGGAAATTCTCCGGGTGCCCCAGGAGGTGTATGTCGGAAAAGCCCACAAAAAATTCTGTGCTGGGGGTGGGATTGCCCTCGATGATGAGAACCTCGTGCTTGACGCCCGGGTTCAGGACGATGAGATCCCCCTCGGAAATCTCATGGAGAACGCCGTCAATGAGCATTCTGCTCTTCCCGGACAGGATGAAGGCCATCTCGATATAATCGTGGCTGTGATACTGGTCCTCGCTCTGGAGCCGCACGCCCTTCCAGGTATAGAGAAAGGTAGGGTTCAGCTCCCGTTCAAAAATATTCAGGCTTCCGTTTATTCCGTTACACATGTGATGTCTCCCGTTACTCCGCTTGTCTGACGCAGACATAAAACTGTTGCATCTATTTCTATTCTACTTTTTTTAAGGGGAAAAGTAAATACGGTTACGACAAAAAAATACATTTATTTTGCAAGATAATCCATTTCCTTTTGGCCCCATAGTGGTAAAGTAAAAGGACTGAAATTTAGAAAAAGCGGAGGAGTTGCAATGAAATCGGTGAAATGGTTTTTGTCATTTCTGAAAAAGTACCGGCTTTGGATGTGCGCGGGACTTGTGATGACCACAATGATAGCCGCCATCTCCATTGTCAATCCCTACATTTCCGGCGCCATCGTGGATGACGTGATACTGGCCGAGAATTACGGCCTGCTGCCGAAGCTTCTGGTGATCCTTCTGGGGGTCACGGCCTTGAAGGTGGTATTGACCTTCCTGTATCAGATGGCTTTTGAGACGGCCTCCCAGGGGGTTCTCTATGACATGCGCGACGCGGTGTACCGGAAGCTTCTGGAGGAGGATTTTGCCTTCTACAACCGGAAGCGGACCGGGGATCTGATGAGCCGGCAGACCGGCGATATGGAGGCGATCCGGCATTTTGTCGCCTATACCATCTACGCCTTTTTTCAGCACAGCCTGATGTTTATCTTCGCGCTGCTGATGATCTTTACCGTCAACGTGAAGCTGGCTCTGCTGATGCTTCTGGTGCTTCCCTTTACGGTGCTGACCACCTGGAAGCAGTCCAAAGCGGTAAAGCCCGCCTTCCAGAGAAACCGGGACTGTTTCTCCTCGTTAAATGCCTTTGTCCAGGAAAATATCAGCGGAAACCGGGTGGTGAAGGCCTTCGCCAAAGAGGACTTTGAGATCGAGAAGTTTGAAGGGGAAAATGACAAATTCCGGAATGCCCAGGTGGCCGCCTCCAGGATCTGGATGAAGTACCTGCCGGTGTTTGAAATCCTCTCCTATGCCCTGACCATCATCCTCATGCTGTACGGAGGCTATATGGTGGTGCAGGAGGAGATCACCCTGGGCGCTTTCGTGAGAGTCAACGGGTATCTGTGGATGCTGAGCGTGCCCTTACAGCAGATCGGCTGGCGGATCAACGAGATCCAGAACTTCCGCACCTCCGTGGACAAGATCTACGCCACCTACAGCGAGGAGCCCCGGGTGCGGCAGCCCCTGGAGATTGCCAAGGACGAGCCCATTCAGGGAAATGTGGAATTTCGGAATGTAACCTACTATGTGGAGGGGGCGGACATTGTCACCGATATCAGCTTCAAGGTGAAGGCGGGCCAGACCGTGGGGATCATCGGCTCCACCGGCGCCGGCAAATCCACGCTGATGAATCTGCTGTGCCGGTTCTATGACACCACAGAGGGACAGGTGCTCATCGACGGCGTGGATGTGCGGGAGCGGGACCTGTACCATTTAAGGGACAGCATCGGAATGGCCATGCAGGACGTGTTCCTGTTCTCCGATACCATTGAGGGAAATATTGCCTACGGACGGCCTAACTGCGGTTTTGACGAGGTGAAGCACGCGGCCATCATGGCGGACGCCAACCATTTTATCCAGTCGCTGCCCGACGGCTATGACACCATTGTGGGCGAGCGGGGCGTGGGACTTTCCGGCGGCCAGAAGCAGCGTATCTCCCTGGCACGGGCGCTGGTGAAGGACCCCGCCATACTGATCTTGGACGACACCACCTCCGCCGTGGATATGGAGACGGAGAGTTATATACAGAAGCAGCTCAAAACGATCCAGAAGGAGAAGGACTGTACGGTATTTGTCATTGCCTACCGTATTTCCTCCATCAAGGACGCGGATCTGATCCTGGTGCTGGACCAGGGAAGGATCATCGAGCGGGGCACCCACGATTCCCTGGTGGCGCAGAACGGCTACTACGCGGCCACCTTCCGCAACCAGTACGGGGAGATCCCTTATGACCTGCTGCGGGAAGAAGCACAGAAGAAAGGGGGTAATTAGCCATGGCGCGCAACCGGTATGATATGGATGAAATTTTGGAGGAGAGCTTTGACATCAAACAGTTAAAACGGCTTGCCCACTATATCTCGCCCTCCAAGAAACGGATGGCCGGGGTGATCTTTCTGATGCTGACCGCCAGCGCCCTGGGCATGGTGGTTCCCATTTTCATCCAGCGGATGATGGATATTTACATTCCCAACAAGGATATGCACAAGATCTTTCTGGTCAGCGGACTGACTCTGTGCATCGCCTGTTATTCGGCCCTGTCCCTGCGGCTGAAGGTGAAAAATATGAGCGTGATCGGCCAGGATATCATTCACGCCATCCGCTCCGACATTTTCTGCCATTTGCAGGAGCTGCCCTTTTCCTATTACGATGACCGCCCCCATGGAAAAATCCAGGTTCGTGTGGTCAACTACGTGAACAGCCTAAGCGACCTTTTGAGCAACGGTATCGTAAATACCATCACAGACTTGTGCAACCTGTTCTTCATTTTGATTTTTATGTTTGTCTGTGATGTGAAGCTGACGCTGCTGTGTCTGTGCGGGCTTCCGGTCCTGGCCGTGGTCATCGTGTTCATCAAGCGGAGACAGCGCCGGGCCTGGCAGATCCAGTCCAACAAGCAGTCCAATTTGAACGCCTACATTGCGGAGAGCATCAACGGTATACGGGTCACCCAGTCCTTTGTGCGGGAAGAGGTCAATATGGGCATTTTCAATAAGCTGAGCGGCGGGTTCCGCAGCGCCTGGATGAAGGCGGTGGTCTACAACTTCACCCTGGGGCCCAGCGTGGAGCTTATTTCCGCAGTCACAACCGCCTTTATTTACGTGCTGGGAATCCGCTGGATACTGGACCCGAATCTGCCGTTGACTGTCGGTACGCTGATCCTGTTTACCTCCTACATCAGCAGGTTCTGGACGCCCATCAACACCCTGGCCTCCTTCTATAATTCCCTGCTGACGGCCATCTCCTATCTGGAGCGTATTTTTGAGACCATCGACGAGCCGGTCAACGTGAAGGACGCCCCCGGAGCCACCGAGATGCCTCCCATCCACGGGGATGTGACCTTCGAGAACGTCTGCTTCAGCTACGAGGAGGGCCATCCGATCTTAAAGAACATCAACTTTAAGATGAAGCAGGGGGAGACCTACGCCATCGTCGGGCCCACCGGCGCCGGAAAATCCACCATTGTGAACCTGGTGAGCCGTTTCTACAATGTGGATTCGGGAACCATTTACATCGACGGCGTGGATATCTCCAAGGTGACGATCCACTCCCTGCGCTCCCAGATGGGCGTGATGATGCAGGACAGCTTCATTTTCGCGGGAACCATTATGGACAATATCCGCTACGGCAACCGGGAGGCCACCGACGAGCAGGTGGTGGAGGCGGCAAAGATCGTCTGCGCCCACGACTTCATCAGCCAGATGGAGGACGGCTATTACACCCAGGTCAACGAGCGGGGCAGCGGTCTCTCCGCAGGCCAGCGGCAGCTGATCTCCTTTGCCAGAGCCCTGCTGGCGGACCCGAAGATCCTCATTCTGGACGAGGCCACCTCCAGCATCGACACCGAGACGGAGCTGCTATTGCAGAAGGGCCTGAACCGGCTGCTGGAGGGGCGCACCTCCTTCGTCATTGCCCACCGCCTGTCCACCATCCAGAACGCGGACTGCATCCTCTATGTGGACAAGGGCGATATTCTGGAGCGGGGAAATCACAAGGAGCTTCTGGCGCTCCGGGGAGAGTATTACAAGCTGTATATCTCCCAGTTTGATTTCCTTAAGGGGGAGATTGGATAGTTTACTGCTCCGCCAGCGGCAGTGTGAAGCTAAAGCTTTACTGCTCCGCCAGCGGCAGCGTGAAGATAAATTCCGTCCCCACCCCTTCGGTGCTGATGACGTTGATGTTTTCGTTGTGGGCCTGGATGATCTCTTTTACGATGGCCAGGCCCAGGCCGGTGCCCTTCTTGTCCTTGCCCCGGGAGGCGTCCGTCTTGTAGAAGCGCTCCCAGATTTTTTTCAGGCTGTCCTTGGGAATCCCGATGCCCGTGTCCTTGACGGAGATGAACACCTTCTCGTTGCGCTCGGTGGTCTCGATGGTGATGGTGGAGTCCGCGTGGCTGAATTTGATGGCGTTGTCGATGAGGTTGTAAAGCACCTGCTGTATTTTGCTCATGTCCGCGTTGACGAACAAGGTCTCCCCGGTGAGGATCAGTTCAAAGGAGATTTTTTTCTGGGTGCAGGTGCCCTCAAAGGACTGTACGGTCATCTTGATGACGTTGTTGATATCGAAGGGGCCGACGTCCAGCATGGCGCCGTGGGAGCCGTATTTGTTCAGCTCCAGCATGCTCTGGGTCAGCTTGTTCAGCCGTTCCGTCTCCATCAGGATGATGTTTAAATATTTATCCTGCATTTCGTAAGGGATCGTTCCATCCATGATGGCCTCTATGTACCCCTTGATGGAGGTCAGGGGGGAGCGGAAATCGTGGGAAACGTTGGCGATGAATTTTCGCTGGTCGTCCTCCAGGGAATGGAGCTCCGAGGCCATGTAATTGAAGGAGGCCGCCAGATAGCCCAGCTCGTCGTTGGAGTGGACCTTTACCTTCGTGTCAAAATTCCCCGCGGCGTAGGCTTTCGCGGAGCGCGTGATCCGGCGGATGGGGAGGTACACCGCGAAGGTGAACACCACCAGGAGTGCCAGGGTACACAGGAAGATCAGGGCCAGGGACAGGTAGGAAATGTTGATAAATCCGTTGCTGTAGCGGGTGATCTGGGACATGGGCTTATGGATCAGCACGTAGCCCTGCACCCGGTAATTGATGATGATGGGGGCGTATACCGTCAGGGACTCCTGGGTCAGGGTGTCGTAAAAGGTCCCGATCTGGTAGTAGCGGGTTCCGAAGCTGGTGATGGAAAAATCCTGGATGCGGACAGGGGCAGTTTCCGGGGACTGGGCCCGGGAGTTGATGAGAAGCTCTCCCTGGGGGTCCACGATCCAGATGGGCGCATTGAGATAGACATCGATGGCCGCAAGGTGCTCCTGGATGTCCGCCAGTGTGATGGTATCTTCATAGTAGTTCTGGGCATAGCTGGTGGCGATGGTCTTGGCCTCCCGGTAAAGCTCATCCGCCGCCGTCTCCTCCATGTAGCGGTAGGTCCGCTGGGAGGTAAAGGTGGTGACGATGAGAAAGCCCAGGATACCGAAGGCCACAAAGCCCCCCAGAAATTTTAAATAAAGGGTCGATTTCACTTATTTCACCTCAAAATCGGAAGGAAGGTTCTGCCTTCTGTTATTTCACCTCGAATTTGTAGCCGATGCCCCAGACGGTGGCCAGGCTCCAGGAGTCGTGGTCCTTGATCTTCTCCCGGAGCCGTTTGACATGGACGTCCACGGTCCGGGTGTCCCCGATGTACTCATAGCCCCAGATATGATCCAGAAGCTGCTCCCTGGTGAAGACCTGATTGGGGGAGGAGGCCAGGAAATATAAGAGCTCCAGCTCCTTGGGGGGCATGTCGATGGTCTTGCCGCAGTAGATCACGGAGTAGTTGGTCTGGTTGATGATCAGGTCGGGGTACTCCACCATTTTAATATTGGGGTTCGTCTCCTCCTGCTTGGCGGGCTGGCTGCGGCGCAGCACGGCCTTGACCCGGGCTACCAGCTCCTTGGAGTCGAAGGGCTTCATGATGTAATCGTCGGCGCCAAGCTCTAAGCCCAGCACCTTGTCGAAGATCTCGCCCTTGGCGGAGAGCATGATGATGGGCACGTTGGATTTGGTGCGGATCTCCCGGCAGACCTGATAGCCGTCGATGCCCGGAAGCATCAGGTCCAGCAGGATCAGGTTGGGCTGGTACTGCTTAAACTCCTTTAAGGCCTCCTCGCCGTCGTGGACCATCCGGGTGTCGTAGCACTCCTTGGTGAGGTAGAGGGAGATCAGCTCCGCAATATTTACATCATCGTCTACAATGAGAATTTTCTGTTTTGCTACCATATGATTTGTCTCCTTTGATTTATTTGAATTCCGCGATGGTGACGCCGGAATCCCGCTTATTTGAATTCCGCGATGGTGACGCCGGAATCTCCCTCCCCGAACTCGCCCAGGCGGAAGGATTTTATATATTTCAGCCGTTTTAAATGGTTGTGCACCGCATTCCTTAAGGCTCCGGTGCCCTTGCCGTGGACGATGCGCACCGAGGGCATATGGGCCAGGTAGGCGTCGTCCAGATATTTGTCCAGAAGGGCGATGGCCTCGTCGGTGGTCTTGCCGATCAGATTGATCTCGGTGGAGACGCTTAAGGATTTGCCCATCTTCAGCTTGCCGGCGCCGGTGGTTTTGGACTTGCCGCCGGCGGCGGGGGCGTCCTCCAGCAGTACCAGGTCCTTCACGTTCACCAGGGAGCGGAGGATGCCCATCTGCACATAAAGATCGCCCTTCTCGTTGGGCAGCGTGTGGACGGTGCCCTTGAGATTCAGACTCAGGACCTTGACGGAATCTCCGATCCGCAGGTTCTTGGGGACCTTATGATTCTCGGGAGCTGGGGACTGCTTGCGGGACAGGCTCTTCTCGGTCTTGTCCATTTTCGCCCGGAGGCGGTCACGCTCCTGCTCCATCTCCCTGGCGGAGCTGTTGGCCTTGCCGAATTTGTGGAAATTCTTGATGGTCTCGTCGGCCACCTCCTTGGCTTCCCGGAGAATGGCCATGGCCTCCTCGTTGGCCTGGCGGAGGATCTTCTCCCGCTGGCTGTCCAGGCGCTCCTGCTTCTGCTCTAATTTCTTCTTTAAATCCTCGATCTGGGACTTGTACTGCTCGATTTCCAGCTTTTCCTGCTCGATGGTCACCCGGTTGGCCTCCAGATCGGAGATCAGATCCTCAAAGCTCTCGTCCTGGGCGTCCATGCGGCTCCTGGCGTCGGCGATGATGTCTGCCCCAAGGCCCAGCTTGCCGGAAATGGCGAAGGCGTTGCTTTTGCCCGGAACGCCGATCAGCAGCCGGTAGGTGGGACTTAAGGTCTCCACAGAAAATTCGCAGCAGGCATTTTCCACGCCGGGGGTGGACAGGGCGTATACCTTCAGCTCACTGTAGTGGGTGGTGGCCATGGCACGCACGCCCAGCTCCTTCAGCCGTGATAGGATGGAGATGGCCAAAGCGGCGCCCTCGGTGGGGTCGGTGCCCGGGCAGAGCTCGTCAGAGAGCACCAGGGAGTTGTAGGATACATGCTCCAAAATGGAAATGATATTCGTCATGTGGGAGGAGAAGGTACTTAAGCTCTGCTCGATGCTCTGCTCATCCCCGATGTCCGCGTACACGTCGTCAAAGACCGCAAGCTCTGAGCGATCTCCCGCGGGGATGTGAAGCCCCGCCTGGCCCATCAGTGTAAAGAGTCCCACGGTCTTTAGGGACACGGTCTTTCCGCCGGTGTTGGGGCCGGTGACGATGAGGAGCGTGAAATCCTCCCCCAGATGAATGTCGATGGGCACCACCTTATGGGGGTCCAGCAGAGGGTGACGGCCCTTGCGGATGCGGATCTTTCCCTCGGTGTTGAAGGTGGGAGCCGTGCCGTTGTAGCTTCTGGCCAGGGAGGCCCTGGCAAAAATAAAATCAAGCTGGGTCAAGATCTTGTGGTTCTCCCGGATGGCCTCCACATCCTCCGCAGCCCGCTGGCTTAAGTTGGCCAGTATGACCTCAATCTCCTCCTGCTCCTTTAAAAACAGTTCCTTTAAGTCGTTGTTTAGTTTTACCACCGCCATGGGCTCGATGAACACGGTGGAGCCTGTGGAGGACTGGTCGTGGATCATGCCCGGCACCTGGCCTTTGGCCTCCGCCTTCACAGGCAGACAGTAGCGGCCATTTCGCATAGTGATGACGGCGTCCTGGAGATAGGTCCTGGCGGAACCGTTCAGCATGGAATTCATCTGGGTTCTTATTTTGTCGTTGACAGCCCGGATGGAGCGGCGGATATTCCGCAGGGTGGGGCTGGCGTCGTCGGCGATCTCGTCCTCCGACAAAATGATGCGGCGGATCTCCTCGTGAAGGGGCGTTAAGGGTTCGATCCGGGCAAAAAACCCGTCCAGGGAATCCTCGTTCTCCTCCTCCCGCTCCCTGCGGGCATAGGCTTTGGCCCGCTTGGCCACCTCCAGAAGGGAGCAGAGGCGTAAGAATTCCTCGATTCCCAGGGTGCCGCCGATCTCCAGACGCTTGATGGAGGCGCCCATGTCATGATTGCCGGCAAAGGACAGGGAGCCCTTCCGGTAAATACGGGTCAGGGCGTCGCCGGTCTGCTGCTGGGCCAGACGGATGGAGGATAAGTCGGTGGAGGGCTTTAAATTTCTGCATAACTCCCTGCCGGACTGGCTGGTAGCCTGCTCGGTGAGGAGAGTGATGATCTTGTTGTATTCTAAAGTGCGCAGTGCTTTTTCATTCATGATCGTGTCCTCGTCAAATGGGGTGTTGGCAGGCGGTCACTTTGCTCCAGGGCGGCCTCCAGACAAAAACTGTTACTAGTTGAATATTTCGCCCTGAAAAGTAATCCCGCCTCATACGATCATTTTACCCCAAAAATAAAAATCTTGCAACATGAGAGATAAAAACGTATAATAGCAATTAGGAGGGTGCTTATGGAAGAACGAGACAAAAACCAGGAATTCTCTTTTATCAAAGAAAAAATCAAGGAGAAACCCATCAATAAGCGCCGGTTGCTGAAAAAAATTGTATGGGTTGTTTTTTGTGGGATTTTGTTTGGCTTGATTTCGTGTCTGACATTTGTTGTGGCAAAACCCAAATTTGAAAAGCTGATAGAACCGCAGCCGGACACCACCGTGAATTTTCCGGAGGATGAAGCGGGGGAGGACAACGGGCAGGAGCCGGAGGATTCTCATGATACGGACGCGGATCCGCCGGAAAGTCAGGAGCCGCCGGAGCAGGTGGTGGTGGAGAAGGATCTGGAGGTGGCGGATTTTCAGCTTTTGCAGAATAAGCTTTATGCCATCGGCAAGAAGGCGAACCGCTCCGTGGTGACGGTAACGGGAGTTACCAGCAACACGGACTGGTTTGATTCGGACTATGAAAGCGAAAATCTGGCCTCCGGCATTATCATCGCCGACAATGGCCAGGAGCTTCTGATCCTCACGGACAAGAAGGTCATCACCGACGCGGAGAGGATCAACGTGACCTTTATCAATGATGCTGTGGTTCCGGCCACGCTGAAAAAATATGACGCCAATACCGGAATCGCCGTGCTCAGCGTGGCTCTGGAGGAGATCTCCGAGGAGACCATGGATAAGATCGAGATCGTCGCGCTGGGAAATTCTCTGACGGTAAATCAGGGGACTGTGGTGATCGCCATCGGAAGTCCCTTCGGCACCAACTATGAGATCCATGTGGGAACCATCACGTCCTCGGACAACACGGTTTCCACCTGGGACAGCAATTACACGGTGTTTACCACCGACATCGGGGGAAGCGCCCGGGGAAGCGGCGTGCTCCTGAATCTGGAAGGGGAAGTGGTGGGAGTGATCAATCAGGACTA
>CALWDR010000183.1 GCA_944376745.1 uncultured Lachnospiraceae bacterium
CCCACCTTGGCAATCGCAAAGGTAATGCTCTTCTTTGTGGGATATGCCAGATAATCATGTGCCCACAGGCCGCCCTGGTAATTCCAGGAATCGTTATTTAGGTAGACAATACCATTAGTCCGAGCCATCACAAAGCCTGATTTATTTTTGCCCGCGAAGGAAAATCCGCCCATCAGATCCGGTTGATACAGCGATGCATCCCCGGTAAAGTCCGTAGTGTAATCGATGGTGCTCTCCACCACAAAATCCTTGGCTGTCTCTTCAAAATAGATTGGTACCAACTTTCCTCCCGCTGCATAAGAGGTGGAAACACGATTTTCATTCTCATGGGTAAGATCCCAGACATTCAGCCCCCACTGCACATTCGAACCATTCAAGTCTACCGTGGTTGGGAAGGCGGATGGCGATAAGGTTATATCACGCAACGTATCTCCCTTCACATTGATCTGAAATACCTCATTTCGGTACCCTTCCGCGGCAGCATACACCTTGTACCGCCCATCCGGAATCGTAACGGAAAATTCTCCATTACAGTAGGTTTCATAGTAAAGGGTTCCATCATCTTCGCTGGTCATGGTCATAAACACCGTTGCGCTTTTGTTTGCTCCTAACAGCGTTATCTTCCCCGTGAAAGCACTTCCCTCACATTTTTGGAAGGAAAGGATGACCTTCTGATTCTCTCTCACATTGGAGACCGTGTACATACTGCCGGACGCATTTTTTTGGGCATCTTCAATCCGCTCCTCGCCGTTTATCAGAATGGAATTCACCACATAGCCCGGCTTAGTGACGATGGAGAAGCCGTAACTTCCTCCCTGCTCTACTGCCAGCGTGCTGCACCGCACCTCTCCGCCTTCGCCTTCCACGCTCACATCCACAGAACAAAGCTTCTTTCCATTCAGATACTCCTTAAGCGTCTCCTCCGTCAGCTCTTTGCAGGAATAATCCTTGTAGATCACATCTGCGCCCAGAGAGCAGATTCCCGGCAGCACAGCTTTATCCATAGATGCGATCACCTCAGAGGTAACATACATGTCATTGACAAAGTAATAAAAGTTTTTCCCATATTTCAGCACCGTCAACTTGATTTCACCGGTGGGATTGGCATTGGCCTTGTTATATTGCGTCAGCGTCCGCCAGTCCCAGTTTTGGCTTACTGTCCCGATTTCCAGTGTGTTCACTTCCATTCTTCCGTCTTTTCCCTCTGTCACCACCTGACTGTTCAGATTCAGACCGGCAATATACCAGGTTGAATCCGTACCGCGAAAGAGAAATCCTGCCTTAGGCCAATCATTATTCAACGGTTTTACATAAGTGAGCTTTGTCTCCAAAATATAATTTGAGCCATATTCTCCTGTAAAATAAATCTGATGCCATTCCTCTCCCGGAGAAGACTGCACAATTCCTTCCGCCTCCCTGGACACATCCCAGTTGGCTGTCTTGGCAAATCCAACCGCGCTGTCCCCCAGAACCGCGCCTTCCCGGTCTGCGTTCACATATCCCTCTGCCGTAAAAACATAAAAATCCCTGTTCTGATTGTTTCCGGGCGTAACATTTAACGGCCAGTTTCCTACATCCGGAAGAACAGCCCGGTAAGACGGGCGCAGACGGAAGGAGGTAGGAACTCCCAGAGAAATATCAACTCCCAGGGACTCCCAAGGAATAAACATCTCCAGCGTGGCTGAAGTCGTATTCTCGCTGTTCAACTCTCCCTCCACCTTCACTGCACGGTCAAAATTAGGGTTTATTCCAAAATTCTCCCCCTTCATATCGATATTGTAAGACGTGCAGTAAAGGGCGCTGCTGGAACGATCCTCCCCTACATTGTCTGCCGACACATGGAACTCCCAGTTAGAATTCGCCAGCGGCGCCCGCTCTCCGTTGTCCCTCAGATTGGTATCCTCCACCAGTGAGGCGATATATACGCCCTTTTCCGTTGGAAATCCGGTTACATGAAGCACTGGACGCTGCCCGTTTACGTTGTCCAGATATGTATTGGTATACCACTTTTTTCCCTGCCACATTGCCTCATCCAACACACCGTCGATCTTCATGTCAGGATCGTGCTCATAGGTGCAGTAGCTGTGATAGTCAGTCTCATAATGGTTCTCCGCCTTCGCAATACGCTCTCCCCGATTCCCGCTTATGAGACACCAGGCAGTCACGCCTCCCGCCAGAAGCAGAACGCACACCGCGGCTGCTGCGATGATAAGCTTTTTCTTTTTACTCATTGTTTCCCCTCCCTTCCAAGAACTACAATCTCAGAGAGATTTAAGCCGATATTTGGTTCTCCAAATTTATTGAACTCCATCAGTCGTTCTCCGGCTTTAATCGTAATCTCAATTTCTGACACCAATATTTCCTCAAATTCCGCGACTGCCGCAGCGCCTACGATATATCTCTCCGTCTCCGGATTCCAGTAGCGATCCGGAAATTTCAGATCCTTGATCACCGCATAATCGTAATTCCTGCTTGCCCAGGAAGGCTGTTCTTCCAATTTAAAACGGATATCTGAGATATTGGAAAATGCCTGTTCTACATTTTGGGCATTGTAAACCATCAGAGAGCTTACGCGAACCGGCTCCTGCCATTTCATAGTGATCGTGACGTCGCCTTCCGCGCTCATCACATAATCCTTTGTCACCTCGTAGAAGGGCAGTACGGTATCCGTCAGATATTCCGCGCCGGTGCCAGCGCTGAGCGCTATCTCCGCAGTCTGCGCCAGATTCTGATAGCCACTGACGCTCTCCGGCAGCCATTGCAGACTCTTGCTGGGACCGTTGGCCGACAACACGGTCTGTCCCTCCTGATTCTCCACCAGGCTTACGCGATCCACGCTGACAGAACGCTCCCATCCTTCCTCGTAGCTATTTACACTGCCGTTTCGGTGGTACACGATCCACAGTTCACCGTCCCGCTCCAATAACGAATGGCTTGCGGTGCCGTGGACGAAATTATACCGGCTGCCGTCCAATACTGGATTGCCAGCCTCCTCACTCAGCTTCACGAAGGTTCCCAGAGGGGAATCCCCGATTGCCTGGTGTACGGAATAATTTGCCATACCGTAGCCATTGGAGGCATAGGTAATATAATAGGTACCATTGTGCTTGTACATATAGGGAGCTTCGTTGATCCCAGTCTCATCGGAAAAGTAAGGCTCCTCCTTCGTCACATCCTCGATCTCGATCTTTCCAGGCGTATTGGACGCCCGATAATATCCGGCCTGAGTCAAGCAGGTAACAGTAGAGTAATCCGGAATCGTCATACTCTTCATCTTCATTCCAAACACCCCGTTTAACTCCGTGTAATGATCGTCCGGATGCTTATTAAAGTACATGTAAAGTGTTCCGTCATCATCGAAGAAAGGCGCCGGATCAATAACAGCCCACGGATGTTCCGTTTGGCATCCGGTCTGGAAATTGATGGTGGGAACACGCTTCCCGGTTGCAGCATCCGTATCGTAAAGTACGTCAAACGGACCCATGGGGGAGTCGGACACGGAAACTGCTATATAGAGTCTGTCCCAGTCATAGGATGAGCTGGAGACCCCTTCTGCTCCATAATTCTGCACAGTCGCAGAGGAAAAATAGCAATAGTACTTTCCATCCGCCGGATTACGGACCACGCAGGGTCCCCACTGGTGCATCTGACACCAGTCTTCCTCATCAATGGCTACGCAGAAACCATCCATGGATCCGCACAACTCCCATTGATACATGTCCTTGGAGCGGTAGCACGTTACCGCCAGCACACTGATATGCTCTTTCGCATATTCTTCCGCGCTGGCAGTTCCGCCGGAATACATATAATAATATCCTCCGTTGACCGGGTCCTCCTCCTCTGACACATAGATCATACTCGGATCACCGCCCTGCGGTTCCTTGATATTGATTCCGTACAGTTCCGTATTATAATTGCCGTCGTCGTTGATCCCTGTGCCATAATCCAGATACACAAGTGAATCTTTTCCTGATCCCTGGCCATTGCAGCCGGCTGTGCCAAAGCACAGCCCTGCTGCCAGAATTCCTGCCAGAAAACGCTTTATCGTCTTTTTCATCCGCGTCCTCCTGCTTTACTGCTTATAGTTCTCAAGAGCTTCGTTCGTCTGTTCAATGTAGGAATACAGAAACTCTTCAAAGGACATCTCCGCATTCCGCACCTCATAGTTCAACGGATTAGCCCAATATTCAATCCAGCTTGTATCAGGCATATACCACCAGTCGCCGGCCTTCGCTGTACTGAGGCAGTCGATGATCGCCCAGGGATTGTCAGCATCAAAATTCTCCAACATAAGCTCCACATCTGCCGGGCGCACCGACTGATATCCGTTTTCTGCCAAAACCCCCTGGCCATCGGAAGCTACCCAGCTCACAAATTTGTAGGCAGCCTCTTTTACCTGGGACTTGTCATTTACGCAGATCACATTACCGAAAGAGAATGTAGAATCAGCGCCATGAACCAGCACCGTATCACAGTTAGGATCCGTGGGATCCGTATAAACCTTATATACAGGCAGCGGTGCAATTCCCCATTCATACGGCATTGCATTCTGCAGTGTTCCAATATGATATGTCTGCTGTTCCAGCAATGCTAATTCACCGGACATAAAATACGAAAGGCTGCTTCCGCCATTGGCAAAGATAGTAGGTGTGGGGCAGACATTTAACCCACCAATGCCTGCCAGAGAGCAGAAGCGCTGAAATGCCTCACGGATCTTGGGTAACTCTGTCAGTGTTCCGTCCGCGATCTGGGCGCTGAAATCACGATATGTCGCTTCCTCTCCATTGACTGTATAATGGAAATAGCTGGCATTGTCTGTGATATAGGAAATCGTATCCTCCGGATTTGCCTGGATGATATCCTTTACATCCAGTGTCTCATTCTCCTTATACTCATAGCCGGTATACTGCCCGGTATATGTTTTTCCTTCACCTACGATATAGTTTGGATTCTCACCTGCAAGCGCGAAGGTCCAATCGCCCTTACCGCTCAAGTCTTCAATACAATCGCCGCCGACGGCCCAGCCATAGCTGAACCACCATTCTGTGTAAAATCCATACTGTGTTTCTGACGCAGGATTTCGTTCCTTGGTGCAGATCAGACCGAGATCCTCCACCTCATCCCAGTTCATGGCGATGCAATCATTGAAAATCAGAACCTCATCTGATGTCGGCATCTTCCAGGAAGCACCGTCCCGCTCATTTTCCGCCGGCACAAAGGGTGTGAGACTGCGGTAAAAGCCTTTCTTGGGAACATCCACCGTAATTCCGTAATCCGCCTTTGTCTTTCCGTTGTTATCCGCCTTCGTCCCGGCATTGAACTCATCCAGATCCTCCTCATTAACGCTGATGCAGATGATACCATTATTCTCCAGCGCCTCTTTGTTATAATACAATATAACGGCATCACCATAGGCAGGCAGTCCCAAAAGCGGATCGTCCGCATTGGATGTGGTGGTTTGAATATCATAACGATAGCGGTACAACGCCTGTTCATACACACCGTCCAACACCGACTGATCGATATGCCCGGTCAGATCATCCAGATACCGGGCATACTTTTTAAAGCCCTCATCGCCGGTAATAAACACATCCGGGCCGCTGTTGCTGGGGAGCTGTTGGGCAAGAACATCCGTGAGGCTTGCTGTTTTGGGAATCCCCTTCACCCTCACGCCCAGCTCCGGTCCCACCGTATCATTAAATTCATCCACCAAGGTCTTAAAAGCTTCTATTCTTGTCAGATCTCCTGAATACAGGAAATCAACGGTAACCATACCCTTATTGCTTTCCCCATCATTTGATTCTCCGCAGGCCGCCAGGCCGAGACACATCGCAGCAGCCAGTCCAACCGCAACACAGCGTTTCCAAATTGTTCTTCTTTTTCTCATTTTATAATCCGCCTTTCTTCTCCTCTTAACCCTTTAACCCGGACGATAAGGAGATACCGTTAATAATATATTTCTGGAACAACATATACAGGATCAGCATTGGAACCAGCGTGATCACGCAGGCTGCGGCAGTTACCGACTTATCAAAGGTCAGGCTGCTCATAAAATTCAATGCTGTCTGGATCGTGTAACCCTCGGGGTCATTTATGTAAATCAACGGACCCATAAAGTCGTTGAAGCCGCCGATAAAGCCCATCACAAACTGTGTTACAATGGCTGGCCGGGCCATGGGAATCATAATAGTCCAAAAGCACTTCCATTTTCCTGCCCCGTCGATTCTGGCTGCCTCCAGCATGGAATCCGGGATTCCCATGAAATACTCCCGCAGAAACATTACGGTCCCTGCACCGGAAAAGCACCCGGGAATGATCAAGGGCAGAGGCGAATTGGTCCAATGGTACCAATCATACATCATATAACCGGTAGCCATGGTCACGCATCCCGGCATCATCATGGTAGCGATCAGCATACGATACATGCGATTCTTATTTCGAAACCGCAGCTTAGCAAAGGCATATGCCGCAAGGCAGGCTACAGTAAGTCCCATACACAAAGGGATCATGGTATAAACAAAGGAATTGAGCAGGGCACGTAACATATTCAACCCTACAATGTCTCCTATCGTAAATACCTCCCGAAAGGAGTCAACACTAATACCCTGTTGGGGCCACCAGGTAAAATCTATCTGGTTTGCTTCTACCGAATTCTTAAATGCGGTGATAAAAACCATATAAAATGGAATCATAAAAATCAGGGTCGTAAAGCACAGGGGAACCATCTGCCGCGGCTCCAGCCCTCTCGCTGCAGGAGCGCGATAAACCCGATAGACATCCTTTCTCATCTGCCACTTATGAAAGATCTTCATAGCCAGCAGCAACGCGGCACACACGCCAAGGATCAATGCGCTGTTGAGTCTGGCATTGCTGCCTGCCTTGGGACGCAGGCAGCATAAAAATGCACAGACCACCACAACAATATTCAAAACAGGCCGCAGGAACTCATATACTCCCTTAAAACACCTTAAAGGAAAAGACAACACCTTCTTATCAGAAGTCATAATTTACCCACCTTTCCTGCAGTTTTAGATTGGCCCACGTTATGATCAGAACAATAATGGCAAGAATCCATCCGGCTGCAGCTGCCAGACCATAACCATATTTATAACTGTTTTCAAATATCATATTATAAATATGCTTCACTACCGTATCGCTGACATACGCCGCAGAATCTCCCCATGTCGGTGCAGTGGATACGGAGCTTCCGCCAACCAGTACATACATTTCCGACATAGACTGTAATGCGCCAATCAAGCGCATGGTCACTAAATAGGACGTTGTGGGTGAGATCGCAGGCCAGGTAATCTTCCAGAACATCTGGAAGGATGTGGCACCGTCCAGCTTGGCTGACTCGTAATAGCTGGCATCCACACTGGCCAGCGCAGCCTGAAACAGCAGAATGCACCAGCCAATTCCACTCCACACGGACAGAATAATGGCAACCGTCATAAAACTCACCGGAGTATCTGTCAACCATGCCACCGGTTCAAATCCAAGGTTTGACAGCAGCTGGTTGATCAAACCGCCGTCTGTGGCAAAGAGCATACGGAAAGTCATACTGACCACAACCGTAGAGCAGACAAAGGGGATAAAGAATATCGTACGGAAAAATTTATTTCCAATCTTTGTCTGGTTGATCAGATTAGCAATATACAGCGATATGCCTATGGTAACCGGAACGTTCAATGAGAATACCAGCGTGCTCAGATAGGACGCATAGGTTCTCCCCTCATCTGCATTGGTCAGGATCGTTATGAAGTTCTGAACCCCAACAAACTCCATATCCCGCAAATCTGTGGAATGCAATTCCGTAAAAGCTACGACAGCGGACATCGCCAGCGGCAATATTCCAAATAAAAGCCACCCCAGCAGGGGGATGAACGCAGCAAACTTACTGGAAAATTCATCCCGCCTCTTTTTTCGTTCTATACTTACTGCTTTTTTCATCGTATGTTCATCTCTTTCTTATTTTCAAAAACGCGCCCTTTACAATATCTGCGCAGCAGAATGCGACGCTCTTTTCGTCGTTTTTCACGCTGCTCTTTCCAGGCAGCACCGCTGCCTGGAGAAGAGCCGTTTTTTCTTGTTTTGTCTGACTCGCTGCCTGTTCCTGCTTCATTGCCTGGGAATC
>CALWDR010000184.1 GCA_944376745.1 uncultured Lachnospiraceae bacterium
ATTCCCTGCCCGGTGGGAAGAATGTCCAAAATCGTCTCATATACCAGCCGTTTGGTGCCTCTTAAGTAATCCGGGTTGGGCATTTCTTCTGTGACGGAAGGGCCTTCCTCGGTCATGACATAATTTGAATAGTATTCCGGGGCGTCCAGCCGGGCGGCGATGAGGGAGGCGGCCATCAACAGTACGAAGGAAGCCAGAATCGTGATAACGGCCACTATGGCTTTGTTCTGGCAGTTCATGCTCAGGAGTGTGTACAGGGAGCAGAAAGCCGCTGTCATCAGGACACAGCCGAGAGCCGTCGCCGCGATCAGGGGAGCCGGAGCGGTCAGGGAGCCGACCAGAGGGAAGCCCAACGCACAGACCGGAATCGTGTAGGCTATCACCATCAGCAGAGCTGCCGCAATGCCGGTGATCAGATTGGACAGGTAGACGGAGGTTCGGCTGTGCCCGATCACCAGCTTGTTGCGGATGGTCCCGTCGCTGTACTCCGTGCCGATAAAAAGGCTTACGAATACGGCGCAGAGAATGCCGATAAGCACTGCATGATTGAAGAGGCTTACGTTCATTGAGGTGTAGCCATCCGCGCCGAATTCCACGATATCCTGATACTGGTTTAAAATGCGGTAGACGCCGAAGAGGAACATAAACCCCATGCAGATCCAAAACACCTTTGATTTTTTCAATCGCGCGAAATTTGCGCCAAGCAGCTTACGCATGACTGCCACCTCCCACCAGATTGATGTAATAGCTCTCCAGACTCTCGTCCCGCTCCTGCATGGAGAGGATCTCACAGCTCTCCCTTGCCAATGCCAGGGACAGGGGCGTGATGCTGACCTTGTCGTAGACGTCGGCCTGGGTGCCGGAGAGGATCTTGTAGTGAAGCTCCATGGAATCCAGCACCCGGGCCAGCACCTTGGTGTCGGTGACGGTGAGGCGCATGCATTTCCGGCAGGCGGCCTCCAGGTCTTTGGCGCTGATCTCCTTCACCATGCGGCCGCCGTCGATAAAGCCGTAGTGGGTGGCAAGCCGGGACAGCTCATCCAAAATGTGGCTGGAAATAAGTACCGTGATCTGCCGTTCCTTATTCAGCTTTAAGATCAGTTCCCGTATCTCAATAATGCCCTGGGGGTCTAAGCCGTTGACGGGTTCGTCCAGCACCAGGAAATCCGGGTCCCCGCAGAGGGCCACGGCGATGCCCAGCCGCTGGCGCATCCCTAAGGAAAAATTCTTCGCTTTCTTTTTGCCGGTGTCGGAAAGGCCCACCAGCTCCAGGAGCTCATCGATCCCGTCAAAGGCGGGGAGTCCCAGAATCCGGTACTGCTCCCTTAAATTTTCCTCCGCGGTCATGTCCTGATAAATGGAGGGCGTCTCCACCACGGCGCCCATGCGCCGTCTGGATCTGGCGATCCGTTTGTCCGTATTTTTGACGCCATAGAGGGTGTAGTCTCCGGCGGTGGGCTCCTGAAGCCCGCAGATCAGCCGGATGAGGGTGGTCTTTCCGGCGCCGTTTTTGCCCACGAAGCCGTAGATGGAGCCCCTGGGCACGTGCATGGAAAGATTGTTCAGCGCTTTAAAATGCCTGTATTGTTTGCTCAAAGCATTGGTTGTCAGACAATAGTCCATATTACTTTACCTCCTTACATTTGCGAGTGACGCGGCCAGAAGGCCGAACCGCTTCTGGCAGGTATCATCCTAGCAGGCAAAGGTTAAGAAACCGGTTAAGGAAAGGGTAAAGAAAAGGTTAAGATTTATCGGGCCTTTGGCGAAAGCAGACGCAGGGTGTCATTGGCGGAACCCGGCGCGGCTACTCCTCCCGCATTTTAAAGCCGATGCCCATGGAATTCACCACGTAGACGTTGTCATAACCCATGCGCGGCTACTCCTCCCGCATCTTGAAGCCGATGCCCCAGACCGCCTCGATGTAGTCCTTTCCGCCTGCGTCCTTCAGCTTCCGGCGTAGGTTGCTGATGTGGACCTTCAGGGAGTTCTCCACGCAGTCGGGGGTATCCTCACTTAAGCGGTCCAGAAGCAGGGATTTGGGCAGTACCTGGGTGGGATTCTGCATCAGCAGCTTTAAAATGGCGTACTCCGTCCGGGTCAGCCGCACGGGCTGTCCGCAGACGGCGGCGGTCCGGGTCTGGGTGTCCAGGGTGATGTCCGAGAAGGTGAGACAGCTTCCGGCGCCGGTTCCGGCGGCATTGCGAAGCTGCACGGCGATCCTGGCCAGCAGCTCCCGGGTGTCGAAGGGCTTGGTCAGGTAGTCGGAGGCTCCGTTAAGGAGCAGCTCCACCTTATTGTCCATATCTGCCTTGGCGCTGATGACGATCACCGGGATACCTGAAATTTTCGGAAGGATCTCCTCGCCGTTTAAGCCGGGGAGCATAAGGTCCAAAAGCACCAGATCCGGCTTTAAGGCGGACAGCACCAGCAGGGCCTCCGTGCCGGAGTAGGCCCGGGTCACCCGGTAGCCCTCCCGGGTGAGGACTTCCGTCAGCATATCCCCGATGGAAATATCGTCGTCGATCATTAAAATGTGCTTCATGCTTCCGCCTCCTCCATATTACACAAATTATAGCGAATGCGCCGGAGAAAAGCAAGAGTCATGAAAATCAGGTTGACAAAAAACGCTTCTTTTAGTATAGTGGAAAAAGATTCCGTGAGGGAGTAATTCGCGCATGGCGTGATTTGTCAACAGGCTGGTCAGGCGAAGGCCGTAAAGACCTGGCAAATCTTAAAGAATGAGACTCATGTATGCTTCAGGCATACATGGGTCTTTTGTTACGAAGAAAGGAAGAGAAAAATGGGTGTTTTAGAGATTTTACTGATCGGGGTGGGCCTTTCCATGGACGCCTTCGCGGCGGCGGTCTGCAAAGGGTTAAACATGCGAAAGGTCAACAAAAAGCATTGTCTTCTCATCGCTTTGTTTTTCGGCGGCTTTCAGGCGCTGATGCCGCTGGTGGGCTGGTTCCTCGGAAAGCAGTTTGAGCGGTACATCACCAGCGTGGACCACTGGATCGCCTTCGTGCTGCTGGCCTTCCTGGGCGGGAAAATGATCTTCGAGGCCGTCAGGGAGAAGGAGGACGACGAGGTGCATATGGACGGAAAGCTCAACATAAAGGAGCTGCTGCTTTTAGCCATCGCCACCAGTATCGACGTCCTGGCCGTGGGGATCACCTTCGCCTTCCTGAAAGTGAATATTTTCGAGGCCATCGCCCTCATCGGCTGCACCACCTTTGTGATCGCCGCGGCGGGCGTGTTCATCGGAAATATTTTTGGCAGCAGATACAAGAAGAAGGCGGAGATCTTCGGCGGGGTGATCCTCGTTCTTATCGGGCTGAAGATTTTGCTGGAGCATTTGGGGGTGTTTTAGTTTAAGGCGGGTTCACGAGGTTGACGACTAAGAAAGACTTTTGCCGTTTATCGTATGGTAGTTCTTGACGTATTCCGGGAAAAAAGGTATTCTGAACATAGGAAAGAGGAAAATATCCTGACAAATAGGAGGATGTCTGCGGATGGGTCAGCTGGGTGTTGTGCAAAATAAGAAAATTGAGGAGATCAAAAAATGGGCGTCTGAAAATGGCAATCAGATCAGCTATGCGCTTTTTCTGGATATATTGACGGAGGGCACACCATCGTTCGCCAAGGATGAGGTTACGATTGGACAGGTGGTGCGCGCGTTGGCTGATCAGGGGATTCTGGTGGTGCCCTTTGATGAGGGAGAGGATTATGCTGCGCAGGGGTTGGAGACAAATCAGTTTATTCCGGCACTGGTAAATATTAAGCAGGAAACATGTACGATCTCAAATTTGATGGACAGGCTCGAAAATCAGGAAATCAATCTAAAGCCTGTATTCCAGAGGAAAAAGAATCTGTGGGATGATGTAAAGCAAAGCCGGCTCATAGAATCCCTGATGCTTCGGATTCCCGTCCCAAGCTTCTATTTTGACGCGGCAACGGAAGGAGAATGGAAGGTGATCGATGGCTTGCAGCGGCTCTGCTCCATTCAGAATTATCTTGTTGGAGAACCGAAAAAAAAGCTTACCGGTTTACAGTATCTTACGGAGTTTGAGGGATATACCTTTGATAAGCTGCCCCGGCAGTATATCCGCCGGATTAAGGAGGCGCAGGTCGTTGCTTACTCCGTACAGTACGGCACACCGGAGGCGGTCGTCTATAACATTTTTCAGAGAATCAACACCGGTGGCCTGACATTGACGCCGCAGGAAATAAGGAATGCCATGTATCACGGGAAAGCCACAACGCTGGCACAGGAGCTGGCAGACAGCCCGGCATTTTTGGAGGCTACGCTGTATGCGGTAAAACCGGACCGGATGATGGATCAGGAATATATTATCCGTTTTATGGCGTTTACGGAGCTGGATTATCATACGGAATATAAGGATGATATTGACGCGTTTTTAGTTCTGGCAATGAAGCGCGTAAATGACTATGAGGAAGCGGAGCTTTCGCGCATAAAAAAGAATTTCTATAAGGTGATGGAATATACAAAAGAAATATTCGGCAGGCTTGCGTTTCGAAAGATCAATGAGGAGGGGAGACGCGGCCCGATCAATAAGGCGTTATTTGAGCTTTTTTCCGTATGCTTTGCAGAATTGGAGGAAAGCCAACTGAACCGGCTTTTGGATAACCGTGAGAAATTTCTGAAAAAGTATGAGGAATTATTTCATGAGAAGGAATTTGTTTCCGCCATAAAATCCGGGAAAAAATCGGATTGCATCAGACGAATTAACAGGGGCAGAGAGCTGATAAAGGAGTTTCTATGATTGAGAGATTGGAATTAGATAATTTTAAGTGCTTTGAAAAGCTGGAAATGGATCTGAAGCCGGTCAATGTGTTGATGGGCTTAAATGGCATGGGAAAATCGTCTGTGATCCAAAGCTTCCTTTTGCTTAGACAGTCTTATCTGGAAAATAAGCTCGCGGGGCTCAAACTCAATGGAAGGTATGTAAAGCTTGGGAACGGCAGCGATATTTTATATGAACGTGCGGAAAGGGAAGAAATTGGCATTTCGGTAGAGGGCAAAGAGAATCATGTGAAAGGATCGTTCTTGTATGACGCGGATTCCGATCTTCTGGAAAATCAGCTTTTCCCGGGAGATATTGCGCAGCAAAGCGTTCTGTTTGGAAACCGTTTCCGTTATCTTTCCGCATATCGAATCGAACCTAAGGACTTATACCGGATGGCCGACGAAAAAGAACTGCAGCAGAGAGAGTTCGGAAATACAGGAGAGTATGCCATTCATTTTTTGAATGTATACGGAAATCAAAGGATAGAAAATGAGCAGGTGATTTACAATGCCATAGAAGACCATTCTCTGGCGGAACAGGTCAGGTGCTGGCTGTCGCTGATCGCGCCGGGAATTTTGCCGCAGATTTCTGTGAATACAGGGCTTCGCAGTGCGGAGCTGAAATATGAGTTTCGTGAGGGTAAGGAGCGGACCAATGCCTATAAAAGTGTCAATGTAGGCTTTGGTATTACCTATGTTCTGCCTGTGGTAATAGCTCTTTTATCGGCAGCTCCGGGAGAGCTTCTGTTGCTGGAGAATCCGGAAGCGCACATTCATCCGGCGGGACAAAGATGGCTTGGGGAGTTGATTGCGCAGGCCTGTGCCGGGGGCGTACAGATTGTCGTGGAAACGCACAGCGACCATGTGATCAATGGAATACGATTGGCTGTGAAGAAAAAGAAATTGAATCAGCATGACGCGGGAATTTTCTTCTTTTATAAGGAGCAGGATGAGGATTACAGGCACAAGGTGATCACTCCGGCGATAGATGCGGACGGACGCATTGATGTCTGGCCGGAAGGATTTCTGGATGAGTGGGACAATGCATTGCTGGAATTGCTGTAAAGAGAGGTACTTATGATAGCGGTAATCAACGATCTGGCCTTTCAATTCCAGATTTACGAAGAAAGACAGGCAATGGAGGCCGTAGAAAAATTTATTTCAATCTGCAAAGAACTGGAATCCGTAAAATGCCACAATGTGGGGCGGATAATTGGGATTGAAATTGATAAGCGGACAGAAATTTGTCCTGGCAGTACTCTTTTTAAAATTGTGCAGAAGATGAACAGAGGAGAAAGAGCGTATTTTTTGGGGCTGTTGGCGAACAGAGCAAGGGCCGTATGTTTGCCGGAAAGGCCGTTTGTCTATAAGGAAAGAGAGTCTTTCCTGTGCGCTGCCGCCAAAGATGAGATCTTAGTCAGTTTCGAGACCGAGGAAGGTTTAAAAAGAGAAAAAATCGAAGGCGAAATCGATCAGGAGTCTGTAACCATTAAAAATATTTCTGATGAAAAACACCTGCTTCTATACCGGGAGATTGTAGGCCTCAGAATTTACGAAGAAAATAAAAAGCATAAGAAAGACAGGGAAAATGCGTACGGCAAAGGAAAAGTGGCCAGTCCCATGGATTTATCCGATGAAGAAGCGCAATACCTGCTGGATCGCGCAAACTCCATAAAGGGACGTCTATATGCCAAAAAGGGCAGGAATTATTATGCCTTTCAGAAAACCAGGGA
>CALWDR010000185.1 GCA_944376745.1 uncultured Lachnospiraceae bacterium
GACAAGAACGCCAATGTCGAGGTAAGCGGAACTGTAAAAGGAGCCTTTTCAGAAGTCTTTCCGGATGGTGTGATTTCCCACAGAATGGGCACGGAGGAGCAGTTTTATTTTGAGAGCGACATCGGCAGAAACGCTACCTATTATATTCAGTTCGTTTTGAATATGGCAAAGGACAGCAACTGCTTTGATGTGGTTCTGAGAAATCAACAGCATACCATAGACGGCAGAAGCGTGACCGGAAATATTTCTCTTCGAATGTTCAGAAACTCAGCGGTGGTTTTAGACAGCCGTCAAAATGAGGTGAGCGAATGGGTGAATTACGAAACCGATATTTACGAAGGAAGCCACGTGATTACGGTGGAAAGTAGCCCCTCTTCCCTGACACTGTGGATTGACGAGGTGAAATACGAGGTGCCGGATTACATGGGGCAGATTTCCGGAGAACCAGATTGTATCCAGGCCGTTGCCGGATTCACCTTTGCAAATGCTATGGCGGAAGGAACTATCAGCGATATTCGCATATGGAGCAACCGGAATACCTATGCGGCAGGAGATGAGGTTCGCGTTGCTGTCTTTGAGCTTCCGCAGTTAAATGAGCTAAGTCTTGAGGATGCGGGAAAGGTCGAGAGTGTCCGGGAGTCCTATGAAGCGCTGTCAGAGGAGCATAAGAGGTATGTAACCAACATTGAAAAACTGGAAAGGCTGGAGCGTGCGATTGCCCTCCTGCAGGAAAAGGGAGACGCGGCATATTTGTTCTTGAAAGATGAGGTGCCGAAGGTTCAGGAGGATTATGTCAATCTGATTTCCACGGGGATGCTGAACATCCCGGCTGACTACAGTAATATGGTGGAGTATGACGCAGCGAAGTATGCGATTACCTATAAAGAGGCGGGAGAATATATCACGACGCCCTTTGAAGGAATTGATGGCATTAAGTCGGACGATACCTATCTGATCAAGTTCAATTATACACCTCATGAGTATTTTTTTGAGACCGAAAGCGCAGGATGGATGGGACTTCGTATTACCTTCTCGGGATATACCATCGGCGGAAACGGTGCTAAGACCTATAATAAAACACAGTTTGCATTCATGACGTACCAGTGCGCGAAGCTGTCCTGGGCAAATGGTAATATGGCGCCAACGGAATATCTGACTACCTTTGCGCCGGAAATCGGAAAAGAGTATCAAGTGACCATGCTCTGCGAGCAGGGGAAGATGAAGCTGTGGGTGAACGGAGAGCCGGTTGTATATTATGATGAGCTCCCGGCATATCCGTTTAGTCTGGAGTTTGAGAGCAGCAGGGTGCGCTGTGATGTGACAGACATTCAGCTGTATAATCTGAGCAACCCCACAAATCCTGAGCTTACGGAGGCTCCGATGGAAAGCTTTAAATTCATCGAAGATACCTTATATGATATGGAGGGAATTTCCGCACAGGACCGTGTAGACGCAAAATGGAAGACGTTTATAATCGCTTTGGTGTTATTTTTTGTAGTAGTAGCAATTACGGTCGTTGTATTCGTCTTTAACTTGAAAAAGAAAGCTTTCGTGAAGAAGACAAGAGGAGAGGGGGCAGTTCATCATGACAAAAAAGAAAATAGCTAAAATTGTAATTTGTGTGATTTGCGTTGCTGCTGTTCTTGGATATGGTGTATATGCTTTTTTCTCATGGACTGCTTACAGACAGGAAAAGGCTATGATGGCGGCAGGAAAGGTCTCAGAAAACCTTGAACTGTTCCACGACCAAGGTGATATTTATATGCAGCCGATTGCTCCTACGGAGAAAGATGACGTGACAATCCGCATGCGTTGCGGACGTTACAGTGTGACCAAGTCGCAGATTCAGGTGACCTCGGATGGGGGAACCACCTGGAAATGCTACGATATGAAGTATGAGAAACCGGACGATACGGGCTATTACGATATCTGGGTCGGAAAAATTCCGGCACAGAGTGAGCCATACTTCTATCGGTTCGCGGTGTCAAATGAATCAGGCGTGACAACATACCTAGGCGCAGAGGGAGAAAAGTCTTACCAGGTGGACAAGGGTGAAATGTTCTATGTGATACCGGGCTTTGACACACCAAAATGGTCCCAGGGAACCCTGTGGTATTATATTCATACGGGGCAGTTTTTTAACGGGGATACCAGCAACGACCTACAGCGGGAATATCTGGTAAAGGACAATACTTATGGGAACGACAGTACTTCCATGTACCGAGGCGGCGGTGACCTGGCAGGGATACAGGAAAAGCTAGATTATATTCAGGAACTGGGTGTGACTTCTCTGGCATTAGGACCTTATTTTAGTGCATCTGAGACTGTGGGATTCGGTACCGACAATATGGCCGCAGTGGAGACTGCATTCGGTACAGAAGAAGAGTTAAAAGCATTGATTCAAAATGTGCATGACAGAGATATGAAAATTACAACAGACATGATAATCTCTTATGCCACTAACTACTCAAAGTATTTCAATGCCTTAAGATTGTTTCCGGAGGACGGAGCTTACCAGTCCAAGGAGAGTCCGTATTACAGTATGTTCCTTTTCCCGCAGTGGCCCTACAATGCGGTAAAGATGTGGGGGTCCATGGGACTGAATGTGGAAGACGAGGAAGCAGCAAAACTCATCTATCAGAATGCGGATTCTATGGTGCTTCGGTATATGGGTGAGGATTACGGACTTGACGGCTACCGGTTTGATGCGGAGGAAAGTGTCGGTAACCTGGGATATGAATATGAACCTGAAAAGTATTTTGAAGATATAACTGCTTCGATTAAGAACATATCGGAGGATAAGCTGGTTTTGGCCGAAAACTGCACAGGGATTGCGGATCAATACAATACGTTGTTCGACTCCTCCTGGCAGAAGAACGGCTATTTCGCGATAAAAGACTGGTTCAGTGGCGCAGCCACAGGTTCGGAGATGCTGAAGGTTTTGCAGGATAACTTAATCAATACCGCAAGGCCAAGAGCGCTCTCCTCTTATAATTTCCTGGGCCAGCATGACGTGGCACGGTTATGGGATGATACAAACGCGCAGAAAAACGATATCAGTGCAGCATTATTGCTTCAGATGACGTACCTGGGGTCTCCGGTGATATACTATGGTGATGAGATTGGAGCTACCAATGGCGCATACGATGATCAGGCTTTCTCCGGTTTTAACTGGGACGAATCGGAATGGAACTATGATATTTTAAATCTGGTAAAGACATTGGGAAAAGCCAGACAGGAATATAGCTGCCTAAGGAGCGGGGTAATCTGTCACGGAGAAGTGGAAGACAGTGAATTGTTCCTCGCCTTTGGGCGCTTCGATGAGGATGGTTCCGTAATTACGTTATGCAATAAGCAGAATAAGACGGTGCAGAAGGAAATCAATGTCAGCCGTTACAATGTGAAGGACGGGCAGACGCTTACAGATTACCTGACCGGTGCAACCTACAGGGTGAAGGACGGAAAAGTTACGGTAGATGTGATTCCGGGCGGTACATTGCTTGTTACGAAGAAGGAGAGCAGTGAAGCCCGCGGAAAATATACGATTACCAATATCGGAGAAGATATCGAGGTTATTCAGAAAGACGGGAATACATTTGAAATCACCGGAAAAGGCACGCTGGAGGACGCAGAAGATTCCATCGGTCTTGCAGCCGCCAATGCGTTTAATAACACTGTCCTTGAGGCGGGTATTACGGCGGACGGCAATGCCCAGGCAGTCCTTATGTTCCGCGGGTCTGAAGAAAAAGACAGCGCCTTCTATGCGGCAGTGGTACAAGAAGGGAAATTGACGGTACAATGCAGAACGGCAGACGGCGGGAAGGTATCTGAGGTAACCTCTGTTACCATACCTGAAAATGCGCAGGTTCGGATTGCGAGAGAAAACGGAAACAGTTTCGTGACTCTCTACCGGGAACAGGAAGAAGCAGAATGGAGCCGCGTGGAGGACAGCGTGTGCTATGCAGCGCTTCCGGAAGCAATGTATGCCGGCATGACAGCCTTAAAGGGAACTGCCGAATTCAGTCAGGTGAATCTGACAGAGACGGAAGATCAGGTTTGCGAGGAGTTTGACCAGGAAGGCCTTGGTTCCATGTTTGGAGCACTTGCAGAGGGAATGGAGATAAAGGACGGCAGGCTGACCCTCGAATCCACGGATGATAAGCTAATCTACGCAGATACAAACGCCCATTCTTCTGACTTTACCTTCAAGACAAAGGCTGGCAAGGTTACGTTAGATAAAACGGCAGGGGTATCGGCAGCCGGCGTCATGAGCATGACAGATGAAGAGGATGCTGTTCTGTTAGTGAGAACATTGGCAGACGGAGAGCCTGTCATCGCATTTGGAAAGCTCATAGGCGGAAAATGGCAGATGAACGGATATGTGAAGGATTCTGAGCCGGATCAGGAAGTCACTCTGCAATTACAGCGAATCGGCAGCCTCTATACCGCGGTTGCAAGCTATGACGAGGAAGCATGGTTTACGGTAGGTGGAAGCATCTACAGCAACTACACCGGAATATATGCAGGGGTATGTGCTCTGAATGCAAAGGCGGAATTTGAGTATGCCTGCTTCGGAAATAGTATTGAGGATAAGGTAACTACCAACACGCCAATGACTCTGGGTGATATCAACACAAGCTATGCTGACGTGCTTCAGAATGTGGAAGGCGACAAGATGGCGTATGTCGGGAATGAGGATTCCTGGGAGGATATCGGACCGGGGTACGAACAGACCAGTGACCAGGGAATTGCGCTTCTCTACTGTGAGAATAAGCTGTTTGAAGATGTGAAAGCGGAGACAACGATTACCCTCAAGGGGGGCAGCGGCACTGCAGGCATCTTGATTGGAAAACAGACAAATCAGAAAGATTTGAAGGATTGCTATCAAGTCGCGTTGAATGGATCCAACGAATTGACGGTTTCTTTGAACGGCAAAGAATTGGGTTCCTGTAAACTGGAATCCAAGGAAGCGGCAATCCGTCTGGTGGTACGCAGGGAAAACGGATATCTGCATGTATTCGCAGGCGAAGACGCGGAGTTAGTGCTCTCAGTTTACGATACGACGTTTGAAAAAGGATATGTGGCTTATTATACAGATAATGCCAAAGCAGCTTTCACAAACTATGATATCACCGCACTTGACAGTGTATGGAATGCTACAAAGACCATTATGGGTACTACAAATGTAATAGAAATGGTGGAAGGAGATTCCCTTGTTTCACTGGAGGGAGTCGGACTCACAGAGGGTATCGTGACTTTCCAGGCTGACACTTTGCAGGAAAATCAGATAGGTGCCATTATCGGCGGATCATTCGGAAGAAAGAGCAACTATGGAGGTGTGACGCTTTTGTATAACTACAAGAGCGGCGTCCTGGAGGCTTGGGAAGGTGAAAAGAGCCTTGGAAGCGTAACGCTGGCGGAGCCGGAGACATTGGAAAGCTTAAGCCTTATGGTTGTATTCCGCAACGGAAAATATGATGTTTACGCAAATCAGTCCACGGAGCCGGTACTGTCCGTAGAGACGGAAAAACAAAACGGCGGTGCGGTAAGTCTGTATAGCAGTGGCGGAACGACAGTATTCTACAATACTTCTGCATGTGACATTACAGGGGTTACAGATATCGAGAGTCTCGATATTGTGAAGGACTGGCGCAGCGTGGTGCATCAGAAGAGATACACCATGGAGGTGGCAGAGACCGACGGGAAAGCATTCCAGGATGATTTTTCAAGCTATAGCGGATGGAATGAGAACTTCTATAAGATTAAGGCGGAAGGAGCCGATTGGTATATCGAGGATGGCAAGCTGAAAGCAGAATCGGTGATTCGAGGCTGGAATATCGCTACCATAACAAGTGGCTTGTACAAGGATGTAGAGGTAAGCATGAAGGTACGGTTTACGGATTATGAAAAAGATCTGGGAAGCAGTATCAGCATCAGCACCGGTAAACAGAATGTTTATGCCGGACGGGAAACCGGACTGGTATTTACCATCTGCGGAAACGGATTTGTGAGTCTGGTGGATTGCGTTTCAGGGGAGCAGTTAAACGGTTGGAATACATATGTAGATGGTCTGGATAACTGGTTTGAGATGAAGATGAGAGTATCAGGGAATACTGTGAGCATTAGTTTCAATGGTGCGGAGCTGTACAGCGGTCCGCTGAAGGATGTACAGAACGGATATGTTGCACTACAGTCTGAGTATGTGAATCTGGAAATTGATGAATTTACCGTCACGCCTCTTCCCTAAATGACAAGTGTAAAAGGAAAGACCCGGTTTTATCGGGTCTTTCTGTATAAAGAAAGAGGGATAAGAATTGCGGGAACAGAGAAAAAAAATGGATTTTCGACCATTATCCTTCTGGAGTTTTAACGGTGATATGGAGGACGAGGAGATTCGTATTCAGATTCACCAGTTAAAGGAACAGGGATATGGTGGTTTTTATATGCATGCCAGGGCAGGAATGACACTTGAGTATCTGGGTGAGGATTGGATACATGCCTGCCGTGTGGCGGTGGAAGAAGCAAAGAGGGAGAACATGCAGGCATGGCTGTATGATGAGAACGGATGGCCCAGTGGATTTGCGGGCGGGCTTGTGCCGGCTCTGGGGGATGATTATACGGCAAAGCATCTATACTTTATGGAACGTGTGCCGGGGGCAGGAGATGGCGAAGTGCTTGCTTCCTACAAACGGCTGGAAGACGGCGATTATGTGAGAGTACAGGGGGAGGCAGAGGCAAAGGCGGATCTGTACTGCTGCCTCGGGAGATTAAAAGGATATGCCGATCTGTTAAATCCAAAAGCGATAGATGCATTCATCCATTTTACTCATGAAAAATATAAAGAGGAGCTGGGAGAATATTTCGGAAATGTGATTCCCGGTATTTTTACGGACGAACCGCAGTTAGTCGGGAAGTTCCCATACACATTCGCTTATCCGAAAAAATTCTGGGAAGCCTATGGGTATGATTTTTTTGACTGTGCATGGATGCTCTGTAGGAATGGCCTTCAGTATGCGCCATTTAAGTATCAGGCTTCCAGACTGGTCGCAGAAATTTTCAGGTCAAGCTTCACAGAAAAATTAAATGCATGGTGCAATGCAAATCATTTGATATTTACAGGGCATTTCTCAAACGAAGACGGGTTGTGTGAACAAACTAATGCGAACTACAATCTGATGGCACAATATAGTCATATGGAACGTCCGGGAATTGATTTTCTTGGAAGAAGGCTCACTTCACCAGTTTTGGTAAAACAGGTGTCAGATGGTGCATATCTGACCGGAAAGCAGATGATTACCAGTGAAAGCTTTGGCTGCAGTGGCTGGGATGTGACCTTTAATGATCTTGCGTGGATTGTGGATTGGCAGGCGGCATTCGGAATCAATTCCATTGTCACACATCTGTCTGCATATTCTATGAAAGGACGAAGAAAACGGGATTATCCGGCATTCTTCTCCTATCAGGAGCCCTGGTGGGAGGTGTTCCATGTCATTAGTGACCATATTGAAAAGACGAATCGTTTTCTAAGTGAAGGAAGACGGGACATTCAGATGTTGGTGCTCTATCCAATTACAAGTATGTGGTGTCTGCTTGCAGGGACAAAAAGACATTCAGACGAATCGCGCCATATTTCCAATCAGTTCCGGTTATTGATTGAGAATCTCCTGGATTTGCAGAAGGACTTCCTTATTGTGACGGAAGAGGAATTCGGCAAATTCCAAGTGGAGGATGGGAAAGCGTTTCGGGAAGATATTGCGTGTGCAACCGTCTTTGTTCCGGACAGTATTTCGCTGGATGGTGCTACCTATCGTCGTTTGAAAGCATTGTCAGAGACCGGCGGAAATGTTGTATTTGTCAATCGACGTCCCGTTTTATGTGAAGGAAACTTTTCTAATGTGGCAGATAAAATTCCTGGGGAAGTTGTGGATAATCGCCGCGGGTTGCTGGAAAAATATTTTCTGGTTACCGGGCAGACGGAGGAGGTGTCGGTGATTGACGGATTTTCCGGGCAGGCGGCATCCGGCATTATCTGCTCCAGAAGGGCCCTGGAGGATGAGCAGAGAGTCTTTGTTATGAATCCCTCCCGGAGTGATAGGAAAGAGGTCTGGTTGAAGGTGAGGGGAAACAGAGAAATCGAGGGCATAGAGAGTATTTTTGACGGGGAGTACAGCTATGCGGAATTTACGCTGACGCCGACGGAGAGCCGTTGTTTTGTGATAAAAAATACTCCCCCATTGAAAAAAGAATATGTAAATAAAGTTTGTCATTGCATGGAAATACCGGTTTCAAACGTGGAATTACAGGATGAAAATGCTCTGACTGTGGATAAGTGTGACGTTTTTCTGAATGGAGAATTGCTGTGCAGGGATGTATTGCCGGCAGCCTGTGCCGATATGGTATATCAGAATGCCTATCAGAAGGCAGAGAAGACAAGAGTACAGCTTGTGTATCGTTTCCGGGCGGATTTTCAATCGAATATTCCGGAGAATCTGACTCTGGTTGTGGAGAGCGATGGTCTTGCGGCGGTATCCATTAACGGAATGGACGTTCTGGATCAGAAAGCCGGTTGGTGGGTGGACAAATCCTTCCATACATTTCCAATCGGAAGATATGTGCAGAATGGGGTCAACGAAGTGAGCCTGGAGTTTGTTATCTATCGCCCGCAAGGTGAAGAAGAACAGGGCGAATTTGAAGGCTACCGGAACCGCTTCTTCTACGATATTGAGCCTGAGAACATTTATATCCGGGGTGATTTTGATGTGACTGCCATGGGACAGATTGGGGAAACAGTGGAGGATATCCGTGTGAACGGCGGATTCGTTCTTACAGATGCAACCGAAAAAATCAGTGGTGAGCTGACCCATCAGGGATTATGGTTCTACCGCGGAAATATAAGCTATAAGGCTTTCTTTGAGAAGACATCACACCAGCAGGTTCTCAAGCTCTGCGGCATGCAGGGGACGGCGGCGGAAATTTTTGTGAATGGGAAAAGTGCCGGGGTGATTTACCGGGCGCCCTATTGTCTGCCGGTTTCCGATTATGCCAAAGAAGGAATAAACACACTGGAAATTATCTTGTACGGAAGCAACCGGAATCTTCTGGGACCGCATCATCATGTCTCCGGAAATCCACATTTTGTGGGCGTGCCCACTTTTGTGGGAAAAAAGGGATTTACGGATTTTATTTATTCACATATTACAGAGGAGGATACATATATGGAGCAATATTCTTTTGTAAAGTTATCTTGCGGAAGAATATTTCTGTAAAATGGATAAGACGGCTAAAAGCATGAAAAACCTGCGATTTTATCCATTCCTGTTATCATCGAATACCGACAATGCAGTTCGGGCTATTAGGGAGGAACTTATGATGCCGAAAAAGGGGTTCTGATAGTTCAAAGCCAAGGGGATAAAAACTATGAGATATTCAAGATGGAGGTCTTTTGGGTTGATGCACAAGATGTCATCTTAACATCCAGCGTTATAATGCTAACTATCAGGAGCAACATTTATGTGGATTTTAGGTGTTTTGCAAACACCTATTGATTATGGAGGAGATAGTATGAAACAATTTGATATTACCTATTTTTGTGGTCCCAATTCGGAATGTATCGTTAAGGAAGAGGTGGTGGCGGACATTGCGGCAGCCGGAATTACCCTATGTCAGATAGGGTATGATACGGAGACGAATAAGCAGGCGATCAGATTGCTTAAAAAATACGGGCTTCGGGCATCTGTTGTTGAAAAAATGCTTACAGAAGCAGCAAGAAATGGGCAAATGGAGACAATTGATGAGGTTATCAGGACGATTGTTGATGATTACAAAGAGTTTGACAATATTGAAGGATGGGACATCTGGGATGAGCCCAATACAGAAAACTTCCCGATGATTGCAAAAATAGTAGAAGCATTCCGACGTTATGCACCCGGGCATGAGACGGTTATCAACCTTTTCCCAGATTATGCACCGGTGGAGGCACTGAAAGACACGGACTATGCCAGTCATCTTAAGCATTTCGTGGAAACGGTACATCCGGATTTTATAAGCTATGACCATTATCCCTTCATGGGACGTAAGCTTCCGGGAACTATGGAGGAGACGGACGAGGTTGAGGATGAGAAAGAGCGCATGATTCGTCTGGCTGCCAAGAGAGAATACTATCGGGGAGATTTCTTTGGAAATCTGAGGAGCGTCCGCAAGATCGGTCTTAAGAATCAGATCGAGCAGATGATGATTGCCTTGCTCACGGAGCATGGCGGTTATCGGAATCTGACATTACCGGAAATTCGCTGGCAGGTGAATATGTGTCTTGCTTATGGCTTCCACAGAGTTTCTTATTTTACCTATGGACTTCCGGCGGTAGATATGGATTTCTGGAAGTGGGATAACGCTATGATAAATTGGACGGGAGAAAAATACCAGCATTATTATGATGTCCAGACGGTAAATCGGGAGATTTATGACATTGGGAAGCTGCTATTTGCCGGGAAGTCAGACGCTGTCTTTCACATTTGGACGGGTGAAGCGGCGGGAACGCCTTTTGCCGGATATGGGGCGATAAAGGAAGTAGATGGCGAGCAGGGGGTTATCGGCTTTTTCGATAATGGGTATGTATATCTGGTGAATTATAATTACCTTGAAGAGAGAACATTTACCATTACGTCCGAAAAGGTACTTTTTGGATATGAAGATGGAAAGTTTATTTCTCTTGGTTCTGTGTGTACAGTGACCTTGCCGGCAGGTGGTGCAAAGTTATTCCATATGTTGTCTGTCTGTGTGGGAGGAACGGTATGAAGCAGCCTGCAGGAATAGGGCTTTACTATATGGTTTTGGTTTAAATGAGATGCTTTTTTTGAAATCCCTCAGGAAAAGCCTGTTTTGCTAAGGGCGGTCCGCCGGGCTGTGTTATAAGGGATAAAGAGGTATGAATCCAAAAGCAAGAAATGCTATATTAATGATGCGGAGAAGTATTTAAACAACGCTTGGCCACATATCAAGGCTTCGGATTACATAGCTTTTCGTACGGAGGGAAACAGAATGCGTCAGGAACGGCCTCATTTTTCCAGAAGAAACGCGCTTGTAAATCTTTTATTAGGTGAGCTTTGCGAATACAAGGGCAGATTTATTCCTGATATAGTTGACGGGCTTTTTCTTATCTGCGAGGAGACATATTGGGGAGTTTCCGCTCATTATCCGATTCCCATTAAAACTGATAAGTTGCCCGATGCCCAAAACTGTTATATTGACCTTTTTGCAGCTGAAACCGCTGCCACGGTTGCTTTGTGCTATTATTTGCTTTATGATGAGTTATATGACTATTGCCCCGATATACTTTTAAGAGTAGAATATGAGATGAAGCGTAGAATTCTTGACCCGTATCTTGCACATACTGATTTTTGGTGGATGGGTAATTATCATATGGTTAACAACTGGAATCCGTGGGTGATTTCCAATATGCTCACAGCATTCTTATTAATGGAGAATAACCCCACAAGAAAATACAAAGCCATCCGCAAAATGATTTATGAGATAAATAATATT
>CALWDR010000186.1 GCA_944376745.1 uncultured Lachnospiraceae bacterium
GCAACGCCTGTAAATTCAGGAACAGAGCAGATATTGTCATTTTCCAGCTGCATAAAGGTGGAGGCTTTGCTGTAATCAAGCCGCTCCAGAGGCTGGAGGGCAATAAGGATGACTGGTACATTTACTTCCCGGATAATGGGAGCGAAGACCGAGGAAGTGGCATAAGTGCTCATATTGCACATGATCAGATCCAGATTTGCCCCCAGCATTTTCTAAGCGGCGGCATAGGCCTTCTCGGAACTGTCGATCATTCCAAAATCCATTACTTCCACATGATTTTCTTTCACAAGATCAATGAAATCATGATAGTATTTCATAAGGTTTTCATACAGGCCCGCAAACTGTTCCCAGTATACGCCGTGGGCGACGGCAAACACACCGATTTTTGCATAATTTTCTCTTTTTCTTTGAATCATTTCAGTGCCTCTTTTCTTGATTTTTTCTTGATTTTAACGTAATTTCAGAGTAAAATAAATGTAAAAAATAAAGCAGTGTTTGTACAAAATAAAGCTTATGGTAAAGTCGGGAGGAGAGAAAATGCTGTTTCAGGAAGTGAAGCCTTTTGTCCGTTATGCCCGGTATCTAAATCTGGCTGCTGACGCTTCCTATCGGCCGCATATTCCTTATGACGCCCGCCTGTTTTATGTGTCAGAGGGGCATGGCCGGATTGAGACGGAGGGAAAGATCTATGAGATGGTCAAGGGAAGCGTCATGCTGCTCAACGCAGGGGTGGAATATCATCTGATAACGCCGGAATGTTTTGTCTCCTATCTGGCGGTAAATTTTGATTATACCTTTGCTCATTCCCATCACAGAGTACCCATTCCGCCTCAGGTGAAAAGTTATTTTCGCAGGGAGCGGATTTTGGAAAATGTTCGGTTTGATGACGTGCCGCAGCTTAATGACGCGGTGTATGTAAGGGATATGTTTCGCGTGGAGCAACGGATGAAACAGATTGAATATGAGTATTTGCGGAAACGTATTTATTATGAGCAGAAAACGGGGGCCATTTTCGCGGAAGTCCTGACGGATGTGGTACGGAAGATCAAGTCCCGGATACCGGAGGAGGAGAGGGACGCAACGGAAATGATCCTGGACTACATTCACGAGAATTACAGGGAGGCCGTGACATACAAGGAAATAGGGGAGAGATTCGGCTTTCACCCTAATTATATCAGCGATATGGTGAAGCGTAATACGGGAATGCCGTTGCATAAATATCTCATGCATGTTAGAATATCCCGTGCGATGGAATATCTGGAGGAGGGAACACTGCCCATTGGAGTAATTGCGTGTAAATGTGGCTTTCATGATATTTATTATTTTTCCAGATATTTTAAAGAAGTGACGGGTGTGGCACCCACGGAATACCGGCGCAGATAAGGAAAACGGGCATTGGTCATAGTAGATGGCTGTCATTGTTAAAATGGGTGCTGGCCATAGCGGATGGCTGTCATCAGAGCATAAGATTCAGGAAAAAAGGAGAGTCAGCATGGATAGAGATCACGTAGAACAATACGTCAGAACCCGGCTGTTTGAGCTGCAGGATGTAAAATACAGGGAGTTTCACAGTAAGCTCATGCCCACCGTGGACCCGGAGCTGGTGATCGGGGTGCGCACGCCCCAGCTTCGGAAATTTGCCAGGAAATTTTCCAAAACGCCGGAGGCGGCGGAATTTCTGCAGATGCTTCCCCACAGATATTATGAGGAGAACAATCTTCACGGATTTCTGGTGGAAGCTATCAAGGATTATGAGGAATGTATCGCGGCGGTAAACGCTTTCCTGCCCTATGTGGACAACTGGGCCACCTGCGATCTCATGCGGCCCAAGGTGTTCGGAAAGCATTTGCCCGAACTGCTTTCCCAGATTCAAAGCTGGCTGGAGTCGAAAGAGACCTATACCATCCGGTTCGGTATCGAGATGCTCATGACCTTTTACCTGGACGAGGCCTTTGATGCCGCCTATCCCAAGCTGGTGGCCGGGGTACGTTCGGAGGAGTATTATGTGAATATGATGATCGCCTGGTATTTTGCCACGGCTCTGGCCAAACAGTACGAGGCGGTCATCCCCTACATCGAGCAGGGGCGGCTTGCGAGATGGACTCACAACAAGACCATTCAGAAGGCCATTGAGAGTTACCGGATCACGGAGGAGCAGAAAAGGTATCTTCGGACGCTGCGGCGGGAAAAATAGAAGTAGGGGAAAGACTAATTTCCACTTGCGCCTCTTAGAAATGGAAGTAAACTTTTCGCTTCACTGAAGTATTTTATGGTTGGAGGGGCGTAAAAATAAATTGACAAGTGATAGCATTTATGCTATCATAAAAAGGTACAAAAGGAAAATGGGGTGCAACATGTACAGGGTAGAATTTTACGAGAAAGAGAACGGGGAGTCTGAATTATGGAATTTTCTTGAAGAATTGCGAGTGAAAGCGTTGTCAAGTAAGGATGCGCGCATTCAATATAAGCAAATAAGCCTATATATTCAGCTTTTGCAGGATAAAGG
>CALWDR010000187.1 GCA_944376745.1 uncultured Lachnospiraceae bacterium
CAGGCAAATCCGTTAAAGGCCATTGAACTTTTAGATAAAAACAAAGATAAATTTACCGATTCCAAAAGAATCCAGATCCGTTCCAATCTGGAAGAAAAGCTGGATTCCTACGGCAAAGAATTTCTGAAACGCCAGGCCCTGGAGGGCGAGTACGCCCATTTTTCCGAACCTTCTGATTCTAACGGATACAAAACCCTTGATATTGACAAAATCGAATGTGTTCTGTCCTACTATGCCGGGCACATGGCGAATCTGTATAAAGTAAAAATGATGAAATTATTATGGTATGGAGATGCGCTTTTTTTCAGATCTGCCGGTACCTCCATAACCGGACTGGTATACCGTCATGAAGCGATGGGCGCGCTTCCTGTCGGCCACTACAGTATCCTGAATCTGGAGAACGTCAATGTCCGCACGGAGGAAGGATACGATTACACCAGCTACCGTTTCTTCCCCAATCCAAAGCTTTCCATGGACTGTCTGTCCACGGCTGAAAGAAAAGTCCTGGATTTGGTAATTGAGAAATTCCGGGACTTCAACGCTCCCGACATTGTCAATTATATGCACCAGGAACGCGCTTATCTGGAAACAAACCCCGGAGATATTATCGGTTACAGCCTGGCCAAAGACCTCCGGCCATTTTAAAAACCTTTTCAATAGAATCACGCGACTATCGCGTGGTTTGCCCGCTGCAATTCAAGAGCCCGCACACCGGCGGGCTCTGTTTATGCATGACAATCGAACGTTGGCGAAGGGCGCTTTCTATTGTCTCATATCAATGATGGAACAGCCGGATGCCGGTAAAGCACATGGCCATGCCATATTTGTTGCAGGTCGCGATCACATTGTCGTCCCGGATGGAACCGCCAGGCTGGGCCACGTATTTCACACCGCTTCTGTGGGCCCGCTCAATGTTGTCCCCGAAGGGGAAGAAGGCGTCGGAGCCCAGGGCCACATCCTGCATCTGATCCAGCCAGGCCCGCTTTTCCTCCCTGGTAAATACCTCCGGCTTCACCGCAAAGATATGCTCCCAGGCGCCGTCGGCCAGCACATCCATATAGTCCTCGCCGATATACAGGTCAATGGCGTTGTCCCGGTCCGCCCGGCCAAGCTTCTCCACAAACTGAAGGCCCAGCACCTTGGGGGACTGGCGCAGGAACCAGTTGTCCGCCTTATTTCCCGCCAGCCGCGTACAGTGGATCCGGGACTGCTGCCCGGCACCGATCCCGATGGCCTGGCCGCCCTTGGCATAGCACACGGAGTTGGACTGGGTGTATTTTAAGGTGATCAGGGAAAGGATCAGGTCGATCTTGGCGGTTTCGGGAATCTCCTTGTTCTCCGTCACCACGTTGGAAAGAAAATCCTTGTCGATCTTCAGTTCGTTTCTCCCCTGCTCGAAGGTAATGCCGAACACTTCCTTGTGCTCGATGGGCGCAGGCACATAGGAGGGATCGATCTCGATCACATTGTAGCCGCCCTTTTTCTTGGCCTTCAAAATTTCCAGGGCCTCTGGCTCATAGCCCGGAGCGATGATGCCGTCGGAAACCTCCCGCTTGATGATCTTCGCCGTGGACACGTCGCAGACGTCGGAGAGGGAGATAAAATCCCCGAAGGAGGACATCCGGTCCGCGCCTCTGGCTCTGGCGTAGGCACAGGCCAGGGGAGAGAGCTCTCCCAGATCGTCCACCCAGTAAATTTTCGCCTCCACCTCGGAGAGGGGCAGTCCCACCGCCGCTCCCGCCGGGGACACGTGCTTGAAGGAGGTGGCCGCCGGAAGGCCGGTGGCCTTCTTTAATTCGCTGACCAGCTGCCAGCCGTTAAAGGCGTCCAGAAAATTAATATAGCCCGGCTTGCCGTTCAACACCTTGATGGGTAACTCGCCCTGCTCCATGTAGATCCTGGAAGGCTTCTGGTTGGGGTTGCAACCGTATTTTAATTCTAATTCCTGCATGAAAATTCCTCCTACTGATTTTTATTCACGATCCGGCTCTCGTAAGCTCCGGTGGCAATGTCGATGTAGCGCACAAAGAGAGACACCTTATTTTCCTCGTTGAGACTCTCCCACAAAAGCTTCGTGAAGGCGTCGATATCGTCCCCTACCTCCACCAGCTTTGGCTCTCCCTCAAAGCTGGGCAGAGGATTGCCGTCCCCCTGGTAGGTGTGGATGAAATGCCCTTCCCCAGCCGCCGGATTCTCATAGGCGAAGGTATACCGGTGGCAGCTGTCGGGCCTGCCGTTGTTGCTCTTTAAAATGGACATGGCATAGTTGTAGCTTCCGTTTTCCACATGCATGATGCCGGAAATGCGGGGGGTATAGTTGGGTGCGTCCGGCTCGAACTCCCTGGTTCTTAATGCCTGCTCAAAGGTCTGCTGTTTATCCATCAGTTCGTAGATGGTATCCGTCTGATCCCCGTTGGTGACAATGGTCTTATTTCCCAGCACCCGCACCGGCGCGTAGATGATCAGGCTGGGGTCGCAAAGCTTGGAAGGATCGAAGGCCTGGGTGCGAATCCCGCTTCCCTCCTCCACGAAGATCCGGTTCCGGCTGTTCTCGCTTCTGCCCATAATAAAGTAGGCCGTCACCGCGTATTTTCCATTGGGGGATTTTCCGATCACGATCCCTCTCCCCGGATAAGAATTGCTCTTAAGCTCCTGTTCCAACGACAACTGTTTCATGCCATTTCCTCCTTCATTTTTCGGATTCGCGAACCCTATTATCATAAGGCTATAATAGGAACCGCTCCGCGAACCCTATTATCATAAAACCATTATAGCATGGAGTTTTCTATTAGTCACATTAAATTATCTACAGTATTCCATTAATTTTGCTAATGATTCTCTCTGTTGGGAAAACGCTTCGCCTTTCCTGTCCCAAATGCCAAGAGGCCAAATCCCTGAAAAACAGATTCGGCCTCCCGCGCTTTTCTTATTTCTTTTTACCTTTTACCGTTATCATCGCAAATTCCGGCAGACCGGAGGCACAGATCACGGTGCCCTCCTCGGATTGTTCCAGCGTGATACTGCCGGACGGAAAGCTCTCGGCGCTCTCCACATCAAGCTGCTTTCCGGAAATCCTGATCCGTGTATCGCCAGCCGCACTCTGGGTCTCATGGGCCAGTGTGTGGAGCAGGGAAATGCAGATCCCCTCCTTCACCGTCTTCACGGATGTCTCCACACAAAGCGGAGCGTCGATCACGATCTTCCGTCTGTCCTTTAAAAGCTGTTCCACAATGTCCAGCCACAGATCGCTGACCGCATCGTTTCGGTCCGCTTCCAGCAGCAGGGAGCTGTACACGCATTTTCCCTTTCCATAAATATGCTCCGTCAGCACCGGAACATCCGTATCCTCCCAGGGCGGATCGCTGATCGCGGTTACAAATTTTTTCCCGTCCGTGTGGTTTGAAAACGGGAGCTGTGCCACCGCCAGCACCCTGGTTCCCTCATTGGCCGACACTTTAGGCCCGGGCCCCTTGGTCCCCAGCGGATACTTCAACTGTTCCCCGTCAAACAGTTCTGACAGTTCTACTCCTTTCACATAGCAGACATCATAGGGAAGCTCCCCGGCAAGAGACACACCCATCACATCCCCAAGGGCAAACTCCTGCCGTCTCAGCGTGCCGTTTGCCGGCTCTGTGTCAATATCCCGCAAAATTCCGCTGGCTCCGCTCACATACAGATGTCCGCCGTTTCTCACGTATTCCGTAAAAGCCCCGATTTCCTTTTGCGTGAGTACGTAGAGCTCCGAGAGAATCACCAGCGGATATTTATCTAACTGGGAAAGCTTTAAATCCGTAATAATATCATACTGAATATGGCGTTTCCCAAGGGCATGGTTAATATCCTTCAGCCGCTGTATCAGAGGCGACACACCTCCCGGCGCCTTCGTTGCGCTCATCCCGTTCTGCGCAAGATCAATGGCTGACTGATAATTCATATAGACTGCCGCATCGTTCAAATACTCTCCCTCCCCGGAAGAACCAAACTCCCAGTAAGGCGCTAGACTTTCTTCCACCTGTCGGAACCTCCGGTAAACCTCAGAATTCAAGGTCCCCGCCGGATCGATGGCATCTATGCACAGAAACGCCCCGCCATGCAGAAGCGCGGAATAACCCTGCTGCCGAAGCTGCCACATGGGCTTGCTGATGGTATGATAGGTCAGCTGCGGACAACGTGGAACCATATACTCAAAGGGCTGATTCGCCGTAACTCCCCGCAGAAATTTGCAGTCCACCGCCTGGTCTTTCACATCTGTGTAAAAGTCCCCGGCACTGTAATCAAATTCCCCGAAATATCCCGTATTAAATCCCAGGTCTCCGCCAATGGTCCATCCGGCGGATTGGATGCTGACCGTAATTCCCGGCCGGGCTTCCTTAGCCGTGCGGGTGATGTCCCGGGCATATCTATTCAGAGAATCCTCTTTGAATTTCATGTATCTTCGCCAGGCCGGAGACTCCCAATCTACAATATCCGGAATTGCCATTCCGGTTTCTTGATAAAACTGCTCCCGGCAGCTCTCACAGTAGCAGGCGGTACGCCAGAAGCCCACCATATCCACCCATAATCCCTCAATGGGATAGGAAGAACAGAGCTCTTTTACCAAAGAAAGAAAGTAATCTCGATAAGGAGAATTGAAGCAGCAGACGCCGTAACGTCCCTCGTGCCCCGGAAAGTCCCGGTGGCCGCTTCCATCCTTTCCGATCACCCTCCACGCCGGATGACGGTCATAAGCCTCCGTGCTCCAGTTGTTGAGATACCCCACCGGACGGATTCCTCTGTCTCTGCAGGCTTTTACCGTCTCGCCGAACAAATCCCGTTTATTGGCTATCTGATGACGGTATCCCGTTTTGGTGGGATAGAGACACAGGCCCAGGCAGTTGGAGGCATAGATATATGCCGTATCAAAGCCTGCCGTTTTCATATTTTCCGCATATGCCTCCGCGTCAAAGGACGCCAGCAGCCGCTCATCCCCGTTGTTGATATGCATGTCCACCAGATTTCGAAAATGACTCTTCTTGTACCAAAGCTGTTCCATGTTTCCTTCCTCCTTCTTGCAAACGTTTGTAATTTAGGGTAAAAAACCCCCTTAAACTAAAATCCTTCTGACTGTGGTCCCTTCCTCCAAAAACGGCTCCAGGAGGATCTGCTTATGCTCTGTCTCTTCATCCTCCGTCGAATTCACCAGACATCTCAACAGCAGCTCTCCTACCTTCTGCCCTATTTCTTTTTCCGGCTGTCTTACGGTTGTGATCTTCTGATCCTGCTCGATCCCAACCATATGAATATCGAATCCCACAACCGAAATATCCTCCGGAATGCGCAGGCCCTTCTCCCGGATCGCTTTCACCGCGCCGTAGGTCATTTTTTCAGAGATCACATAGACCGCCGAAAAGGGCGCTTCCCCGCGCTGCTCCAGCAGCCGCTTCATGCACTGATAACCGGATTCCTGCTTATAATCGCCGAACACGATCAGGCGCTCGTCCACAGCGATCCCCAGGTCTGCCAGAGCCTCCCGATAGCCTGCCAGACGCTCCGCGCCTGTCGTCTCCTTCTCGGAACCGATGATCGCCGCTATCCTTCTATGCCCATAGCCGGCCAGATGTTCTATGGCCAGCCTGCTGGCATGTCTGTTGTCAATGGTGATCGCATCCACATTTTCCACATCGGGCACGTTATCGATGAAGACGACCGGTGTATGCCCGTCCAAAAAACGGCTTACCGTTTCCCCGCTGCAATCAATGGTAGCCAGCACCAGAGCGTCCACCCTGCGGGTATAGAGCATCTCAAGATACCGCTGCTCCTTCTCCACCTTCTCATGGGTATCCGCCAGCAACAGCATATAGCCCTGGCGCGCCACCACACGGTCAATCTCATTTACGATAGTGCCGAAAAATGTCTCCGAAATATCCGGCAGCACCACCGCAATGGTTTTTGTGGAAGATTTTTGCAGGGAACGGGCGATTTCATTGGGCGTATAAGCATACTTTCTGGCAGTTTCCAGAACCATCTGTCTGGTCTCCTCTTTCACCACGGACTTTCCATTAATGGCACGTGAAACAGTGGAGGCAGAAATCCCTAATTCCTGAGCAATCTGTTTTATTGTAGTAATTTTCATAAAATCGCTTCTCACACTTTCTATATGTTCAATAGCTGCTTATTCCAAGTCTCTCCTGTGAAGTCCTATGCACCCTTTGTTTGAGCATACAAAAATTTTCTGCAAAAATCAAGCTATTGTTTCGGGAAAACGTCACTTTTCTTTACTTCTCCGTTCCAAGTCCGCAAAAATGCCCTTCAGCGTGCCTGTGAACTCATAAACGTCAAACACCTCCTTTAATCTGTCCTCATGGAACCTTGCGTATGCCATTGCCGCTTCCTTTGCCTCGTTGGCCATGGCAAATTCTCCCTGTGCTGCACAGGCTAGCCCCCTGGCTGTCAGCTTTAAAAGCTCTCCGTGATACACAAGGGTCTCCCAGCTTATGCGCTGTGCCGGCGCCAGCTTCTCTCCGCCCATCCCCTGCGCCTTCTGCGCTATCACAGGAGCAAATTCATCGATCATGCGCGGTATCCGTTCGAATCTTTCCGCGGATTCTTCGCTGACCACCTGGCGCTCCCCCCGCAGGTAAGGCGGGTCAAAAAGCTCTGACAGAGTTGACATATAGTCTCTGACGGCCTCTCCGCCGGAGCCGAAGGAATCACGGAAATAGTTTCCCGCCACGGCATCAAACTCCAGGTTTTGATCCCAAAGGGCTGCCGCCATAGCGGTCATTCCCAGTCCGGTGGGGAAAAACGCCCGCTGAACCTGACAACTGACCATACCGTTCAGTCCCAGCCGGTCAAGGTACTTCATGTCGTCAAACAGTACCTTGGCCATCTTGAAATAGCCGGGGTCCTTGTAGTGATCCCACATAAAATGATAATCAAAGACAAAGGAATCCCCTTGAAACTGCTCCTGCCATCTGCGCAGCCTCGCGATATTTTCAGAAACATCCTTTGGAAAGGACACCTGATTCTTCTTGTAAGGCGACAGCTTTGCCGCGTCAAATTCCCCGGCTCCGGTCATGGTCTCTGAATAGGTCCTGGTAATCGGGGCAAACATCATCACAAATCTGTCCGGGTTCTCAATCCTTGCCTCCAACGGTTCCCAGAGAAGATCCACGTAAATGAGAAATACGATCTTCCTGTCAATCCCGCGCTCCGATAAAACCCTGTCAATATGATTGAGAAGCTCCACATAGAGGTCAGCCGGACGGCGATCTCTGCACCTGTCGCATTCGCAGTGATTGTTTGTGTCATCCGCCAGCCATACATGAAGATAGTCCACCTCCGGAACCGCCTCCAGATAATCCGCAACGGCATTTGCCATGGTATCCCTCACATATTCCGAGGAGTAGCACAGATTGGTATTCAGCGGCACGCCGCCCCAAAGCTCACGTTTGCCGTTCACCTGCGCAAGATATGGCCGTACCGCTTCCGGAATATCATATTCCTTTGCATACCAACCGTTTCCCTCCATGCCGAAGGGCTCACATGTCCAGCCGTGGCCTGCGGCATGGTACAGAAGGCCACGCTTCTTTGCCTCGTATATAGATTGATTCCGGATTCCCTCCGCATCCTTTACGCCAAATGGTTCCGGCGTATGCAATGGATTCCCCTGATGGGTATACCAGCGCTCATAGAACGTATAAGGGATCTGGAACTGGTTGAAATAGCCGTTCATACCCACCTTCGGCAGCCAGTCTATCATATTCAGGACATGCTCCGCCGCGTCAGCGCCCTCAATACATACGGCACGATGGCGGTAGGAGGCTTTCTCAAACACAGACACCTCCACTTCCCGCAGTGTCCGGTGCGGTATCACCTCCCCATTTTCCCCCGGACGGATAAACGCGCACCCCAGTTCCCGGAGGAAACGGTACGCTCCTATCAGTACGCTGCGGGGATTTGTACCGGTAATATAGCCCTTATGGCCATGTACTTCTATGGATACCCCATCGTCATACCGCTTATCTTCTACCGCTGGCAGTTCAAAAGATACATCCTCCCCCACCCAGAGCACATCTTCCAGCGCAGGATCAAACTTTTCAAAGAGCATTACCACATATTCCTGTGAAGGGTCCATCCTGCACATGTATTTTTTCAGTTCGTCCGCCGCAAAGCGTATGACATCATCCGTCCCGATCTTCGCGATCTTCCATACCATATTTCCTATCCCTCCCTGCATTTCTCCGCTATGGACAATAGAATATTTCTTTCAGCTCATCATAATACTTTCCGATCTCGTGGTGAAGAAAACACGGCTTGGAATGCTTCCACCATTCCTGCATGACCAAGCTTTGATCCATCACCGCCATGTCGGCCTCATAATCGCTGCCGGTGTATTCATAATAAGTATACAACTGCGTTCCTAAAATGGAAATAGAGTAATTATGAATGTTGCATTTTTGAATCAGTTCCAGCAATTCCGGCCAGGGCTGCCCATGCAGCTTCACATAGTCCTGCACCTTTTCCGGCTTCAGATCCGAATACAGGATCACTCTTTTTACCTTCTCTCCCATGTAGATCACCTCCCTTCTGCTGCGATAAGCTTTTCCGCTTTCGATTTTTATCTGCCATTTTCCCCCAGACGTTCCTTTCCATTAAGACGCCGGATCACATCATGGCAGTTTAGGATCTTCTCACAAAGACATCCCCTGGAGAAATAATACTGGTTGGCCGCCTCGAAGCCTATGGCCGGATTCACATTCATCAGCGCCAGCATTTTTTTGGCGCAGACAATTTCCGCCTTCGCCGCCTCAATCATCGCGGCTTTGCTGCCGGCTTCCCGCGCCCGGTAAAAGCGCACCTGGTTCAAGCTTGCGCGAAACAGGCAGTACGCGGCTTCCGCCATGACCTGAAACTCATCCATGCTGTTTTCTTTCTCCAATATGGAAAGCCCTTCCTCCCACTTTTCGCACAGCCTCGCAAGCTGGCTCTCAAATATTTCCAAAGGATAGATACTGCGCCAGCTTTCCACATCATCATAAGCGAAACCCGTCATCGTGGCCTTATAGCCTGTAGATTCCAAAAACAGCAGATTTCCGGGTCCGCCGTTCTGGGGTCCCATATACAGCACGCCGATGTCAAAGGGGAACTCCAGAAAGGCCGCGCTGAAAGCCTGTGCCGCTGCCTGCTGTGTGTCTGTCTCTGCCAATACTTCCGGATTCTCCAGCTTCTCATAAAAATACTTCGCCGCATGCATGATATTCCGGGAGGGATAGCCGCCCAGCGTCCAGCTCAGCATCAGGTTGGTCACGCCCTCGTCGCGTATCCTTCGGATATGCTCCTCTATCAGCGGGTACACCGGAAGCGCCGGAACCGTGGAGCCCTCCCAGGTGGTATTCACCTGTACCTTGGCCGCCGTCTGAAGTCCCCGTTCCCTTGCGGCCTTCCACTCCGCCCTGGCACGTTCTCCTGGCCCTATAATGCCCATGGAATAATCCACTACCTTACCGCTGACGCCTCCAATGGTAAAGGGAACCTCCAGCTCACTCTGGCTTTGTAAAATAACGTTCTCCGGCAGCGCTTTGATGATATCCAGATTCAGCTCGTTCCATCCCCAGCTCCAGGCGATCACCTTAATCTCCGGATTTACCTTGTGAGCTCCTTTCTCGATACAGCCAATGACCTCCGCAATGACCTCACTCTCCCTGCGCTTGCTGCACCTTGGACAGGTACAGGTATCCTGTTTGGAATGGGAGTAGCAGTTGGTGGGATTTTCCGATCTGGTAATGGTAAAAAAGCCCCCGATCTTCGGCGCCTGACGGCAGATATATTCCACGCTGTCCGTAAGATACTTCTGCACCTTTGGGGTGGAAGTACACAGGCACACCTTATCCTTCGCCGCGTGATGCCCCTTCAGCTCCGGATAGGTCTCATAGAAATTCTCCGGCATGCTCCGTGGCTCATTCAGATACAAAAAGACCTTTATTCCATACTTGTCGCACCGCTCCGTGAAATCCCGAAGCCTCGCCAAACGCTCCTCATATCCCTTGGACAGCTCCTTATAAAACGGAAATTCCGCCAGCTGAAACAGTACGCCCTGGGTCCATATGGCATTTACCCCCACCTTCCGGTACGCCTCCAGCATCTCGTCCGGGCAGTAGGTCCGGCTGTCCACATCAAAGGCATGCTGGTAAAGACCGGAAAAGCAGTACACCATCCGCAGGTCGAACTGCTGCTTCCCGGAAAACTTCATTTCATCCACGTCATAGGAAAAGGCGAAGGGCTCCTCGCCGTTAAGAGAGAGCCTTTCTGTGATCTCTTTTATCTCCCGTGTGCGGTCCGCTTCCTCCGGGGTCAGTTCCCGCCAGACCACAGGACCGCATACGGGCTTATCGGAAAGCTTGATGTCCAGGAAATCCTCTTCCCTTAAGATCACCGCCAGCGTCTCCGCATCCATCCCAAGCAGCTCCAGAAGCTGTTCATAAGGCAGGATATGCCACATCCGCCGGATGATGGTGATATACCCCTTGTTCATCCATATGTCACTTTTGCATTCACTTGTAAGTCCCATATCCGCCGCGGCCTGTCTGACGTTGGCCGCCGTGGTTTTCAAAATCTTTGCAATAGCCTCAGGCGTCACATATTCGTATGCCCGAAAAATAAACGCCTGATGCCTTGTGGGAAAATGAGGCAATGCCACCGCCCCTTTGCCAAGTGCAGGTAATTTGATCTCCATATTGTTCCTTCCTCCTTTGAAATGAATGTTCCGCCTTACTTTCCATATACCTCATGAATCACACTTTGTAAATATTCCCTGGCATCCAAAATGTCCTGAAGCTGCTTTGGGCTTCCCTCCTCGATTTCCCGCTCGATGGTGACATAAGAATCATATCCCAATTCATACAGCTTACGGAACAGCGCCTGAAAATCTACTTTTCCCTCTCCCAGCCGTTTTTCCTGCCCCAGGTCATGACCATTCACCGGATAACAGCCGTCCTTCGCGTGAAGATTGCGGACATATCTGCCGAACACGTCCAGGGCGTCCACCGGATTAGCCTTGCCGTACAGGATCAGATTGGCCGTATCCAGATTAATGCCCAGATTATCCGCTCCAACCTTCTCAAAGCACCGCAGCATGGTCACCGGCGTTTCCTGGCCCGTTTCAAACAACAGATACTGACCGTTTTCCTTACAATGCGAAGCCACGGTGCGCACTGCCACGCAGAAAGTATTGAAATTAGGATCGTTCGGGTTCTCCGGAATAAACCCCATATGAGTGATCACATCCGTAATCCCCAGCCTGCGGGCAAAATCCGCCCCATCGCACAGATTTTGAATCCGCATCTGCCGATATTCCGGGGGAACAAGCCCCAGCGTAAGCTGTCCGTCATAAAAATCCCAGACGGCAGGGCCGTCCCAGCCGCACCAGAAAGCCGAAGGAGTAATTTCATATTTTTCCAACAGCGCTTTTAATGTATCCGCGTTCTCATCACTCCAGGCAGCCGGATTCCAGGACAGGATCTGGCAGGAATCAAAATCATGCTTTTTCAATGTCTCCAGCTTTCCGGGCATTTCCTCTATCATTTGAAACATCACGCAGGTACCGATCTTCATAAAGCACATCTCCTTTCATTTCGACGCCCCCTTTTCTTTGGGGACTATGGCAAACGAGGATTTTATTTGCCGCTTGCTATAAAACAACCGTCTTTCCGGTGTCCGCCGACACCTTTTCCGCAATGGCTATTTTTATGGACTTCAGGGAGTCCTCCGGCGGATTCACCGCGCTTTCCCTGTCCTCCCGGATACAGTTGATAAAGTCCACAAGCTCCTCCGCGTGGCCATTGCCCGCCGGCACTTCAAGAAGACTGGCCTCGCCCTCCTCCGGGTACAGCATCAACCCCTTCTCCGCCCGCTCTACCGTCGCCCGCTCAAATCTCACGGTAAATCTCTGTGTGAAAGGAAAGCAGCCGGGCATGCCCCAGTCCCCCAGGGCTGTCACCACTTTATCCTCATAGTGATACAACGTGCGGACGGATTCATGCTTTGACTTGTAATTCGTGGAAACGGAAGTAACCCCTTTCGGTACGCCAAAGGCCCAATGAATAAAATCCACATCATGGACATGCAGATCCAGTGTCGCTCCTCCGCTCTTCGCCTCGTCCATCATCCAGTTCTGCCAGGACCAGGTGGCGCTGGGGCTGATCCTCTGGAAATCCGCCTGAATCACCTTTCCATATTTGTTGCTGTCGATCAGTTCCTTTAAAGCAGCATATTCCGGGAAATAGCGGACGCATTGGCCTATCATAAGCTTCACATGCTTCTTCCTGGCCACCCGGAGCATATGCTCCCCCTGGGCTGCCGTCAAGGCCATGGGCTTTTCCGAAAACACATGGATGCCCCGCTCCATAGCCATCACCGCTATTTTTTCATGCAGATAGGTGGGCAGCGCCGTGATCACGAAATCCAGTCTCTCCCTTGCGAAAAGCTCCTCCACATCCCTGTATAAGCGATACGCCGAAAGGTCAAGCTCCGCATTATTTTCTCCCAGATTGGTGCTGGTTCGCACGTGAAAAGCGCTTTCCTCCACATCACAGAGCGCCACCAGCCGGATGTCCCCTACCCTTTCGGCAATCCTTGGTACGTTCCCGTAATGTACTTTACCCAATCCTCCAAAGCCAATGATCGCAAAATCCATCCTTTTCACCGCCTTCCTTAGTTACACTCCGCCACCAGCGGTCCTTCCAGCTCCTTCAGATAAAAAAGCCTGCCCGGCAGCGTCGGGATAAAGCTGGATGGCACCCAGATGTCCGGCTGATAGCGAAGGGTCATTAAGAAACTCATCCCCTGCCACTGCATGCCTCTGCCCAGAGCTCCGTCACAGCCTCCGATGGCATAATCCGCCTGTAGGAACAGGCCGGGCCCGATGGTATTGGCTCTGCAGGGCACCAGGGTGGTTCTGGACTTGAAGCTGGTGATAGCATTCTGCTCCACAGTAAGGGGGTGCAGCTTCGCCCCGATCCTGTAGGTCTGCTTTTTCCATTCCTCCTCCCCATACTCCGCGGCAAAGTGCGGCTCCCAGAAAGCGATATGACAGGCTCTCCCAATCCCGTACACCAGCACCAGCCTGGCTCCTTCTGCCTTCAGTGAGGCTATTTTGTCCTCATACGTGGGGAGATTTTCCTTTGTGGCAAAATTCCTCTGCTGCTCCGGGACCGTCAGTTCCCCCAGAGGCGCAAAGAACGCCTGCCGCATTGCGTTCTGAAAGGCCGCCGGATCATCCGCCGCCAGGGTATTCCCCTCTCCGTCTGACCATTCGTCCATATTAAAGGTGAATACATGGTCGCAGCATATCTTCCACTGCTTTAAAAAATATACCGTCCATTTGTACATACCCATGGGGCCTACCGGCAGGATCATCGCCAGCTTTTCCTTCCGGTCACGGGCATTTTTGATCTGCATCGCGATCTCATGGCCCATGTAGGTATCAAATTCCTGAATATTCTCACACCTTACCGGCTGAAACTCTGGATTCCAGAACGCCTGTCTTTCCTCCGCCCTATAGTTTTCATCACAGCAGGCATCAATCCTCTCCATATCCCAGCCCGCCGGATAAAATCCCTCCAGAAGGGAACCCTTTACCGTATCCTGAAAGTTCATGCTATTCCTCCATTTCCATCTTATAAATTGCCTTCCTTTACTCTGCTTCCCAAAATCCCGCTGCACAGACCATTGGCCGCGGCTTTACGGCAGAAGCCGTTTCGGTACGATTTTCCCACGGCTTTACGGCAGAAGCCGCTTCGGCACGATTTTCGGCCACGCCAGGCACTGGGTAAAGCCCTCCGCATAAGCTGCGCCGCACTGCAGGCCGCGGTATCTGGCGCAGATCCTGACAAACTCCGCGAAATCGATGTTGTCATGGTCACGCATCCACTTTAACTGGCTCTCGTGGCATTCCAGCATCTGAAGCTTCAAGTCCATGGTATCTGAAATATCCACATACTCTGTAGGGATAAATTGGATACCTGCCAGATTGTCCATATAATACAGGGGCATAACCTCCGCCGCGCCGGCTACCGCCGTCTTATAGTGCGGCACGCTGGCCGCGAAAGCGGCGTCAAACACCAGGCGGCTCACCGCCACATGATCCGGCATGTAATCGTTTGGCGCATGGGTGATGATAAAATCCGGCTGCACACTCCGAATGACATCCACGATCAAGTCCCTCTGGCTCCGGCTTCCCTCATAGACCTGCAAGTCCCCAATGTCGCAGGTCACAACCTGGATTCCCGCAAGCGCGCCTGCGGTCCTGGCCTCTTTCCGGCGAACTGTCCTCAGCTCCTCCGGTTCCACGACTACATGCCCCAGATTTCCATTGGCCACATGGCAGACCGTTACATTGTCCCCTCTCTGTACACACTTTGCCAGTGTACCGGCACAGTTAATCTCCATGTCGTCCGGATGACATCCAACTGCCAATACATTCATAATATCGTCCTCCGTTT
>CALWDR010000188.1 GCA_944376745.1 uncultured Lachnospiraceae bacterium
ATAGAGATACGGAAGCACACTCCTTGCAAAAAAATACATTAGATACCCGATAATATATGTTCCGATGATAAACATGGTCAGATTCGGGATCGCGTATTTGCCAAATTTTCGTTCCAGCTTGTTCAAAAATTTCATAATCCACCTCATTAAATTTGATCGCCCGCGACAGCTTTTCCATCTGCCGCGCTTCCTCGTTCATTATAATTTTCCCCCGGGTTTTTGTCAATCAATGGCAGGAATCTTAATGAAAATTTTATGATTGCTGTTCACGCGGCGGGAAAATATTCAATTAACCGTTTTTGTCTGGAGGACGCCCTGGATGGCGATTTTGTTCACGCAGACACGCTCTCGCTCACAGCTTTGTCTGAAGGACGCCCTGGACAGCGATTTTGTTCACGCAGACACGCTTTCGCTCAACGAAAGACGCAGCGGTACTAGGCTCGCCGTCCGCAAGCGGCCGGTTCGCCAAGTGCCGGCGTCTTTCAATGGTCTGCTTATAACAAAATCGCTGTCCAGGGCTGCATTCCAGACAAAGGCTGAAAAAGACCTGCATCCCCCGTAAAAAGCAACTTTAACAGTTGCGCATTTCTCTGCCGGTGAAATAGGAACGATTGGCGCGCAAAAAGCAGCGGATCAAGGCGTCTAAATCAAAAAGCGGAACCATTTTACTGCTCCGGGAACTCTTCCTCCGGGGCGATTCTTCCCATTTCCTGGCCTGGCTGGGACATTCCGCGGCCCGGCATGTTTTCCATCTGGCCCGGCTGAACCGGCTGCGTCATTCCGCGGCCCGGCATACTCTCCATCTGGCCCGGCTGAACCGGCTGGCTCATCCCGCGGCCTGGCATATTCTCCATCTGGCCCGGCTGGCCCGGCTGCGTCATTCCGCGGCCCGGCATATCTTCCATCCGGCCCTGCCGGGGCAGCTCGCCGAACTCGCCCTGGGGCATTCCCGCCCGGGGCGTTCTCTCGCCCGGAACCGGCTCTGTCTGGGGCACGGGCATTTCTTCCTCCTCCCACTCCCGGGGCTGGGGACCCACCGGAATGCACAGCTCGTCTCCGATCTGCAGATTATAGATATTCACATAGGGGTTTGCATACATGATGCTGGATACGGGCACGTGGTAGCGTTTTCCCAGAAGGTACAGGGTATCGCCCTTTCGGATCACATGGATGATTCCCCGGCAGGGGCCGCTGGTAAAGATCGGCCCGATTGGGATGGTAATTACTCTTGCCATAATTTCTCCCAAAATTTCTTTCTCTATCTATCATATTCGCCTTCCCGATATTGGTAACCATCCGACGGCACAGAAACAGCAAAAATAAAGGGCATAAAAAGCCGGCGCAGGAAACGTCACAGGGAAAAATTCGCGCCGTTTCCGTCAGAGACCAGTTTCGGGCATAATCCCCCTCTTCCCTCCATACATATAGACAAAGTGACCAACACAATCCCATTTCTTTTTTCCCATATCTAAACATTTCATAAAATGTTGAAAATGAATTGTTTTTTGTTTTTTCCTGTCGTATAATAAATTTTGTTCGCTTTCACTTATACACATAATAATAGGAAGTAATTGATAAAAATGGAAAAGGTGAGAAGTAATGGAAAACAAGATCTTACATAAGTTGGGCATCGACATCGGCTCAACGACGGTAAAAATCGCGCTGTTAAATAAAGATAACGATCTGCTTTTTTCCGACTATCAGAGACATTTCGCCAACATTCGGGAGACCCTCTCTGACCTGTTGAAAAAAGCCCGGGAGGCCCTGGGCAATCTGACCCTGGCTCCCATGATCACCGGCTCCGGCGGCCTGACCCTGGCCAAGCATCTGGAGATCCCCTTTGTGCAGGAGGTCATCTCCGTCTCCACGGCCCTGCAGGACTACGCGCCCCAGACGGACGTGGCCATCGAGCTGGGCGGCGAGGACGCCAAGATCATCTATTTCGAGGGCGGAAATGTTGAGCAGCGGATGAACGGCATCTGCGCCGGCGGCACAGGCTCCTTCATCGACCAGATGGCCTCCCTGCTCCAGACGGACGCCTCCGGTCTCAACACCTATGCTAAGGACTACAAGGCCATCTACCCCATCGCAGCCCGCTGCGGCGTGTTCGCCAAATCGGACATCCAGCCTCTGATCAACGAGGGCGCCACCAGGGAGGACCTGGCGGCCTCCATTTTCCAGGCGGTGGTCAACCAGACCATCAGCGGCCTGGCCTGCGGCAAGCCCATCCGGGGGCATGTGGCATTTCTGGGCGGTCCCCTGCATTTCCTGCCGGAGTTAAAGGCGGCTTTTATCCGCACCCTGAACCTGGACGAGGAGCATACCATCGCGCCGGAGCACTCCCATCTGTTTGCGGCGGTGGGCTCCGCCATGAATTACAAGGAGGATACCGTCACCACCCTGGACGCCCTCATCGACAAGCTCTCCTCGGACATCCATATGGAATTTGAGGTGGCCCGCATGGAGCCCCTCTTCGAAAACATGGAAGCCTACGAGGCCTTTCAGAAGCGCCACGGCTCCCACCATGTGACCACCGGGGATCTGTCCACCTACGAGGGCAACTGCTATCTGGGCATCGACGCCGGAAGCACCACCACCAAGGTGGCTCTGGTGGGGGAGGACGGCTCCCTGCTGTACTCCTTTTACAGCAGCAACAACGGAAGCCCCCTGGCCACCGCCATCACCTCCTTAAAGGAGATCTACGAGCTGCTTCCCGAGAAGGCCCATATCGTCCACTCCTGCTCCACCGGCTACGGGGAGGCCCTGATCAAGGCCGCCTTTATGCTGGACGAGGGCGAGGTGGAGACCGTGGCCCACTACTACGCCGCCGCCTTCTTCAACCCGGAGGTGGACTGTATCCTGGACATCGGCGGCCAGGACATGAAATGCATCAAGATTAAAAATCAGACCGTGGACAGCGTGCAGCTCAACGAGGCCTGCTCCTCCGGCTGCGGCTCCTTTATCGAGACCTTCGCCAAATCCTTGAACTACTCGGTGGAGGATTTCGCCCAGGCGGCCCTGTTTGCCCAAAATCCCATCGATCTTGGGACCCGCTGTACGGTATTTATGAATTCCAAGGTAAAGCAGGCCCAGAAGGAGGGGGCGGAGGTCTCCGACATTTCCGCCGGCCTTGCCTACTCCGTCATCAAGAACGCCCTCTTTAAGGTCATCAAGGTGTCCGACGCCAGAGATCTGGGCAAGCACATCGTGGTGCAGGGCGGAACCTTCTACAACGACGCGGTCCTTCGGAGCTTTGAGAAGATTTCCGGCTGTGAGGCCATCCGCCCGGACATCGCCGGCATCATGGGCGCCTTCGGCGCAGCCCTCATTGCCCGTGAACGCCACGAGTTCGGCTACGAGCCCACCATGCTGGACCTTGACGGCATCAACGCCTTAACCTTCGACACCAAGCTGGCCCGGTGCAAGGGCTGCACCAACAGTTGTCTTCTGACCATCAACCGTTTCTCCGGCGGCCGCCAGTACATCACCGGCAACCGCTGCGAGAAGGGACTTGGGAAGGAGAAGAACAAGGAGCAGATCCCCAATCTCTTTGAATATAAGAACAAACGGATTTTCGATTACGAGCCCCTCTCCCCAGAGAATGCGGTGCGGGGCACCGTGGGCATTCCCAGGGTCCTCAACATGTACGAAAACTATCCCTTCTGGGCGGTTTTCTTCAAGCACCTGAAATTCCGGGTGGTGCTGTCCCCCCAGTCCACACGGAAAATATACGAGATGGGCATCGAGTCCATCCCCAGCGAATCCGAGTGCTATCCGGCCAAGCTGGCCCACGGGCACGTGTCCTGGCTCATCAGGGAGAAGGTAGACTTTATCTTCTACCCCTGCATCCCCTATGAGCGCAACGAATTCCCGGACTCCAACAACCATTACAACTGCCCCATCGTCACCTCCTACGCGGAGAACATCAAGAACAACGTGGACGAGATCACCTCGGGACAGATGCGGTTCTTAAACCCCTTCATGTCTTTCGGGGATAAGGACGCCCTGCTCTCCCAGCTTACGGCAGTCTTTGCCAAAGAATTTTCCATTGGCCGGGAGGAAGTGACCCAGGCCATGGAAGTCGGCTGGGCGGAGCTTGCCGCCGTCCGGGAGGATATGCGGCGCAAGGGGGAGGAAACCTTAAAATACATGGAGGAGACCGGACGCCGGGGCATCGTGCTGGCGGGACGTCCCTACCACGTGGACCCGGAGATCCATCACGGCATCCCGGAGCTCATCAACTCCTACGGCCTGGCCGTGCTGACGGAGGATTCCGTCTCCCATCTGCACCAGGTGGAGCGGCCCCTCATCGTCATGGACCAGTGGATGTACCACTCCCGGCTCTACGCCGCCGCTAACTTTGTGAAGACCCGGGACGACCTGGATCTGATCCAGCTGAATTCCTTCGGCTGCGGCCTGGACGCGGTGACCACCGACGCGGTCAGCGACATTCTGACCAAGTCCGGCAAAATTTACACCTGCCTAAAGATCGACGAGGTCAACAACCTGGGCGCCGCCCGCATTCGCATCCGCTCTCTCCTGTCCGCCATAAGGGTCAAGGAGAAGCAGAACATCCCAAGAAAGATCGTGCCCGCCAGCTACAACCGGGTAGTCTTCACCGAGGAGATGCGCAAGAACTACACCATCCTCTGCCCCCAGATGTCGCCCATCCATTTTGAGCTGATCGAGCCTGCCTTCCAGGCCGCCGGCTACAACCTGGTGGTGTTGAAGAACGACAACAAATCCGCCGTGGACGTGGGCTTAAAATACGTAAACAACGACGCCTGCTATCCCTCCCTGATGGTGGTGGGCCAGATCATGGACGCCATTCTCTCGGGAGAGTACGACTTAAACAAAACCGCCGTCATCATTTCCCAGACCGGCGGCGACTGCCGGGCCTCCAACTACATCGGCTTCATCCGCCGTGCCCTGGAGAAGGCGGGCTACCCCCAGATCCCGGTGATCTCCATCAACCTAAGCGGCCTGGAGGGCAATCCGGGTTTTAAGATCACCCTGCCTCTGATCCAGAAGGGCCTGTACGCCCTGGTATTCGGCGACATTTTCATGCGCTGCCTGTACCGCACCCGCCCCTACGAGGCCACGCCGGGGGCCGCCAACGCCCTCCATGAAAAATGGAAGAAAAAGTGTATCGCCTTTGTATCCACAAAAAAATGGGTCTCCCACCGGAAATTCAAGCGGTACTGCCGGGAGATCATCCGGGACTTTGACAACCTGCCCCTCTTAGACATTCAGAAGCCCAGGGTGGGCGTGGTTGGGGAGATTCTGGTGAAATTCCTGCCCGCCGCCAACAATTACCTGGTGGACCTGCTGGAGTCCGAGGGCGCCGAGGCCGTGGTCCCCGACCTGATGGATTTCCTCTTGTACTGCTTCTACAACCAGAATTTCAAGGCGGACCATCTGGGCACGAAAAAGTCCAGCAAGCGTCACGCCAACCTGGGCATCAAGGCTATGGAATGGCTCAGAAGCGCGGCCCGGGACGAGTTCAACAAGAGCAAGCATTTCCACGCCCCGGCCCACATCGAGGAGCTGGCCAAATACGCCGCCCCCATCGTGTCCCAGGGCAATCAGACCGGGGAGGGCTGGTTCCTGACCGGGGAAATGCTGGAGCTCATCCACACCGGCACCAACAACATCGTGTGTACCCAGCCCTTCGCCTGCCTGCCCAACCATGTGGTGGGCAAAGGCGTCATCAAGGAGCTGCGCCACCGCTATCCCCTGTCCAACATCGTGGCCATCGACTACGATCCCGGCGCCAGCGAGGTGAACCAGTTAAACCGCATCAAGCTGATGCTGTCCACGGCCCAGAAGAATCTGAAAAAAGCTTCTGCCCTGGACGCATATTCCGCTTAGCCAGGTGTTTTCGCGCTTAGCGGATCGCGTGCAAAGCTGAAGCGAGAGCCGGCGGAACCGGAACTTGTACGCCATTTTCGCCGGGAAACAGTAAACCGCCGTCCATTGCCAAAAAACAGCAATGGGCGGCGGATTTTTTATCCGATCAAAACTTCTTTCCTGCAAAAAATAATTTGCCATCTGCAACCAAACCCTTTAAAATATTGTCTATATAGATATAGAAATAATACCTACGGGGCCCAAAGTCATGATTTTTCATACGAGCATGAAACATATGACCTTTTGCCCCTGGTATCATGCTTTTGAAAAATAAAATCCAGGGAGGTATCCGTTATGAAAGCTGCTCACCGGAAACAACGATTCCTTGTAATTGCGGCGTCCATCACCGCAATCGCCTGTCTGGCCGGATATTTTATTCTCACAGGTACGCGTGAAAATGCAGACCAGCGATTGACAGAGGCGCAGATCGAAGCCCTTCGGGGCGAATATCCCATATGCGGCACCAGCGCTCCGGCAACGATTTCCATACTTCCGCCCTCTTTGGAGGAGATCCGAAAGCGGGCCGACACCTTTGTCTACGGAACGGTGACCGGAGAACCCACCGACTATCTCGTCTCAGCCTCCACGGGGGATACCGAATTGGATGAAAAACGGGCGGCCAATGATCTTGACAATGCGTACACCTTCTATGAATATCCCGTCACCGTCATTTCCGATACCGGCGGGCTTTACGAGAAAGGACAGGAGATTACCATCGCGGCCAGCAAGGAGCTTGCGGATTACAATCCCCGGCTTTCCCCTGGAATGAAGATCGTGGTTCCGGTGGCGGCAGAGGAAAACACATCACGGGCACAGTTTACCGTACACGGCATGTACTACGTGACAAAGGACGGATACGTCCTGTCCGCTTACCAGGAGGAGGCCGCGCCGGAAAAGCAGTTCAGCGGGGCGAAAGTGGAAGTCCTGCTGCAAGAGCTGAAGAAGCCGTGAGTGACACAGGGGCAATGCCGCCTTCACCATGGTCTATCATGTACGGGAAGCCGCCTTCATCAGAGCTATCATGCGCGCAAAGCCGCCTTCATCAGAGCTATCATGCGCGCAAAAAGGGGGAAAACTGGCATGGAGGATACCCAAATCATCCAATTATATTTTCAGCGCTCCGAGCAGGCCCTTGTGGAAACCGACGCAAAATACGGGCGTTACTGCCGGACCATCGCCTTAAATATTTTAAATGACCTGCGGGACTGCGAGGAATGTGTCAACGACACCTACCTGAACGCCTGGAACGCCATACCGCCCACCCGGCCAGCCTGCTTTTCCGCATTTCTCGGAAAAATCACCCGGAACCTGTCCCTAAACCGTCTCAAGGCACGCCAAACCCTCAAACGCGGGCAAGGCCAGTACGATACGGCCTATGAGGAACTGGCGCAGTTCCTGTCCCACCCCTCCACAGAGGAGGCCTACGAGGACATTTATAGAGCAAGGTGAAAACCATTCTGTTTCGCACACGGAACAAGCTAAAAGATTATCTAAGAAAAGAGGGGATTCTTCTATGACCTGCGAACATTTCCTGCAGATCTTGAACGATATAGATGATACGTATCTTGAGGAATATTCCCACATCAGGGAACAAAAAAAAGAGCTCCCCGCAGAAAATTCCCATGCCGGGAAACGCAAAATCCGTCTCCGCAGGCCGCTCATGCTCCGTTTGGCGGCTTCTGCCGCCGCTGTTGTTCTGATTGCCGGAGCTCTGCTCCTTTTCATCCGCGACCCCTTTGCGACAGACGCGCCTCTTGAGGGGACCATAAGGATTTTTCAGTCCTACGAGGAATTTCTTTCCATTTTGCCGGAGGACCATTTGCTGCGGAACCTTTCTCCCGAAAATGGCCAAAGCGCCGATTTCTACGGAGAATTTGCCTCCCCTGACGGGGATTCCGACTCCTACGACGATTTTTCCGAGCTTACGGTTGTCATCACGGATGAACAGGACCACGCAACCCGCGTCACTTTTTACAAAGAGATCCCGCCGGAGGCCGAGGCCATTTTCCAAAATCAGACCCTTTCCCTCGCGCTCTCCATGCTTCATATCGGCGACAGAACCGTTTACTACGGATACCAGGCGGACACGGAGGAGGATCTGCTGGCGGCCTGTGAGGAGCTGCTGGGGAATGCCCAAAGCGATGAGACGGGGCGGGAGTGAGATGTAGCAGCGGCGTGGAAAACCATTAGGCCTCTACTCATTCTCGATATACTGCGTTCCCAGATAGGCAAATTCATTCCCTAATATTTCCCGCTCTCCTTCACCTCCGCCACGATCCGCCGGAAATTTTCCAGAGGGACATTGTTGGGGATGGAGTGGTCGGAGGAGAAAATGTAGCCGCCATTTTCCTTAAGCACCGGAAGCAGCCTGCGGATCTCGGCGATAATCTCCTCCTCCTTGTCCCAGAGCACCGCGTTGATTCCGCCGTGCAGCACCAGCCGGTCCCCGTACTCCCGCTTCAGCTTCAGGGAATCCATCCCCGCCTTCACCTCCAGGGGATTCAAGGCGTCGATGCCGGTCTCCACAAGATCCGGGATCAGAGGCATGATGTCCCCGCAGCTGTGCAGATGAGCGCGGATTCCCTTGTTGTGTGCCCACTGCACCGCCCTGGTATGCACGGGCTTTAGAAGCTCCCGGTACATCTCGTTGGAGAAAAAGGGCGTGCCCTTATAGCCCATATCGTCCGGCCAGTAGATCTCGTCAAAGCGATAGCCCGCATCCCAGATCATGTCAAAGAGGGCGATGCAGCTGTCCAGATAGGTGTTGAACATATCCTGCACCCACTCTGGCTCCTCCAGCATGGCGATCAGCACGGTCTCCGTCCCCGCCATCCAAGAGTGGGTCACGTCAAAGCCGAACCAGAAATTTGCCTGAATCCAGCTTCCCTCCGCCCTCCACCGGTCATAATTTTTCTTCAAATACTCCCAGTTGACGCGGCTTTCGTCCGGCTTCATCCGGGCCTTGGCTTCCTCCCAGCGCTCCGGCGTCGTCACCTGAAAATCCAGAAATTCCGGAGTAGAGTCCTCCTCCTTCAAATGCTTCATGGTGACGCCCCACTCGGAGGTGGCGATCACATAGCGGTCCGTCTCCTCCAGCACCTTCTTGGGATACCGGGGCGAAATATCCACGCCGATACACTCCACCTTGTCCACCCCGAAAAATTCCCGCCAGTCCGCGTCCTCCGGCATTCCCTCCCGCCGCCAGCGGCTTAAGGTCCCCTCCCAGGGCGAATCGATGATGGGCACCCGGTCCGCCTTTTTGTGCTCGTACATTCTCTGAAACCGTTCTCTCGTCGTCATTCTCGTTCCTCCAGATTCAAATACCGGCGCTCCGCCTCCGCAAGGGGCAAATGCAAGGCTTCTATATTTTCTTCCATCCGTTTCGGGCTGCCTGTGCTCACCACCGCAAAGGTATTGAGCGGACCGGCAAAGATCCAGGCCAGGGCCAACGTGGATACCTTGCAGCCCTTTTCTTTCGCCAGCTCCTCACAGCGGCGCAGGCGCTCAAAGTTGTCAGGAGAGCCGTACACACTTCTGAAAAATGCGTCCGCATTTTCCAGGGCCGCCTCCCCATCGCCGCTTTGAAACCTTCCCGAGAAAAAGCCCGCGCCCAGGGCAGAGTAGGCAAGAAGCGGCATCTGGCTCTCGGCGTACCAGGCTTTTTCCTCCGCGTCCTCCAGACCGGAAAGGGTCACGCAGTCCCCGATCTTCGTCTTTTCCTGACGGGCCAGCCCATAGTTGGGACTGGACACCGTAAACGGGATCAGATTCCTGCGGTAGGCGTATTCATTTGCCTCCTCGATCCGCCTCCGGGTCCAGTTGGAGCCGCCGAAAGCCCCGATCTTCCCCTCCGCGTGCATGGCGTTGAGAAGCTCCACCAGTAGGCCCGCCTCCACCTGGGGGTCGTCCCGGTGCAGCAGATAGATGTCGATATAGTCTGTTTTCAGACACCGGCTGGAGATCTCAAAATCCCTGCGGATCTCCCGCTCATTTACACGCTTCGTACCACCCGTTAAGTCAGGATGTGCGCATTTGGAGAGAAGCACCACCTTCTCTCGCAGATTCCGCCGTTCCAGCCAGTCTCCCAGCACCTTCTCCGAGTCCCCGTAGACCCGGGCCGTATCAAAGGCCGTCACGCCCAGGGCAAACACGGCGTCCAGCAGCTCGTCCATCCTTTCTCCCTGCCAGAATCTGCCGCCGCCCGCGCCAAACAAAATGCGGGATACCGGCTTTTCCACGCCCGGAATCCCGGCATATCTCATCCTTTCACCCATTCACTTTTCCCCCCGTATCTAAGACAGTGCCGAAAAAGTCACCGTTTTCACCAAAGTCCCTAAATTTCTCTGTCCAGCTCTTCACCAGAGTCCTTAAATTTCTCTGTCCAGTTCTTCACCAGAGTCCTTAAATTCCTCTGTCCAGCTCTTTCATCACCTTCTGGGCCACCTCACGGCAGATTTTGTCCTGCTCATCCGCATACCGGGCCTCCATATACAGGTAATCCGACAGACGGTTCAGATACCGGGCCGCCTTCTTGTCCACGGTGTGGCTTTTCGCCGCCTTCCAGAAGCGCCGCTCCGCCCGGCGGGCCACAGCCCTGGCCACGTCCAGCCGGGCAGATTTCTCACAGCCGCCGTACAGAACGAAAGCCTTTTCCCTCTCAAAAGAGTTCTCTATCTCATCGATCCAGGCCTCCAGGCGGGATACGTCCTCCTCCTGAAAGCGGTATTTTCCATTTCCAGGGTCCGCGATCCCCGCCATCAGCCGCATCAGATCCTCCTGAATCCGGGAAAGCCGCTTTGCAACCCCGTCGGAGGCAGCCACCTTGGCCAGCCCGATCTGGCTGCTCAGCTCGTCGATGGTACCCAACAGCTCCATGCGGTCATCGCACTTGGATACGCCGATATGGTTCATCAGTGAGGTCCTTCCCTCATCGCCCTTTTTCGTATAAATCATGCAGGAATCCTCCCATCTGTCTTGCATTATCGTAACTTGCAGCCCTATCAATCCATGGCAAGGGGCTGCCGCTTGATGGCGCAGGACCGCCGTTGCCGGAACGTGGCGCAGGCCGTCAATCCATGGCAAGGGGCTGTCTTTTGATGGCGCGGGCGCTGTTGCTCCCCAGCCTCCGGCACTGCTCCCGTCCCGGATTCAGGCAGATCTCCACGCAGCGCTTCCTCGTAAGCCCCCGCATGGAAAAGGCCGCGTCCATTCCACAGATCCCCAGACCGGAGCCCAGCATGGAATCCTGGGCCGCCTGCCAGGCCAGCTCATTGACCTCCCGAACGCTCCGCTCAAAGATCTCAAAGAAGATCCCTTCTTCCTCGATCCCCGCGCAGATTTCCTTTAATACCGCCCGGTCCGGCTGGTTCGTATAGATAAATATGGTCGGTCTGTTCATTACCATTGCCGTTCTCCTATATAGGACAGCACCAGTCCCGTGGCCACGGCGTTCCGCGGTCCCTCGCTGCCCCGGATATTGCCCCGCCCGCAGACGATCCGGTAGTTGGCGAATTCCTCCATGAGCATGTCGGGAATCTCAAAGTCCTCCGCTGATCCGCCCACCAGCACCACATTGGAAATCCGCTTCAGGTCATGCTCCGGCGCCACCTGCCGCAATGCCCGCAGGGCATTGGTGACAAACACCTTGCGCTTGGCTTCCCGGCGCACCTGAACAATTTTTTCCATGGGAATATCCTCCTCCAGGCGGACCATCCCTCTTTCCGTCAGCATCACCACCCGCCCGAAAAACCGCGGGTCGATGGACTCCTCCACAAAGGACATCTGACCGTTTTCCATCCGCATATGAAACAAGCTCTCCACCTTGGCCAGGGGGTATTTTTTGATCTGCTCCGCCACGCCGTGGTCCCGAAGACCCAGCTCGATCCCGATGAGCATGGTCACCAGCTCCCCGGCGCCCGCCTGATGGGTCAGCTCGGTCCTGCCGTCGGGATACAGCACCGCCGCGTCCGTGGAGCCTCCGCCCATATCCAGGATCGCCAGGGGCATGGCCACCCCCGGCGTTGTCAGCGCGCCTAAGGAGGCCATCACGGCCTCCACACCGGCCACAGCCACCTGTACGCCAAGCTCCGCCTTAAGACGGGAGGCGATCTCCTCCATGGGAAGCTTCTCCGTGCGCACCATAGCGGCGATCCCCACCGCTTTCTCCAGACAGGTCTCCCCTGCCAGGGCCCCGGAGATCACCACCGGCGCCAGGGTATCCACAGCAAGGATATCGGTGATGCGGATATGCGGCTCCTGGGCCGAGATCTGCGCAGAGGCAGCGGTTCCCGTTCCCCGAGCCGAAGCGGCGGCATGAGTGCCCTGCACAGAGGCAGCGGCTCCCGTTCCCCGGGCCGAAACGGCGGCATGGGTGCCCTGCGCAGAGGCAGCGGCTCCCGTTCCCCAAGCCGAAACGGCGCCTGGTTCCCCGCTCACCTCTCCCATGCCCCGGCGGATTCGGGCAAACATATTTCCCACGTTGGTGGCCGGCTGGCCCAGGATGTCCCGGACTGCTCCGGCCTCCGAGAGAGCGGCCATGATCTTTTCTGCTCCCTCGTCCAGATTGATGGTCACATCCCGATCACCGCAGACGGTGATCTCTCCCGCCGGCAGCACCTGCTCCCGCACATTTCCGCCGGGAGTCTTCAACACCACCGCGCTGCGCTTTCCCACCAGGCTCTTGGCGATGGGGGTGATGACCTGGGTCTCCTCCGGGGTAAGCTTCAAGAGGGTGGCGATCCCGTAGGGATTTGAGAGCATGCGCACCGTCTCTCCCGGCAGAGCCACCTCAATGGCCGCCAGGACCCCCTCCGGCAACTTATCCATCCGGGCCACCTCATCGATGATGGGGATTTTTTTATGGAGGCGGTTCTCCACCAGCACGGCCTCGTCCGCCTGTAAGATCATGCCTTCTATGGAACCCCCCTCATCCACCGCCCGATTGACTGCCTCCGCCACGGCCTCGTAGGAATGATTTCTGGAAGCCGCGAGAATATAGGGCGTCCCCCGCTCTGCCCGGTCAAGATGCTCCATGAAAAGCACCTGTCCCACCGCCTGGCCCGCGCCGGCGGGTGTGGAGGGGTTGTGCCCGATCATAGAGGAATCGGTGATGATAGTCTCGGTCAGAGTCTCCATGGCCGTATCCCCGATCACCGGAGCGGCCTCGTTGAGACGGATCAGCGAGAGGCGCTCCGTCCCAAGACCCAGACTGCCCATGGCCTGCTTTAAGGCCGAAGTGATCCCATGCACATTGGCCACCGTACCCTTGATCCCCGTGGTGGGACAGGAGGCGCTGACCAAAAATTCCAGGGTGCCGTCAAACGCCACCCTGGCAATACATACTTCCGTTGTAGAATTTCCAATATCAACTCCGGCAATATAACTCAAAGCAAGATTCCCCTTTTCTCATACACGTCCGCCGCTTCCATCACCAGCCTGGCGCAGTTTCTGGCCTGGTATTTTTCCAGGAGCTCCTGGGCCAGAAGCACCAGCTCCAGCTTGGTGGAGCGTCTGGGGCGCAGCTTGTCATACATGCGCAGGATCACGTCGTCCGGCACGTCCACCAGCTCCGCCGCCCGCTCAAAATTCTTCTCCATGGGGGCGTTTCCGGCCTCCGCAGCCACCTGGCCCTGGGCCTTCAGCACTTCCTTTGATATTTTAATGTCCTCCGGGGCCACATGATTTTTCATCACCGCATCCAGGGTGATGTCCGTCAGCTTCTTCCCCGTCTTGGAGGTAATGTTCTCTCTCTCGTGTTCTCCTAACGGATACTGCATACTTATCCCTCCCACTCTATGATGCCAAGCTCCGGCGAGAGCTGCTCGGTCTCCGCGATGTGCATAAGGGCCGCCTTCACCTGATACCTGGGCCTTGACATGGGGTCATTGGCACAGGGAACGGGAACGACCTGCTCCCCCTTTACATATTTGGCGGCGTTCTTTCCGATCTGGCGGTAAATCCCGAGGTTCATAAGGGGCGCCTGGGGAAACAGTTCCAGATTGGACAGAGGATACAGATCCTTCTGGTGAATGACCGTGGTTCCCTTGGACTGAATGCCGATGCCGATGCCGGAGCCGGACAATTTCGCCGCCTCCAGAGCCATAAAGCACACGTCCGAGGTGTCCAGGACCTTCACCACCCGGGCAGTCATGCCCTCCTCCTCGATGCCGGCCTTTACATTTTTCAGAACGTCCTCTAAGGGAATGCCGCCGATGGTCTTTTTGATCTCCCTCTGAAACGCGGCGCCCACACCGATGACGACCTCCTTGGGGTCCGTGCCCTGCTTCGCCTTTGGGTAGGAGGAATAATCGGTTTTCACCGGATTGATCCGCTCCCGGCCTGCCAGGGAACGGGGGCCGCCCGCCAGGGAATCGGATTCGCCCGAACCGCCTGCCAGGGAATGGGTCCCACCTGCCAGGAAATGGGCGGTGTCTGTCCCGCCTTCCGTCCTGGAAAATCCTGCCGCTGTCCCATTTTCCTTCTGCTGGCGCAGCTGGTCCATCACGGCCCGCGTAATCTGTCTTACCAGTTCTTCATTTACCTGCATGGCTTGCCCTCCTACATGTCCAGCGGATCGATCCTGTGAGGAATCCGCTTGATCTCTTCCCAGCGCTCTCCCTCCACACGGTATCCGGTGCCGGGCCCCATATAGTCGTTGGGCGTATTGACGCCGGAGAGCACATGAAACTCCTTATCCAGGATGGCCGCGGTCTGCATATAGTCCCCTGCCACCCGCTGCTTCAACATGGAAAGAACGCTTGCGGCCACATCCGCAAAGCCGGTCTCCGCCAGGGCCTTCACCACGTCAATGCCGGTAATGCCCCGCTTTAACACTTCCTCCGCCGCCAGCAGATCCGCCGTCACATCCCGGTCCGGCGTATCCCTGCTTCCGTGGGCGTAGGTGACCGCCTCCACCTGCTCCTCCGTCACCGGGGAAAGGCCCAGCTGACGGAACACCGCCTGCACCGCCCGGGCCGCCTTGTTCCGCACGCGGATGACCTCCTCCTCCGTCACCGGGCGAAGGCCGCCGTCCACCTGCATATCCCTCTGCAGCACGTTGTAATCGTCGAAATCCTCCGCGTCAAAATTGGAGCCCGCAAACATATTGTC
>CALWDR010000189.1 GCA_944376745.1 uncultured Lachnospiraceae bacterium
AAGGGATTATCCGGAAATGAAATATACGTATTTGCTCTTTCATCAAGCCCACTGACCAATGCAATCATGCTCATAGGCTGTGCCTTACCGTCTGATGGTCTTCCATAATCATAGGAACAACCCGACATGGCCGCCACATCTCCATCACCGGTAGCATCAATTATTACTTTTGCATGAAAATCAATATGCCCTGATTTTGTAATCACGCGAACCTCTTTTATCTGATGTCCATCCGTCTTTACATCACAGACCTGGCTGTGAAACATCATTTCTACGCCGCTCTCTGTACAGAGCTTTTCAAGGACATATTTTTGTATTTCAAAAATCGTAGCCGTCCCCTGTTCTTTTTCATGATATACAATCGTCAAAAATTCTTTTAGGAGGCCTTCCTTGTCTCCGCTGTCCAGCGTCATGCCCACCAGGCCGGCTGTCCAGGTGCCGCCCAGACATCCTCCACGTTCAACCAATGTAACTTTTACACCTTTTCTGGCAGCCGCAATTGCCGCCATCGTGCCGCTGACACCTCCGCCAATAACAAGTACATCCGAGTTTCTCCACATTTGTATTCTCCCTGTATCCTCCAATTGATAAAAATTACAAATCATGCGCTTTCTTCATGTCGCAATAACAATTCATATCCGGCTGTCAAATCTAATTCATACGAAAGTCCCACTCCTCCGGAATCATTTCCGCTGCTTTGGCAGGATTCTCTCCCTGCTTAGCGAGCTTCTTTTCCTGCAACTGAATCCAGAACTCTGTAGCCTTGCAGTTACCTTCTCTGACATGCACCGCAAAATCTATCGGGTCATTTCCGGCTGCTGTTACTGCCTTATCATATTGCTCCAAGGCAAGACAGAATATGGCATACTCCAGCTGAATCCAGCCGTCTTTCCTGACCGCAGAAGGTAGCCTTTCCACCTGCTCCACAACGCTTTCATGCTTCTTGGCCGCTGCCAGGATCTCCAGAACAGCCCGGGCCAGTGATACATCATCAGACTTTATATTCAGCGTACACAATGCCTCTTCTACTGCCCTTTCCCATTTGCCCTGCTTCCACGCAAGACAGGCCAACGCATAGTGTGTCCAGGCATTTTCCTGAAGTTCCACGGATCTTAACAATAAAGCTTTCGCATCCTCCAGGCGATTCTTTACATGATAAATCACGCCCAGTTGAAGATGGGTGTACCAGTTACTGACGTCCCTGCCTCTGACAGCCTCCTTAAGAAGTTCTGTAAAGGTTTCTCCCCACATCCAGGAATCCGGCGCCTCCTGGGGCATATGTTCCCCCAGCGTTCCCTCTTTTAACAGGCGAAGCCAGGACCTCTGTTCTTCTTTGATATTTCCAAACTGCAGATGATAAGACAAGGGTCGGATATCTCTGCCGGCCCGGGCCATCTCTTCCAGGGCACCCCAGCCGCTTCCTTCCAAAAGTACTTTATCCGCAGGACGCTTCATATGGGTAGCCGTACGCAAAACTTCTTCCAAACCATAACCTGAAACAATCTCTTCTGCCGCTGCTTTTGCCCTGTCATAGCTTCCATGGGCTGCTGCCGGATCCATCTGAATCGCCCCATAGCTCTCTACCCAGCTCCAGGCTGTATTGGGCGGCATTGGAATACACTCATACTGAGTCTGCCCAAGTCCTGCCTGAATTTCCGCATAATGGCCATTCATTCCCTGAGTTCCCAACACCTTCTGCCAATTATCCGCGCCCCTGCTCTGTCCCCAGACAAAAAGCTTCCGTCCCTGCATCATAGAAGTAGAAGCCTGACAAAGGCCATAACCGTCCTGATCAACATGGGCTATAAATTTGTAGTCAGCGTCCTTTGTCCTAAAGAAATGATCGCAGGCACTTTGATTCTGAACCGGATAGGTCACATCACGCTCCGGCGTCTGCAAACTTCTTTTCTTTGATATTCTTCCACCATAATTCACATAGGCCTCGCTGGCAGGCACAATGACCCGAGCTCCAGCGTCTTCTGCCACCGCTATATTACTCCACCAATAGGTTGGGACTACTGTTTCATTGGGATTTACAATTCGCGTTCCAATATACAAGCGGCGGCTGTCTTCCGGCAGCCAGCAATCCATCTGATAGGTACAGCCCCGAATCCGTTCGTATTCGTAAAAGCGCGCCACCGGCGTACCGTCATCCGCCTTAAGGACAGCTGTATACACCGGCGAGCAGGTAAAGGGGGAATGTCCAATAATGCCAAAGTTCCATTCTACTCCACCACAAAACCAGGCCGTGCGGGTAGCAAGATTGCCAAACACAATCTCTTCATTGGTAAGCACCAAATCCCTGTGTGCCTCTTTATCATACAGCTGCCACAGCCGGGCTCCTAAAGTCGGCAGGAACACCGCTTTTACATACTCATTTTCAAGGACTACCGATGGCAGCTCTGCCTCCTCAACTTCCCTGGTATACAGATTCTGCTTCCGATATGGAAAACTATCTTCCAAGAAGCCATATCCCACATACAGGCCATCCTCTTCATCCAGCTCACTCTTCGTAAGCTGCTGAACATTCTGTGTCCGAAAGATAGGCGGCACACTGCTCTCTCCCCCCAGCTTTGCCATTTTTACCCGATATTTTTCAAAGCACATGGTTGTCATTTTTGAAATCCCCTCCCGATTTTTCCTTTCAGTCCGCTATTTTCATTTTAGGAAACACATAATTTCCTTATCAAATTTCAATTTTTGCAAAATAAATGGGATTATACCATTCATCACCAATTTCTGACAAAATAACTTCTCTAGTTCTTTGTTTCACTATTCTGCTACAGTCCGAAATTACTACACCCATATAAAAATAATTGTCTATATGATTATCCTTAATAAACTTATTGGAAAAAAATGTCGTGATAGAATATCCTTCTTTATTTTTAACAAATGCTGTCCTCATTAAATTCTCATCTAAAACAATATTAGCATTATTAAACACATTGCATGGCACAACCTTAATCTCACCACTGACCGCTTTTGGAAAAAGGAAAATACTATTATAAGAATATTCTTCCGTTCCACATAATATTAAATGTACCCCATCACTTGTCATTGTATCATATTCGTATGTAGCACTAATATATAAATCATCATCAGAAACTGAAAAAGTCAGTTCTATACCATCGGATAATTTTTTTGTCTCAATTTGGCAACATAATTCTTCTTGAGATTTTGTGCTTGCGAAATTCTTTGCAATTTTAAATGATTCCCCTATTTTTTTATGTATATTTCTTTCTTTGCGAATATTCCAATTGTCATCTACATACTTACACAATACACGATTAACGACTTTTTCTTCTATTATATCCATTGTATTTAATAGATAATTTGCCATATATCTTGATTTATCAACTGTATATTCTTTCTGCAATATAGTGTGAATGAAACTCTCTGGAAAGGCATTTGGAAAAGCATTTAAAATATCTAAAATCATCTTCTTAAATATGACATGCAGCTTTTGATGCTTGATATCTTTTTGAATATCATCCCATATAATCTCTTTATAATATTTTTCAGAAAAGAGGGCAATTTCATAGGCGCGGCATAAAAAACGTCCTGTTTCCAAAATTTTTTTGTAAAAAATAAAGTAATCTACTAACGGATATATATCCATATAAAAATGATACAATAAATGCAAGAGTGTAGCGGTAATGTTAAAAGTCGGAATTTGTTGATTGTAAAAATCACATAATTGCAAATTTGATTTTAAATATATCTCGTCTATGTTTATCATTGGATTATATATTTTTTTATGCAATTCCAAAACGATTGATGAATTTTTTATCATAACCGCATGATGCTCATTCTTCAACTCTGCTCTACTTTTTAATTTGAAGCCATTCTTTTTTAGCAATAATAGCGCCTTGTCATAATTATCATTATCTACATAGATATCAATATCATTAGAGACCCTGCTCATAGCATTTCCATATAGCAAAACTGATAAAATGGCCCCTTTAAATATAAAAAAAACAATTTGACTTTGCACAAACAAATTGCATACTTTTTTTAGCTCATATTTGTATGCCAAAGAACGTTTTCTATTATTATTGATTTCTACATAATCTTCGCTTGTAAATTCCTCAAATAAATTCCCAAATTTATCAAATAAACGATTGGTTCTCAATATACTTTTTTTATCATTATTATGATTTTTGAAAACATAAGATACCAGTTCATCATCCACACGCATATTTGTCTCTCCCTAAAATTCCAACCTAAAACATTATCTGTTTTTTTGTACATAGTTTTCTGCTTGTTTTTTAAACATTTCGGCGTACTCGCCATTATACTTCATTAATTGTTCGTGGCTCCCTTCTTCATATATTTCTCCATTTTTAATATAAATAATTTTATCCGCCATAATGGTCGATGATAATCTGTGCGATACCATAAATGCAATCTTCCCCTGTGTGAGTTCTTGATATTTTTTCATAATCTCATACTCGCTGACCGCATCCATCGAAGCAGTAGGTTCATCAAATATCATTATCTGACTTCCTTTATAAATTGCCCTTGCCAAACCAATCCGTTGAAGCTGCCCTTTTGATAAATTGATTCCTCTTTCAAAATCGCTACCAATAAGAACATCCAAATATTTTTCTAAAGGTTTAAAAATTTTGTTCAACTGCGACTGTTTTACCGTATCACGTAATTTCTGTTCATTTCCCAACTGTTCTAGGTTTCCCAATGCTATATTTTCCCGCAATGTGAATGCAAATATTACAAAATCCTGAAACACTGTACCAAATAAACTTCGATACTGCTTTAATGGTATTTCTTTTATATTAATATTATTGACTAAAATCTCTCCTTCTGTAGGATCATAGAAACGCATTAACAACATCAATAAAGTTGTTTTTCCCGCACCATTTAATCCGACCAAAGCAATCTTTTCACCTTTTTGAGCCTTAAAACTAATATTATTTAAATTAAAAGCTGGATTATTGTCATACGAAAAACAAACATTTTTGAACTCCAATGTATTGATATCATTAATCAAATACGTGTTTTCTTCTTTATTTATTTCATCATATGTTTTCATTTTCAAGAAACTACGCAAATTTCCTATATATCCCAAAGAATAGCGCAATGTAGATAATACCAGAATCGTACTATCAAACAAATTAACAAATGAAAAAGCCGTTGCCGAATAGAAAGTAAATTCACCCAATGTTATTTCCCCGGACAATGCAGCTTTTACAAACCAAATATACACCACCCCTTGAGAAACTATATTCAGCAATGTTGTTACCAGTGTTATAATGCCATATTTATTATAATGTGCAACATTCTCTGCATGATACTCATCAAAAGCTGTATTTGCCTTACTCTGTATATACTCCTCTGCATTATTTATACGCAATTCCTTAAACGCATTTTTATCGTAGAACAAACTAAACAAATAGGCTATCCTACGGCGCTTCGGCGCTAACCGATTGCTCATGTCAAACGATTTATCACGATACCTGTTATCTATATAAGCTGCTGGCATGGCAAAGGCTGCTAAAATTATCACTATAAGTATATTAAAAGACAACAGTATACATACACTGGCAACTATTTCTGTTATCGTAACAAAAACTGCGATTATTGTTTGTACCGAATGCAGTGGTGAAGAATTGACGCCCATTGATGCCTTTTCTAATTGATTATAAAATTCTGCATCATAATAATTCTTAAATTGTGTTGTTTTACATTTATTTATAATCAAATTTCGAAAATAATTACCAATTTTATCACCTATATTATTTGCTATGTAATCTTCGGTCCATCCGATAAAATAAGAAAGACATTGAAAAAAAATATATAGCAGAAGAAATATCCACATTCGTGAAGAAATTCCATTACCTATCATGCTTGAAATGCTATCAATTATATCCTTATTCAGATAATTTTGCAGCAAAGGTAAAAGCCCCTTTATTACACCAGTTATTATTAATACAACCAGCGCTATTGCGTTCACTTTTTTTATGCAATTCAGCATAAATGTAAAATTCATCACATTACATTTGATTGTATTTCTTACGTTTGACATTTTGCGCTCCCCCCCTCATTTCAATTCAACTTTATCATATCGCTTTACTATTGTTGGACTTTCCATTAACAGCTCAAGACTGTTTTTTATCTGTTTATAAACAGTCTTTTTCATATTTTCACAGAATTCGCTTTCAAAACTTTTTTGTTTCCAACAACGTTTGCACAAATTTGCGCACCAACACTCCATACAAGGTGTTGCTGTTTTTTCATAATCTTTAATTATATTCATTACTTTAGAAATGTCGAAACCGTCAAAAATAGTTCCTATGCAATTTCATATTCCACCATTACCTTCACACATGCATCATAGTCCGTCGCATTTTTGATAACTAAGGTCTGATCCTCCAGGCTAGCCTCAATATGATCCGAACAGCACACAATCCCCTGTTCAGGAGCCACGTATATGCCTGGAATCTCAAGCCAATTCAGCATCATACTTACCTCTGGCCAGCTACAGGCTCCAAAAAGATTTCCTCCAACGCCCTCTATTCCCTCCCAGTCGGACAGATTCACACGCTCACATAGACAGCCCGGTTCCATAGGGACACCTGCGTTTGTTAAAAGCTCATAGCCTTCCCGCGCAACCACCTGTGGGATAAATCTGGCCACACGGCGCATAATTTCCAGATATTCCTTTTTTCCGGAAGCCCGCCACACTTTAAAGAAGCCTGCTGCACTGAGGGTACAGAAGCCTGGCGCAGAATGCTTATTCTGCACATTGGCCCACACACTACCAATGGAACCGACACCTAGCTTTCCCAGAACACTATCCGCCGGAAATTCATAATTATAGGAAACCACCCAGCTACTGACCTGCGCTGCAGCATCCTCTGCCATCTCCACCCATCTTAAGCTGCCAGATGCATCATACAGTGCCATAAAGCTTTCCAGCAACGCAACGGCGCTCTCGGAATCCGGCGCCTGAAGAATGTCTCCCGGTCCTCCGTTAACAATTCCTTTTATGGTTGCCGTCTCATAATAATACTCCGCAATCTCTTCTGCCACTTTAAAATATTCCCGATTTCCGGTAACCTCAGCCGCCGCACATAAAGCCGCTGGAGTTATAGCCCCGGAGGCGGAACCGCCTACCACAATCTCTCCCGTCTCGGCATTGATGAACTGCCCAATCTGTCCGTAGGTTCTCCAGAGCTTCACCAGGGCATCGGCACCCTTCCCCGCACTTCTCCTCACAAGATCAGGAACCTCCATCCCCAACTCTTCCATGGCCTGAAGCTGTTTATAAATAAAGTACACCATATCGGCCTGCTTACGTACCAGCAGCAGATTATATTTCTCTTCATAATGGCCGAAGCAGTCATGATATACCCTGCCTTCATGCACAATTCCGTAATAAAAACCGGCTTCACTCTGATGGTTTGCCGCAAACTCAAGTGTTCTTACCGCATTTTTCCGGGACTGTCCATTTCCCTCCCTTATAAGTACCAGTGTATCCATGCCGTTTCCAGTCCAACCGCTCTGCCAGTCCCCGAATTTATTGAAATCCGGTGACCGATAGGCACATTCGGTATAGTAACCTTCCTCCTCAAGAAAGTGATCCCGATTCCGTTTTTCCTCCGACAGCTTCCAAAATTCTGAAAAAGGAAAAGCGGATGCCACCTCACCATGGTACAGCTTAAGCTGATATTCCATAAACTGCCGGTACATCTGAGGAATAGAGGCACATGGTCGCAGAATCGTCTTATGGGCAATCCGGATTTTTGTACCTTTCTTCACCGGAAACAGACGCTCTGCGTCCGATATTATACCCATACCGTACACCTTACGCCTCCTGGCAGGGGCATTGATGATGACATTAAGCTGATCCCTCTTCTGCTCCAGCGTCACGCCAAAATTTCTTCCAAGGCAGCCTTGTTTTGTAAAAATGAACAACGCTTCTTTACTGACCCTATTCCACAAACAAATTGCGGGAGTGGCCAGATCCCCCGTTGTCACTTCTACATAGGAATCTCCTACTGCCTCCAGGGCGGGCACCATTGTCATGCGCACCGGAACCTCCAGGCCCATTTCCGTTTCCATAAACATGGGCGGATAAACCCGTTCTACCCTTTCAAAATGATTTCCGGCATAAATGCAGGCCGGCAGCATAATATATGTATCCTCAATCGGCGCAGCTATCGTAAAACAGATACGGAAGTCTGCATCCGTCTGCTCCTTTAAAACCAAAAAACTTGTTTCATCAGCATTGTCCTCTACCGTAAAACACTCTGCCGGCAGGGAAGTCTCATATATTCTCTCTATTTTCATCTGTATTCTCCAATGGATAAAAACCACAAATCATACTCATTCTTTATCTTAAAATACCACTAATTCTTATCCAGAGTACTTGCATTAAGCATACCTTCTTTGCCATAGAATCAAAATAGATAATCTTTTTTTAATTAAGACATAAATAGCAGTTTTATCCATCTGTTTTTGTTCACCATGTCCATCGTCTGAGTACTGCTAAAAAAGTGACTGTACCATGGTGCTGGAACAGGGAAGAATCATTGAGCGTGAAAGCCATGATGAACTGTTCGAAGATAAAGGTAAATATTATCAGCTGTATACCGGCAACACGAAAGAGTATGACGACCCTTTTAAGGGTTAAGGGTAAGTAGTAACAATACCCCTTAAGGGGTAGCGACGAGTTAAGAGCAATTAGGCTTGAACGGGGCTGTCAGAAATATGTGTAAACATATTTCTGACAGCTTAAAGAGAAAGTCAGCGCCTTGAGACGCTGCCTAGCAACAAGGGCTTATAGCCCTAGAGCAAACCACCCGTTGGACGGGTGGTTATGATTGATCTCTTTTACCACTATTACGAGCATCACTATAAGAGAAATTTCAGTAATGTCTTTTTTGACTGCAGCAATTTACTTCAAAATCGTTCTACCAGCCGAAGACAATCAAAAAGGCCCTTCCAAGGAGAGCAGACATGTTCCCATCATCGGGCAGGCACTACTTCTGGATGCAGACCTTGTTCCTCTGGCCATGCAGATGTATCCAAGAAAAGAGTCAGAGAAGCCTTATATCAAAAAGATTATTGATGAAATGAAATGAAATAACTACAAAGTCGCAGGAAAAACCATACAAGTCGCAGATAAGGGGTTTAATTGCGCAAGAAACATCTATGCTGCGGTCCAAGAAGCGAATGACAGTTATGTTTTCTCAAAATCAATAATGGCAAAAATTTGAGTGAAAAAGAAAACATGGATTGTATTAGAAAATAACGCAAATATTTTTACTGATTACACATAGGAAGAAACTCAATCCTGTTATCGAAATTAACCGAGCCAAGATCGATGAAAATCTGAAATATGCAGGCTACAATCTACTGGTCACATCGGAGCTGGATGTAGATCCGCTTCAAATTTATAATACATATCACAGTTTGTGGAAGATTGAGGAATCATTCCGGAACACGAAGTCTTATCTGGATGCACGCCCAGTCTATGTGCAAAAAAAGAAACAATCTATGGGCATTTTTCGATCTGCTGCCTTAGCTTGTTTCTTTTAAGAGTACTGAAAATCAAAATCTTCAAAAACAAGATCCGTTCTTATAATCTAAGCCATTTCATATGCGACTTCAGGATTGTGAGCAAAGAAGATGGTTCCTACATTAACATTTCCAGGAATCAGGCTGTGAGCGAAAAAGTCAAAGAGGTTACCGAATTAACTAACCCGTCGCCAAAAGCACCGGGTCGCAGGCAGTCGCCAAATGAAATCAAACTTTCACTTGGCTCGTTGCTTTCACAAAAATATCCGTCCACGTAAGCCTCCTGCATAGGCGTATCGTACTCGTCCAGAAGAATTATCACTTTTTTTCCGTAATACCGGAACAAGAAATCAGTAAAATTGTAGAGCACAAGAGGGACGTTCTTCTCACTCATGTCCAATTTCATTTGCACAAAAAAAGCCCTCAAACAAATCTGCCCTTTTTGCGTAATTCACAAAAAAACTGCTCCATCATGCTCATTGTCAGGGTGTTCGCAAAGCGTCGGGGCCGTGTTATCAAGATGACGCTGTCCTCGCCTTCCCACTACTCTTTGATAAAACTGGATTTATCAATATCAAATATTTTTTTATAATTTCATCATAACTCCGGATTCCGCTTGCAACTGTTCGTGCCATTTTCTACCTCCCTGCCTTCTTTCCTCGCCGCATACTGTAAATTAAGACATTTCTATCCTGTTTTTATTATACAACCCCCACATAAATAGCAACAGATTTCACGGGTTAAAAATCAAACAACGACAGCTGGTTGGACTCCGGCAAATCTCCCAGAAGTCCCAGATCGTCCATCAGATCAATGACTGTTTTGCTGACCTTGGTTCTCTGACGGAAATCATCCTTGGATAAAAACTTTCCATCCTTGGCGGCCTCCACCACGGCGTCCGCAGCCTTTCCTCCCAGGCCCTCGATAGTGCTTAAAGCCGGCAGCAGCTTCCCGTCCACAATCTGAAAATACTGAGCCTTGGATTTATAAATATCAATTGGCAGAAACTCAAATCCTCTTGCATACATCTCCTGGACGATCCGCATGTCCTTCACCGTGTCCTGCTCCTTCTTCGTCAGGGTATCCTTCCGGCGCTCATAGTCCGCCATATAGTATTCCAGCTTATCCCGCCCCTGGCACATCAGCTCGTAGTTGAAAGAGGTGGCGCGGATACTGAAAAATGCCGCATAGTAGGCCAGGGGATAGAACACCTTGCAGTAGGCAATCCGCCAGGCCATCATCACGTAGGCCGCCGCGTGGGCCTTAGGAAACATGTACTGGATCTTGGTGCAGGACCAGATGTACCAGTCCGGCACTCCGTGGTCCAGCATGTCCTTCTCCCACTCCGGCCATTTCTCGCATTTTCCCTTGGCCACCGTCCCCTTTCGCACCGCCTCCATGATCTTGAAGGACTCCTCAGAGTCCAGCCCCATGCCGATAAGATAGGTCATAATATCGTCACGGGTACAGATGGCGTTGGAAATGGTGGCCTTTCCCTCCTGGATCAGGGTCTGGGCATTTCCCAGCCACACATCGGTGCCGTGGGACAGGCCGGAAATCCGGATCAGGTCCGAGAAGGACTGCGGCTTGGTGTCCACCAGCATCTGAATGACGAAGTCCGTGCCAAACTCGGGGATTCCAAGGGAGCCCACGGGACAGCCGCCGATGTCCTCCGGCGTGATGCCCAGAGCCTCGGTGCTCTGGAATAAGGACATGACGGACTTATCATCCAGGGCGATCTCCTTGGCGTCGATGCCGGTCAGATCCTCCAGCATACGTATCATGGTGGGATCATCGTGTCCCAGAATGTCCAGCTTCAGCAGGTTGTGGTCGATGGAATGATAATCAAAATGGGTGGTGATGATGTCCGTGGTCATATCGTTGGCGGGGTGCTGCACCGGGGTGAAGGAGTAGATCTCCTCCCCCAGAGGCAGCACGATGATGCCGCCGGGGTGCTGGCCGGTGGTGCGGCGCACGCCCACACAGCCCTCCACGATACGGGAGATCTCACAGTTCCGCTTGTGCTGCCCCCGCTCCTCGAAATAATTTTTCACATAGCCGAAGGCCGTCTTGTCCGCCAATGTGCCGATGGTCCCGGCCCGGAAGGTCTGGCCCTCCCCGAAAATGACCTCCGTGTACTTGTGGGCCTTGCTCTGTTACTCCCCGGAAAAATTCAGGTCGATATCCGGCTCCTTGTTGCCCTTAAAGCCCAGAAAGGTCTCAAAGGGAATATCGAAGCCTTCCTTCTTTAAGGGCTCCCCGCAGACGGGACACAGCCGGTCCGGCATATCGCAGCCCGCCTTTCCCGCGTAGGCCTTCACCTCCGGGGAATCAAAGTCGCTGAAATGACAGTTGGCGCAGTAATAATGGGGCGATAAGGGATTCACCTCGGTGATCCCGGCCATGGTGGCCACGAAGGAGGAACCCACGGAGCCCCGGGACCCCACCAGGTAGCCGTCCTCGTTGGACTTCCACACCAGCTTCTGGGCGATGATGTACATCACGGCAAAGCCGTTGGAGATGATGGAGTTCAGCTCCCTCTCCAGCCGCTCCACCACGATCTCCGGCAGCTCTTCCCCGTAAATCTCATGGGCCCGGTTGTAACAGATGTCCCTGAGGGTCTGGTCGGAATTTTCAATGACCGGCGGGCATTTGTCGGGCCGCACCGGCTCGATCCGCTCGCACATGTCCGCGATCTTGTTGGTGTTGGTGATCACCACCTCCATGGCCTTCTCGCTGCCCAGATAGTCGAACTCCGCCAGCATCTCCTCGGTGGTGCGAAGGTACAGGGGGGCCTGCTCGTCGGCGTCCTTAAAGCCCTTTCCCGCCATGATGATACGGCGGTACACCTCATCCTCCGGGTCCAGGAAATGCACGTCGCAGGTGGCCACCACGGGCTTATGAAACTGCTCTCCCAGCTCCACGATCTTCCGGTTTAAATCCTTAAGCTCTTCCAGAGAAGCCACCTGGGGCCGCTCCCCCTTCAGCATGAAGGCGTTGTTGCCCAGAGGCTGAATCTCCAGATAATCGTAAAAACGCACCAGCCTTGCGATCTCCTCCTGGGAGCTGCCCCGAAGCAAGGCCTGGTACAGCTCTCCCGCCTCGCAGGCCGAGCCCAGGATCAGCCCTTCCCGGTATTTTATAAATTCGCTCTTTGGAATCCGGGGCTGCCGGTGAAAATAATCCAGGTGGGAGTAGGACACCAAACGATACAGATTGATGCGCCCCACATCATTGGCCGCCAGAATGATGGCGTGATGGCTGGGCAGCTTCTTGATATTTTCCTTGGAGCTGTTGCCCATCCGGTTCACCGCGTCCAGGGTCTCAATGCCCCGCTCCCTTAACATGTGCACAAATTTCAGGAAAATCTCCGCGGTGCAGGCCGCGTCGTCCACGGCCCGATGGTGATTTTCCAGGGACACGTTCAAAGCCTTGGCCACCGTGTCCAGCTTAAAACGGTTTAAGCTGGGGAGCAGCACCCGGGCCAGGGCCACCGTGTCGATGACCGTAAAATCGCAGGGAAGCTTCTGCCGCTCGCTGTTCTTGCTGATAAAGCTCATGTCAAAGCCCGCGTTGTGGGCCACCATAATGGCCCCCCGGCAAAATTCCAGGAACTTTGGCAGGATCTCCTCGATCATCGGCGCTGAAAGCACCATCTCATCCTTGATCCCGGTGAGCTGCTCGATCTCGAAGGGAATGGGCACATCCGGGTTGACAAAGGTGGAAAACCGCTCCGTGATCTTTCCCTCCGCCACCTTTACCGCGCCGATCTCGATGATCCTGTCGTTCACCGGACTAAAGCCTGTGGTCTCTAAGTCGAAGACCACATAAGTATCTTCAAGGCTCTGATTCCTGGAATTTTCCACGATCTCCTTTAGATCGTCCACCAGATAGGCCTCCACCCCGTAGATGACCTTGAAATCCGAGTCCTTGGGCAGAGCATGGTTGGCGTCCGGAAATGCCTGGACGTCCCCGTGGTCCGTCACCGCGATGGCCTTGTGGCCCCAGGAGATGGCCCGGCTGATGATGTCCTTCACCTCGGAGACGCCGTCCATGTCGCTCATCTTGGTGTGGCAGTGAAGCTCCACCCGCTTTAGGGGGCTGTTGTCTGCCCGCCCGGTGGTGAAGTTGGGAATCTTCTTGATCCCATTGACGGAACCGATGGTCAGCTCCCCGTCGAAGCGGTCAATGGTGGTGACCCCCTTGATCTTTAGATAAGCGCCCTTCTTCACATGCTCCGTGATCTCCTTCACATGCTCATTTTTACAGAACATCTTGATCATGATGGAGTCGGTAAAGTCGGTGAGGGCAAACATGAGAATGGTCTTCTCGTTTCGGATCTCCCGGGTCTCCACGGAGAGTACCTTGCCCCGGATGACCACCTCGCCGATGTCCCCTGCGATGTGCTCGATGGCCATGGCCTCCTCGTCAAAGTCCCGTCCGTAAACCACGTCGGGATTGTCGGAGCGTCGGATGCTTCCGCCGTCCCAGCGGGAGGAACCGCCCTTCCCCTTCCCGGAAGCTCTTCTTGAAAAAGGCCTTCCAGCCTCCCGGCTCCGGTCTCCGGCATTTCCCGCCGACCCCCGGCTTCCGGCGTCTCCATGGACTCGGTTTCCGGCATTTCCCGCCGACCCCCGACTTCCGGCGTCTTCCCGGCCCGCCTTTCCTGACAGGCCGCGGACACCTTCGCCTCCCGGCCCGGCATTTCCTGACAAGCCGCGGACATCGGTCTTAAAATTGTCCTCGCCCGCCGGCAGGCTTTGTGCTCCGGTTCCATCCCCGGCGTCCCCCGCGATCAGAAGGGAATCCCCGTCCTGTCCCTGGGTGTCCGCCTGCTCCCCGCCGCCCCTTCGCTGTCCGATGGCGGACTGGGCCATGATCCTGTGGATCTCGTTGGCCATCTGAAGATCGCTGTTTTTCTTATATTTGCTCTCGGCCTTCTCCTCAAATTCCAGCTCCACCTTCATGTCAAGGCCGCAGCGCTCGCAGACGATCTTTTCCAGTATTCGCACCACCTCGTGGGATTTCTGGGCCGCCACCACCGAATCCTCCAGCGTCAGCCTCAAGACGTAATCCTGGGGAAATTCCATTTTGGCGCACCTTAAGACGCTGTACTCCAGAGGACTGTAGGCCTTGACCTCCTCCAGAATGCTGTCCCGGTAGACGGCCATCAGCTTTCTGGGATTGTACTGCTCCGAGAGGTTATATTTCTCGATGATCTTTACCGTCAGACGGTTCTGCGGAAAAAGCTGCTCCTTGATGGCTCTCTCCAACTGAAAAACGGCTGCCTTGGGTATCAGCCTGGTGCTCGTTAAGTAGATCCGAAGATGGTCCCGGGCGGCGTTGGTGGACGCCTTCGTCACCAGTACCTGGCTCAAAAGGCCATTTAAATCGGGATGTACCTCAAGTGTTGGGAAAACTTCAAAAAACAGCTTGTCCATATCTATTCACTCCATTCAAGCCCCGCCTGTAGAGGCGGGAGTCAATCCCCCATCCAATGCAGCAATTCGTATCTGAGAGCGGGAAGGAGTTCTTCCTCCTTTACTTTCTTGTAAACCTGGCCTCGTTTGATGATCAGTCCTTCGCCATTCCCTCCGGCGATTCCGATATCGGCCTCCCGGGCTTCCCCCGGGCCGTTCACCACGCAGCCCATGACCGCCACCTTAATATCCAGAGGAATACCGGCCACCATGGTCTCCACCTGATTGGCAAGTCCGATGAGGTCGATGCAGGTCCTGCCGCAGGTGGGACAGGACACCACCTCGATCCCGCCCTTCCGAAGGCCCAATGTCCTTAGGATCAGCTTGGCGGCCTTGATCTCCTCCACCGGGTCCCCTGTCAGAGACACCCGGATGGTATCGCCGATACCCTGGCTTAAGATCAGTCCCAGCCCGATGGCGGATTTGATGCTTCCGCTTAACACCGTGCCGGACTCGGTGATCCCCACGTGCAGGGGATACGGAGTCTTGTCCGCGATCAGCTCATGAGCCCGCACGCACATCATCACGTCTGAGGATTTGATGCTTATAACCAGATTATCATAGTCCATGTCCTCAATTAGTCTCACCTTATCAAGGGCACTCTCCACGATCCCCTCCGCAGTGACGCCGTGATACTTTTCCACCAGCTCCTTTTCCAGGGAGCCGCTGTTGACTCCCACCCGGATGGGGATATTCCGCTCCTTTGCCGCCTCCACCACAGCCCGCACCCGGTCCCTGGAGCCGATATTTCCGGGATTGATGCGGATCTTGTCGGCGCCATTTTCCATGGCCGCAATGGCCAGGCGGTAGTCGAAATGTATATCCGCCACCAGGGGAATGGAGATCTCCTTCTTGATCTGGGAGAGGGCCCTGGCGGCCTCCATATCCGGGACGGCGCAGCGGATGATCTCACAGCCCGCCTCAGTCAGGCGGTGGATCTGCTCCACCGTGGCCGCCGCGTCCTGGGTCTTGGTGTTGGTCATGGACTGGATGAGAATAGGGGCTCCGTTTCCAATGACTTTATTTCCAATATGGATTTCCTTTGTTTTTTTTCGCTCCATGAGTTACTCCTTTCCTGTCGCCGTAAGATTGCTCCTTGCTACTTCGCACTGCAGCACCTCCATTCCGCTTCGCTCCATGTCGGTCGCGGGCTGTCGCCCAATGTCTGGAAATTCACAGCCATTTTCTTACGTGCGAGCACGACGAAAACGGCTGCAAATTTCCAGCCGCAGTGCTCATAGCAAGAGCCGTACGTCGTTGAACATGACGACTACCATGAGGACCAGAAGGAGCATGAGGCCCACGAAGTGGACCATGCCCTCCTTCTCCGGGGGGATGCGCTTACGGCGGATGGCCTCGATGATCAAGAACACCAGCCGCCCGCCGTCCAAAGCCGGGATGGGCAGAAGGTTCATGACACCCAGGTTGGCTGACAGCAGAATGGAGATATTGAGCATATTTAAGAACACCAGATAGGCCCCGCCGCTGCTGCTCTGGTCGTAGGTATCCCCGATGGTCTTGACAATGCCCACGGGCCCCGAGATGTCGTTTAAGCTGACGCCCCCGGTCACCAGCATTTTCAGACTGCTGAAGGTGGTATCGATCCAATATTTTAATTCATAGAAGCTGTAGCCGAAGGACTCCAGCACGTTGGTGCGCTCCGCGATGCCGCTTCCCAAAAAACCCATAAGGTATTTTCCCTGTTCCTCATCATACACAGGCTTCAGATCGGCCTCCCTGCGCTCCCCGTCCCGCTCGTAGACGATATGAAGCGCCTCGCCGGGGTGGAAAAAGGTGTAGAGGCTGACCTCCCGGTAAAAATGGATGTTCTTCCCGTTGATGGAGACAATGGTATCCCCGGCCTCCATGCCTGCCTCCTGGGCGGGATAGTCCTCCATGACGTCGTAAACCACAGGCTTATCCACGCCGTTGCAGAGGATCAGGACAAAGGCGAAGGCAAAGGCCATGATAAAGTTAAAAAGAGGCCCCGCCGCCACCACGCTGATGCGGGCCCAGACGGATTTTTTCTGAAAGGAGCGCTCGTCCTCGCTGTCCTCATCCTCCCCCTCCATCATGCAGGCCCCGCCAAAGGGCAGAAGCTTGATGGAATACTTGGTCTCGCCCCGCTTAAAGCCCACCAGAGTGGGTCCAAGCCCCAGACAGAACTCGTTGACCCGGATGCCGTTTAATTTGGCCATTAGAAAATGTCCCAGCTCGTGGAACAAAATTATGATGCTGAAAATCAAAATCGCGATTACATATTTCAAATTACCACCTGCTCTCTATCCACTGATATACTTCCTGCTCCGTCTCTAAAATTTCTTCCAGTGCGGGATGCTCTCTATATTTCACCTTTTCCATACTTCCCTGTATCAATTCGGGAATCTCCAGAAAGGATATTTTTCTCTCCAAAAATAAGGCCACGGCCTTCTCATTTGCCGCGTTGTAGGCGGTGGGAATATTTCCGCCCTCCCCAAGGGCCCGGTACGCTAGGGCCAGACCCGAAAAAGTGTCAAGATCCGGCTTCTCAAAGGTGATGGAGGACAGTTCATAAAAATCAAGGCGCTTCCCGGACAGGGGCCTGCGCATGGGGTAATACAAGGCGTACTGAATGGGCAGGCGCATATCCGGCGTGCCAAGCTGGGCCATCACCGCCCCGTCCTCAAATTCTACCATGGAATGGACCACGCTCTGGGGATGGACCACCACCTGCACCTGAGAGGGGACCACGTCAAAAAGCCACCTGGCCTCCATCACCTCAAGGCCCTTATTGACCATGGTCGCGGAGTCCACGGTGATCTTTTTTCCCATGGACCAGTTGGGGTGCTTCAAGGCATCCTCCACCCGGACCGCGGCAAGCTCCTGCCGCTTCCGCCCCCGGAAGGGGCCGCCGGAGGCCGTCAGCAAAATTTTGTGGATCCGGTTTCCCCGTTCTCCGTTTAAGGACTGAAAAATGGCGCTGTGCTCGCTGTCCACTGGAAGGATCGGCACCTGCATTTTCGCCGCCAGCGGCATGATCAGATGTCCCGCCGTCACCAGGGTCTCCTTATTTGCCAGGGCAATGGTCTTACCGGCCTTAATGGCCGCAATGGTGGGACGGATTCCCAGCATGCCCACAATGGCCGTCACCAGGATCTCGTAGCCCTCCATCCTGGCAATCGTAAGAAGCCCTTCCATGCCCCAGAGGATCTTCACCGGAAGGTCCCGGACCCGGCTCTTTAGCTCCCTGGCGTCCGCTTCCTCCCACAGGGCCGCCGCCTTCGGGGAAAATTCCCGGATCTGCCGCTCCAAAAGAGCTGTATTTCGCCCGGCGCAGAGGGCCGCAACCTCAATATCCTTCTGTTCTCTGACTATATCCAGTGTCTGGGTCCCGATGGACCCGGTGGAACCTAAAATCGCTATCCGTTTCATATCCCTCTTCCTCTTTGGCCGCTTTCTGCCTGCCCTAGATCAGGTACAGGGACAGCAGAAAGATCGTAGGCGCCGTAAAAATCACACTGTCAAACCGGTCCAATATCCCGCCGTGGCCCGGGATCAGTCTGCCGTAATCCTTGATCTCATAATTCCGCTTGATGGCTGAGGCCGCCAGATCCCCCACCATGGAGATCAGCGCCCCCACGGCAGTGATCGCCGCCATGACGAGAATATCGGAAATCTCAAGGTCCATGGCGGATTGAAAAACAAAGCCGTAGATCACCGTCAGAAGCGCCGCGCCCACAACGCCGCCCACCGCGCCCTCCACAGATTTCTTGGGGCTTAAAACGGGCGCCATTTTATGCTTTCCGATCAGTACGCCCACACAGTAGGCGCAGGTATCGCAGCCCCAGGAGCACAAAAAGATCAGCCAGATGAGATATTCCCCGTCCGACAGCATCCGGGTCAGGTACACACAGGACAGCATGACCGTCACGTAAAAGAAACCGAAGAAGGCCGCCATCACCTGTCCGGCCTGAAATTTCGGAAAGGTGAACACATAGACCGCCATCACCGCGATCAGAAAAATCATGGCAAGCAGGAACAGAAGCTCCATCACGCTGAGCTCTGTGATCCGCAGTCCCAAATAGTAAAGAACCGTCATGGCGTAGCCCACAAAGGCCAGACCGCTTTTCGCGATGCCGCATACCCGGTACAGCTCAAACAGCCCCACCAGAGAAACCGCGCCCACCCCCGCCAGCAGGACGTCGCCGCCGAGGATGCCCAGCGCCAGCAGCAGGACCACCAGTACGATCCCGCTCAGCAAACGTGTCTTAAACACTTTTATTCCTCCTTAACACCGCCGAATCTGCGGTCTCTTCTATTATAGTCCGCAATGGCTTTTTCTAATTCCTCTTTTGAAAAATCCGGCCAGGAAACTTCACAAAAATACAGCTCGCTGTAGGCGATCTGCCACAGCAGAAAATTGGAGATCCGCTGTTCCCCGCTGGTGCGGATCAGAAGGTCCGGGTCCGGGATCTCCCGGGTATCCAGATAGGAGGCAAACACCTCCTCCGTGATGGGAGTCTCCGCAAGTCTTCCCTCCCGGGCGTCCGCCGCCATGCGGTTCATGGCCCGCAGCATTTCATCCCGGCTTCCGTAATTGATGGCGATCTGAAAATTCAGCCCGTCGTTGTCCTTCGTCTCCTCCTCCAGCTCCCGGATCCGCTGTTGAATGTCCTCGTCCAGACGGGATTTGTCTCCGATGACCCGCACCCGCATATGATTTTTGTGGGCCGTCTTAATACAGTTCTTCATATAATTGCGGAGGAGCTTCATCAGGGCGTCCACCTCGGACTTGGGACGACTCCAGTTCTCCGTGGAAAAAGCATAGACCGTCAGGTATTTGATGCCCATTTTCCAGGCCTCCTCGCAGATGATCTCCACATTCTTGGCCCCCTGGGTATGGCCGTAATTTCTGGGCATGCCCTTACTCTTAGCCCAGCGTCCGTTTCCGTCTAATATGATCGCCACATGTGTTGGAATCTTCATCCTACGCCTCCCGTTTCATTTTCCCCTCAAAGCAATGGAAATGGGACACGGCGAAAACGCTATGTCCCAGCTCAGCCCTTATACCGTAAGGATCTCCTTACTCTTTTCCTCTATGGACTTGTCAATCTCGGCGATGAACTTGTCTGTCATCTTCTGGACCTCGTCCTCCAGCTGCCGGATCTCATCCTCGGAGACATCAGAGTTCTTGGAAAGCTTCTTGAAGGCGTCATTGGCGTCCCGGCGGATATTGCGGACAGCCACCTTGGCGCCCTCGCCTTTTTTCTTCACTTCCTTGGTCAGATCCTTTCTGCGCTCCTCGGTGAGCTCGGGAAACACAAGCCGGATCATCTTTCCGTCGTTGGTGGGATTGATCCCCAGATCCGAGGTGAGGATCGCCTTCTCGATCTCCTTTAACATCCGTCCCTCCCAGGGCTGGATCTGGATCATCCGCGCCTCGGGAACGCTCACATTTGCCACCTGCTGAATGGGGGTCGGGGAACCGTAATAATCCACCCGCAGCTTATCCAGCACGTGGGGATTGGCCCGGCCCGCCCGGATGGCGCCAAATTCCTCCATCAGGTTGTTATAGGATTTCTGCATTTTGTCTTCATAGATCTTTAATCTCTCATCCATCTTTATATCCTCCATTTTCCGGCCTGCCTTGGGCCGTTATTCTACTTCAGTTTCAGCACCATCGCGTTTATGCCGCTCTGGCCATTTACACGGTCACCCGGGTTCCGGTGAAGGGACCGGAGATCGCTTTTACAATACTGTTCTCCTGGTTAAGCCCGAACACATACATGGGCATCTTATTTTCCATACACATGATGGAAGCGGTCAGATCCACCACCGCCAGCTTTTTCTCAATGACCTTCTCGATGGAAACCTCCTGGTACTTCTTCGCCGCCGGATTGGTCTTGGGGTCGCTGTCGTACACCCCGTCCACGGCCTTGGCCAGCAGGATTCCCTCCGCCTCGATCTCCACGGCCCGCAGTACCGTACCGGTGTCCGTGGAAAAATAGGGATGGCCCGTTCCTCCCGCAAAGAACACCACCATGCCTTTTTCAAAGCACTCCATGGTTCTGTCCTTGGAAAACAGCTCCGTAAAGGCTCCGCAGGCAAAGGGCGTCATCACCTGGGTCTTCATTCCCTGGGAGCGGAAGATCTCCGACACATAGATACAGTTCATCACCGTAGCCAGCATGCCGATCTGGTCCGCCTTGGTGCGGTCTATGGAATCGCTGTCCCGCCCCCGCCAGAAATTGCCGCCGCCGATGACGATCCCCACCTGGGTGCCGCCATCCACCAGCTCCTTCACCTGTCTTGCCACCTCTGTCACCGTGGGCTCGTCAAAACCCATCTTCTTCTCCCCGGCCAGAGCCTCGCCGCTTAGCTTTAATAATACTCGTTTCATCCTTAAACCTGCCTTTATTCCAAAATCCTGTCTTCCTCTGCTGTCTCCGGCTCCGCAAAAGGCGCCGTCTCAGCTCCTTCTGTCTCCGGCTCCGCGGAAGGCGCCGTCTCAGCTCCTTCTGTCTCCGGCTCCGCAAAAGGCGCCGTCTCAGGCGCTGCTGTCTCTGCCCGGCGCTGGGACCAGCTTCCGTCGATGACCGCGCCGTCCTTGATCTGCACGGAGCGGGACCTGATATTGCCCGTCACTGCTGCGGAGCCGTCCACGATCACCGTCTCCCGCACATCCATATCGCCCCGGACCGTACCCGCGATCACCGCCAGAGCCGCAGTGATATTGCCGTTTATCTCGCCGGTTACGGTGAGCCTGCCGTCACACTGTACATTGCCGTTCACCCTGCCTTGGATGTCAATGGAGCCGGTGGACTCCAGACTGCCGGTGAGCGTGGTTCCCGCCGTGATCACCGTGACCTCACAGGATGCCTCCGTTCTGGAGTGGGACTGCGGTTTCTCTGGGGCCACCGGTACTTCCGCAGCGCCCGCCGCCGTCTCTGGAATATCTTCCATTTCCGGCTCCTGAGTAGCAGATTCGGGGGCTGCCGGAGCTTCCATGTCGCCCGCCGCCGTCTCTGGAATATCTTCCATTTCCGGCTCCTGGACAACGGTTTCAGAGGCCGCCGGCTCCTCTGCTTTTATCGCTTCCGGCTCCTGGGCGGCAACCTCGGGGGCCGCCGCTTCTTCTGGCTTCTGCATGATGGCGTCCGTGTCTAAAGCTTTTTCCTGCTCCTGGGCGCTGGGATTTGGCTCTGTTATATCTTCTGCTTTCACTGCTTTGGACTCCTGCACGCTGGGAGCGATGTCTGCCGGAGCGTCTGCTTTCACCGCTTTGGACTCCTGCGCACTGGGATTGGTATCTGCTTGGTCGTCTACTTTCACTGCCTCCGACTCCTTGGAGGCAAGCGCAGGGGGCTCTGCTTGTTCTGGCTCCGGCTTCTTTGCTTCTGCCTCAACGTCCGTCATTTCTTCCGCTTTGTTCTCTTTTACGTCAGCCGCATCAGCCTCCGCCTCAAAGGGATTCGCGGCCTTTTCCGCTTCCGGCGCCTTCTCCATCGCTTCCGGGGGATTGAGAAATGCTGTCTCTTCCTCCTCTGGTACTGTTACCATTTTCCTGGGCGTCCACCCTTTTTCCGGCCCTCTCTTCCGATGCCTGCGAAATTCTTTTGGCCCTTTTCCGCTTTCCGGCTTCTTCTCCATTCCCTCGTTCTCGGTCATCTCTGTCTCAACCGTCCTCTCCGCTTCTGTCTCGAACACTTTCTTTGAACCTTCACTCGCTTCCGGCTTCGCCGCCTTCTCCTCCACAGGCTTCCAGGTCTCCAACGGCTTTGCCTCCGGCTCCCTGCCCACTTCCTTCGGCAGAGCTTCTTCCAGGCCTCTCTCCGCTGTGTTGGCGGCTTCCTTTGTGCCGGCATTTTCATTGGATAAAAGCTCATTCATTGCCTGGGAAAAATCCTCTTTGAAATTCTCAAACAAACTCATGCATGTCCCTCCGCATATGTATAGTCTGGCTGTCAAAAATCATACTAAAGCTATTGTACCATATTTTTGAAAAATGTCATTATAAATCACAAAATTTTTACACAAAAAATCTATGCGCTGCGGCCTTACCCTTCTCATTTTTCTGCAAAAGCAGATTCTATGGAAGCTCACCAAAAACATACTACACCCGTGATCCGGCAAAAAAATCTGCAATATCACGGGCAATCATTTCATCGATTTTCCTTATATTAACCTTTCTCCTCTACTCCTCCCCCGGCTGCTCAGAGGTACAATGGGGACATCTGGTAGCCTTAATGTTTATCTCGCTCATGCAGAAGGGACAGGTCTTGGTGGCGGGCGCTGCCGCCTCCTCCTTCTTGATTCCCAGACGGATCAGTCTGTTGATCCCTTTCAACAGGCAGAATAGAATAAAGGCCATAATGATAAAATTCACCACCGCCGAGAGGAAGTTCGAGGCAAATCCCGCCACGTCGCTTAAGGTGTACCTTGCCCCTCCGGTGATAAGCTGCAGGATGGGATTGATAAAGTTATCCGTCAGAGATGTCACGATGCCCGAAAACGCTCCGCCGATCAGAACGCCCACCGCCATGTCCATTACATTTCCCCGCAGGGCAAATTTTTTAAATTCATCCATAAATTTCTTCATTTTCGTTCTCCTTTGCTATGTAGTCTCAATTATTATATTTCTATTCTACCGATTTTTCCTAGAATTGTCAGATTTTAATACCTAATTGCCGCCCTCCAAGACGCTGTGCAATCTCAGAGAACGTTTTGCGGCTGGTATTCGTCAAACGATATGCTTCTGTATAAGTCGTCCTGCCCATATTAACACTCTCGCAAAGTGCTCTGACAAAGCATCCATCCAATCGCGCTCCCATTGTACTATAATAATTTCCGCCACTTGTGTCTTTATTTTCTTTCATCTGATTATAATTCTCAATAGCTGTTTGTACTACTTGCTCGTAAATTTTCTGATCGATTTTATCACAATCCATTGCTTTTCTGGCTATAACGATCTCTCCACATCGGAAGTATTTTGCCAAATCAGAAATTCTCGTATATACCTGTGTATTGTGTTCACACCATTTTTCTAAAAAAATTTCTTTCGGTACAATCAATTCTCCCGCCACTGCGTTACATATCATTTCCGTATCGCTCACACCGTTCGCCCGCCCTTGTCTGTCATTAAACAGATCGTTTTTTCCAAGCCAAATATGAGAAATTTCATGCAATAAGGAAAATAATTTTGCGCCATCCGAATCAGATGTATTAATAAATATAAGCGGTGCCCACTCATCCACCATAGCAAACGCCCTAAATTCATTGACATCTAAGACTCGATGAGTATTCTTTCCGACAATTCCACTCATCATTACCACAACACCGCAGATCTCTAATTGTCTCCTGATATTAATAAATGCCTCTCTGGAATCCCTAACAGACTCGTGCCAGTTTTTACTTATGTTCAAATCTGTACGAATTCTATCTGCAATCTGATTTATATCATCTATATCACTCATACAGCCAACAACAGGCAACTTATCAAATCCCATGTCCTGCCTATATGTTTTCATCCAATCCTGAACGCTTTCCATTTCATGAATTGTGTCAATGAAATTACGGCTGGGATTTGCAAGCTGAATACTATTTACGGTACGATATTCTAATAGATCAATCTTCTCAACCGGCGGTGTTTGTAAGAAGAAATATCCTAACGGGATATTTCTTTTTCTGCTAAAGTCCTCTATCTGATTAAAAGTCGGTGTTTTAGTACCATTAAGCCATTTTGTTATATTATTCATTAACTTTTCGCCAAGTTTTTCCTCCTGTGTTTGGCTCAACGCCCAATTTATTATTTCTGGACGAATTTTTACATTTACTGTCGGCATGGTACAACCTCCTCTCGTCAAACATTTCCCTTGTAATTATAACAAAGTTTTTTCTGGCTGTGAACTGATTTTTAACTATTTTCAAGATCTTTTATATCACCCCAATCTTTTTCCAATACATTTTCTCTAAAACAATAGAAAGACTTTCTATTGTCATGAAGCACAAAAAGCCCTTGAAAATACCCATTTTTCGGGATTTTCAAGGGCTTTAACCACTTTCTGCGCCTTACCGGCTTGCCTCGCTAAGCAACGCTGCATAGCTTCCAACTAAGGCTCCCCTGCATCCTTCGGACTTGCTTCGCCTAGTTTCCAGCCAAACGACTGTTGCTAACTTCGCCTAGTTTCCAGCCATCTGCGCGGCAACCTCAGCCGCGAAATCTTCCTGCTTCTTCTCGATGCCCTCTCCGGTCTCGAAACGCACGAAACTCTTGACGGAAACGGCGGCTCCAACGGCCTTGGATACCTCTTCCAGGTACTTTGCCACGGTCTGTTTGCCGTCCTCGGCCTTCACGTAAACCTGGTCTAAGAGGCAGATCTCTTTTAATTCCTTGCTCACACGTCCTTCGATCATTCCCTTGATGACCTTCTCGGGCTTCTGGGATTCCTTGGGATCGTTCATGATCTGAGCCAGAAGGATCTCCTTCTCATGGGCAATGTACTCCTCGCTGATCTCCGCTCTGGCCACATATTTGGGATTCAGAGCCGCAACCTGCATGGCGATGTTGGTGAGCGCTTCCTTCACCTCGTCGTTCACAACAGAGGTCTCGCCCTCCACGATCACGCCGATCCTGCCGCCGCCGTGTACGTAGGAAACCACACAGCCGTTCGCGGCAACGACCTTCTGGAATCTCCGGATGTTCAGATTCTCGCCGATCACAGCGATCTTCTCCACCAGAGCGTCCTTCACGGTCTTGCTGTCGTCCTCGATCCACTTCTCAGCCAGGAAGCTGTCCAGATCCGCCGCATTGCTTAAAACCGCCTGCTCGGCCACAGCCTTTACAAAATTCTGGAAGGTCTCGTTCTTGGCGACAAAATCCGTCTCAGAGTTTACCTCCACCACTGCGGCCTCGGTATCGCCCTTCAAAGCCACGGTGCAGAGTCCCTCAGCCGCAATTCTGCCGGCCTTCTTCTCTGCCTTCGCCTGTCCGTTCTTTCTTAAATATTCTACGGCGGCATCCATGTCGCCGTCGGTCTCACTCAACGCTTTCTTGCAGTCCATCATGCCTGCGCCTGTCATCTCGCGCAGTTCTTTTACCATTGCTGCTGTAATAGCCATTCTATTTTTACCTCCAGATTGTCAATGCTTATGCTTCTGCCTCTGCTTCCTCGGACTCGGTCTCAAGAGCCGCTTCCTCCGCCGCATAGGCCTCCTCCTCGGTCTCGATGGTTCCCTGATTTGCCTCGATCACCGCGTCAGCCATCTTGGAAACGATCAATTTCACGGCACGGATGGCGTCGTCGTTACCGGGGATCACATAATCTAACTCTTCCGGATCGCAGTTGGTATCGGCAATACCGATCAGGGTGATGCCCAGGGTGTGGGCCTCCTGCACGCAGATTCTCTCCTTCTTGGGATCTACCACGAAAATAGCGTCGGGAATCCGTCTCATGTCCTTGATGCCGCCCAGGTTCCGCTCCAGCTTCTCCCACTCCTTGCGCAGCGCGATAACCTCTTTCTTGGGAAGCACGTCGAAGGTGCCGTCCTCCGCCATGGTCTCGATGGCCTTCAGTCTCTCGATCCGGCTCTGGATGGTCTTGAAGTTGGTGAGCATACCGCCCAGCCATCTCTCGTTGACATAGAACATGCCGCAGCGCTCCGCCTCGGTGCGGATGGCGTCCTGAGCCTGCTTCTTGGTTCCCACAAAGAGAATGGTGCCGCCCTCCGCCACGATATCCGCAACGGCCTTGTAAGCCTCATCCACCTTGCCCACAGACTTCTGCAGGTCGATGATGTAGATCCCATTCCGCTCGGTGTAGATGTAGGGAGCCATCTTGGGGTTCCATCTTCTTGTCTGGTGTCCAAAATGAACACCTGCCTCTAACAACTGTTTCATTGAAATAACGCCCATTTTTTTACCTCCATTTGGTTAAATTCTTCCATATGCATCCCCCCTGAAAAAAACCGCAGGGCACCATTTTCCAGGTCCGCATATGTGATTATTGGGTTTTGACCTAAGGATTATATCACAGCGGCCCCGCCAATGCAAGGATTTTTTACAAAACCTGGTTACTTACGCAGTTACTGAATTACTTTTCATAGGGTGGGGAAATAGGAAAAAATACCATCCTTTGTCTGGAATGCAGCCCTGGACAAAACTGTTATTCGTTGAATATTTCCCCACCCCATGAAAAGTAACGGCTTACTCGATATGATTTTCCCTGCGCAGCTTGTCAAGCTCCTCAAACACCACGTCGTTTAAGACTTTGATATAGGTTCCCTTCATGCCGGAGGAACGGGACTCAATGACCCCCGCGCTCTCAAATTTGCGAAGGGCGTTGACGATCACCGAACGTGTAATGCCCACCCGGTCCGCGATCTTGCTGGCCACCAGGATTCCCTCCTTGCCCTCCAGCTCATCAAAAATATGAATGATAGCCTCCAATTCCGAGAAGGACAGGGTGCTGATGGCGGATTTTACGATCTGGAGCTTCCTCTGCTCCTCCTCGTTCTCCTCGTTGACGGAGCGCATCATTTCCAGTCCCACCACCGTGGTCCCGTACTCGCTCAAGATAATGTCGTCGATGTCGTAGGATTCCTCCTGGCGGTACAGAAACAGAGTCCCCAGCCGCTCTCCGGCAATGTCGATGGGGGTGATGATCGCACGGTACTGCTCCACATTCTCAGACGTGAAGCCCAGCGTCATCAGATTTACATTCTCCTTGGTGGAAAGGATCTCCAACAGCCGCTCATTCAGAAGCGGGTCGATAAAGGCCCCCACCTCTCCCGAGATCAATTCCGTCAGCTCAGTGATCTGCGGGCTTTTGGCAACTCCCAGCACCTTGCCCTTTCTGCTGATCACCAGCACATTGGAGGACAGAATACCGGTCATCACCTCGCAAATGTCGCTGAATACAACCTTGGACGAATTATTATTGTGCAGCAATTTGTTGATTTTTCTAGTCTTATCCAATAACTGAACGCTCATCTGGCACCTCCTGTATTACTATGAATTTTCTTATAACTTTCTCTATATTCTATCACATATTTTCCCGCTGTTCAATGTTCTTTCGCAATTTTTCTGCAATTTACAGAACAGTTTGTGTAACAGTTCAGACAGCTAGGCAATAAAAAGACAGACCGTGCAAATTTATTTGCTAAGGGCGGTCTTTTTATTGCCGTAGATTGGTGGAACGCCAATCAGCCACAGACAGGAGCTGCGCAGCAGCGAATAGCCTTCGGAGAAGGCGGTCTGTGGCTTGCTGTCTGAACTGTTACCAGTTTGTTCTGGTCACGGGGTGGGGAAATATTCAACTAGTGACCGTTTTGTCAGGAGGCCGCCCCGGACGGCGCATTTGTTAACGCAGACACGCTTCCACTCTACCAAAAACCCCGACAGTTCCCGGGGGCGCGTCTGCGCCAAAGACCCGTGGAACCGTCGGGGACAGCTGTCGTTATTTCTTTTTTTCCTCCACATACCCGCAGGCCCCGTCGGCGCATACCAGCTTGTTGCCCTTTTCCAGCATGTAGCCGCCGCAGTTGGGACATTTTTCCCTGGAAGGCTTCTGCCAGGACATAAAATCGCAGGCGGGATTGTCCTCGCAGCCGTAATATTTTCTGCCCTTCTTGGTCTTCTTAAGCACCAGCTCCTTGCCGCACTTGGGGCAGGGCACGCCGATCTTCTCCAAGTAGGGCTTGGTGTTCTTGCACTCGGGGAAGCCGGGGCAGGCCAGGAAACGCCCGTGGGGGCCGTACTTGATCACCATGTTCCGCCCGCAGAGGTCGCAGACCACATCCGTCACCTCGTCCTCGATCTTCACCTTATCCAGGTCCTTCTCCGCCGCCTGGACGGCCTTCTCCAGATCCGGGTAAAAATTGCTGACGATGGTCTTCCAGTTCACGGTCCCCTCCTCCACCTTATCCAGAAGGGACTCCATGTTGGCCGTGAACCGCTCGTCCACGATGGTGGGGAAGGCCTCCTTCATGATGGAGTTGACCACCTCGCCCAGCTCGGTCACATACAGGTTCTTATTCTCCTTCACCACATACCGCCGGGCTAAAATGGTGGTGATGGTGGGCGCATAGGTGCTGGGCCGTCCGATGCCGAGCTCCTCTAAGGTTTTGACCAGGGAGGCCTCGGTGTAGTGGGCCGGGGGCTGGGTAAAATGCTGCTTTTCCTCCAGATTTTTCAGCTTCAGCTTCGTATTGACGTCCAGGGATTTTAAGAGCACGTTGTTCTCCCCCTTCTCGTCCTCATCGCTGGTGTAGACGGACATAAAGCCCTCGAACACCACCTTGGAGGCCGCCACGCCGAAGCGGTAATCTCCGGCCCCGATCTTGATGGAGGTGGTCTCATAGAGGGCCGGGCTCATGCGGCTGGCCACAAAACGGTTCCAGATCAGCTGGTACAGCCGGAACTGATCCCGGCTTAAGGATTCCTTCACCAGCACCGGCGTCCGCGTCACATCCGAGGGCCGGATGGCCTCGTGGGCGTCCTGGATCTTGTTGCCGCCCTTTTGCACATTTTCCGCCTCGGATACATATTTCGCGCCGTACTGCTCCCGGATATAGCTTCGGACCGCCGCATCCGCCTCCTCGGAGATCCGCACGGAATCCGTTCTTAAGTAGGTGATGAGACCCACGGTGCCCTGGCCCTTGATATCGACGCCCTCGTAGAGCTGCTGGGCCAGACGCATGGTTTTCTGGGTGGAAAAATTCAGGGTCTTTGCCGCCTCCTGCTGCAGGGTGCTGGTGATAAAGGGAAGAGGCGCTTTCTTGGCGCGCTCGCTTTTCTTTACGTCCAGCACCTCATAGGAGGCGCCCTCCAGCTCTTTGAAAACAGCGTCCAGCTCCTGCTTGGAGCTGATACTCTGCTTTCCGTCCTTGTCCCCGTAGAATTTGGCCTCCAGAAGCTTCTTCTCCCCGGGCACGGCAAGATAAGCCGTGAGGGTCCAATATTCCTCGGGAATGAAGGCGTTGATTTCCTCCTCCCGGTCGCAGATGATGCGCAGAGCCACCGACTGCACCCGGCCGGCGCTTAAGCCCCGCTTCACCTTGGCCCACAGAAGGGGGCTGATGCGGTAGCCCACCATGCGGTCCAGCATACGCCGGGCCTGCTGGGCGTTCACCAGGTCCATATCGATGTCCCTGGGCTGCTTTAAGGAAGCCTTCACCGCGTTCTGGGTGATCTCGTTGAAGCTGATGCGGTACATCTTATCCTTATCAAGCTTCAAAGCCTGGGACAGATGCCAGGAGATAGCCTCTCCCTCCCGGTCCGGGTCCGTTGCCAGATAAACCTTGTCCGCCTTCTTGACCTCCTTGCGAAGCTTGGCCAGGATCTCCCCCTTCCCGCGGATGGTAATGTATTTGGGCTCATAGTCATTCTCCACATCGAACCCTAACTGGCTTTTGGGCATGTCTCGGACATGGCCGTTGGAGGCCGCCACCTCATAATTCTTTCCCAAAAACTTCTTGATGGTCTTTACCTTCGCGGGTGATTCCACGATCACAAGATACTTCGCCATATCTATACTCCTTAACTATCCACCTTGGATTTGATATAATAATTTTGATGAATTTCCTTCGCGCACCCAAGCTCTGACAGGCGGTACAGGACCTTCAAAAGCTCCTCAAGGGCAAGTCCCGTATCCGCAAGAAGCGTCTCCAGATGCTTCGGTATGAAATCCAGAACACTATACACCAACCTTTCGTTTTTTTCAAGTGAATTTTCTATTAATTTTTCCGGTTCCTGTTTTTCCACCTTCAGATCCCGCAGAAATTCCCGGATGGAATACAGCACCGAGGCTCCCTGGGACAACAGCCAGTTGGCGCCGCAGCTTAAGTCGTCACTGATCCTTCCGGGCACGGCGTACACCAGCTTTCCCTGCTCCAGAGCGCAGTCCGCCGTGATCAGGGAGCCGCTCTTTTCCCTGGCCTCCACCACCACCACGGCGTCGGCAAGGCCACTGATGATCCGGTTGCGCCTGGGGAAAAAGTGGCGCAGGGGCGGACAGCCCAAGGGGACCTCGGAGATCACGCCCCCGGTGCGGACCATCTGCTCATAGAGGCGGCGGTGGGCCGCGGGGTAGCAGACGTCCACACCGCAGCCCAGAACGGCGTAGGTGGAGGCCGGCACATCGCAGGCCGAAGACACTGTTTTAAGCGCGCTCTGCCGGGCCTTTAAGGCCCCCACATGGGCCGCGGCGTCGATGCCGTAGGCCATCCCGCTGATCACGCCCACCCCGTGAAGGGCAAGCTCCCCGGCGATGGTCTCCGCGGCGGCTCTGCCGTACTCGGAACAGCTTCTGGCCCCCACCAGAGCCACGGTCTTCTGCTCCTGGGGCGGGAGCCGGCCTCTGACATAGAGGCAGTAGGGCGGGTCGTAGAGATTCTTCAGGCGCTCCGGGTACTCCTTGTCCTGCCAGCAGACTAAGGATATCCCCTGTTCCCGCAGCAGCCCGCTCTTTTTCTGCCAGCCGGTATCCCGCCGGGCGGCCAGCAGCGCCTCCCGCGCCCTGGGGGACAGAAGCTTCAGCTTCTCCGTCTGGGCCTCCGTCAGGGAAAAAATCTCCTTCTCCCGCCCGAACACCTGAAGAAGCCGCCGCTTCTCCCTGTCGCTGATGCCCTGGGCATTGGCAAACCAGAAACGATAATCCATCCTTCTCACCTCCATACGGCTTCATCCATGGTCCGGTACAGCAGCGCCTCCCGCATGTGGGCCTCCAAAATCTCGCCGCTCTTTGCAAGGTCCGCGATGGTGCGGGCCACCCGTATCAGCCTGTGATAAGCCCTGGCGCTTAGATTCAACTGCTCATAAGCCGCCTCGATCAGCCGCCGGGCGCCGGAATCCATGGGACAATAGGCTTCTATCCGGTCCGCGGGGATACGGCTGTTATAGCGGAAGCGCTCCCCCTGATACCTCTGCTCCTGCCGCCGGACGGCCCCCTCCACTCTCGCGCGGATGACCTCGGAGCTCTCATTTCTGCCTTCGCCGGTAAGCTCGCCGATCTTCACCCGGGGCACCTCCACGGACATGTCCATCCGGTCCAGCAGGGGCCGGCTGACCTTCCGCAGATGCCGGCGGATATCCCCGGGCGAGCAGGTGCACCTGCTCCGGTCCGGGTAATAGCCGCAGCCGCAGGGATTCATGGCTCCCACCAGCATGCAGTCCGCCGGATAAATATAGACGCCGCTGACCCGCACCAGCCGCACCACCCGCTCCTCCAGGGGCTGGCGCAGCTGCTCCAGCACCGGCTTCTGATACTCGGTCAGCTCGTCCAGAAACAGGATTCCCCTGTGGGCCAGGCTGATCTCGCCGGGCTGGGCCACACGCCCGCCCCCCACCAGGGCCGTGGCCGTGACGGAATAATGGGGACACCGGAAGGGCCGCTCATACAGATGCTCCTTCCGCTCCTCGAACCGTCCGCTGACACTGTAAATACGGGCCAGCTCCATCCGTTCCTCCTCCGTGAGCCTGGGCAGGATTCCCGGCAGCGCCCGGGCCACCATGGTCTTTCCCGTCCCCGGCGGCCCCACCATCAGAAGATTGTGCATGCCGCTGGCCGCCACCTCGCAGGCTCTCCGCAGCACCCGCTGGCCGTTGATCCTGGCAAAATCCACGCACGCCTCCTCCCGGGGCGTTTCTTCTATATTAATAGGCCCGGGCGCAAGCGTTCTCTTCCCGTTCAGCCAGTCGATGACCTCCGAAAGGGTCCCCGCCGGATGGATCTGCATGCCCTGCACCATGAGGGCTTCGGCCTCATTTTCCCTGGGGATCACCACATGGGTATATCCATGGTCCCGGGCCGTCAGCACCATGGGCAGAATCCCCCGCACCGGGCGCAGCTGTCCGCTGAGTCCGATCTCCCCCGCAAAAAGGGTCTCCCCGCATGCCTCGCTCTGCAAAAAGCCGTAGGCGGCCAGCACCGAAAGAGCGATGGGCAGGTCGAAGCCCGTGCCGCTCTTTCGGACGTCGGCGGGGCCCAGGTTGACCGTTACTTTCTTGGGCGGCAGCAAAAAACCGGTGTTGTGTATGGCTGCCCGGATGCGGGCCCTGGCCTCCTTCACCTCCGAGGAGAGGATCCCCACCATCTCAAATTCCGGCAGCCCGTTTGTGACGTCGGTCTCCACCTTGACGATCATGCCGGCGATGCCGTGCACTGCCGCTGTCGCGATCACACTATACATATGTTTCCTGTTCTTCGTTGTACTTTCTGGGAAAATGGAAGGATAAAATAGATGTTATTATTTTACCACAGCGGCGGAAATTTGCAAGCTTTATTTTTCAAATTCCCGTTTCAGCTTCTCCAGGGCCCGCTTTTCGATCCTGCTGACGTAAGAACGGGAAATACCGATCTTGTCGGCAATTTCCCGCTGTGTCACCGGTCTGTGATTATAAAGTCCGTAGCGGAGCATGATGATCTCCCGCTCCCGCCCCGACAGCACCCTTGGGATATACTGGTAGAGGCGCTTCATGTTGCCGCTTAACTCGATGGCCTCCAGCACATCCTTCTCGTTGCTCTCCACAATATCCAGAAGACTGATCTGATTGCCCTCCTTGTCGGTGCCGATGGGCTCATAGAGAGAAATTTCCCGGGCCGTCTTTTTCCGGGTCCTTAGGTACATCAGAAGCTCGTTGTCGATACAGCGGGCCGCGTAGGTCGCCAGCCGGTTTCCTTTTTTATGGTCGAAGGTGGAGATCGCTTTGATCAGGCCGATGGTGCCGATGGAAATATAATCCTCCATGTCCTCCTCCCCATTCTGATACTTCTTGCAGACGTGGGCCACCAGCCGGAGGTTTCGTTCGATCAGGGTATAACGTGCCTCAAGATCACCGTCATTCATCTTTTCCAGATACAGTTTTTCTTCTTTGGGACTTAAGGGAGGCAGAAAAGTTTTCAAAAAAGCACCTCGAAGCTGATTTACTACATTCTATGTAAAATCAGCCTCCGAAGTGCCTTTCCCACCGGATTTATTATTACGGTTGCTTCCCCTCAATAGGGGAAATCCTTTCTCAGCACCTGTTTTTTGATATAGGAAAATACGGCCTCCTCCCCCTCCTCCTTCAGCATCAGAAGCAGCCCCTCCAATAGCGCCCGGGTGTCGGGGTGAAGGATGGTATACTGCCGGTTCCTGGCATAATATTCCCAGGCGCTGGCGTCGGTGTAGCGCTCCTTCTGGTAATTCTTGGAGGCGCAGACCCGGTCCAAGAACATCTCCACCACGTACTTTTTCGGCATTTTCATGCCCTTGAGTCCTTCGCTCTTGTCCAGGCCGAAATCCATCCAGTATTCCAGGTGGTGCTTGTTGCGCCCCTTATGATGGAGCCAGGCCAGGGAATAGCCGTAGGCCCTCCGCTCCCCGTTGTGGGGGCTCTCCGTCCCCTGATAAAATTTGCACCCCAGGGAAAACTCCGTGTATCCGTATTTGGACAGATCATGCAAAATCCCCTGCCAGTAAAGTCCCACCCGGAAACAGTGCCGCATCACCAGCAGCTTATGTCTTGTTATGGTACAAAAATGCTTCCACACCTTCATGTCGCAAAACTCCTGTCACAGTCGTAATCTCAGCCAGTACAGCGCCAGCAGATGGGCCGGATAAAAAATGTAAAACAGATACTTCATCCGCGGCCCCCGTCTGCCATTATAGCACAAAATGGGGACCATGGAAAGTATGGCGTAGTTCTGAAGCCCGCCGTAGCAAAGCACATTGACCGCGGAAAATGCAAGAACCCTGGCCGCCATTTTCCCCCGGAACAGGTAAAAAATAAGGATGATGAGCACGCCCCCGCCGCCGTAATCCGTCTGGGCAAGCTGCGCCGCGAAAACCAGCGCGGCGCTTCCAAGGACCGCATAGGGATACCGGTTCCGAAGCTCCATCAGATAGACGGCCATCAGCCCCATGGCCAGCGTAAAGAACACGTTCTGGGAGCGCAGGTCAAAGACCGTCCCCGACACCGCCAGATCAAAGGGCACCTCGGAGAGAAGGGCAAACAAAAGAAGCCGCATAAGATACCGCCTGCGGTTTGCGGTGTGCACCGCCCCCTCCACCAGCAGAAAGCAGTAGATGGGAAAGGCCAGCCGCCCCACAATGCGCAGGAGCTCATATTGGGGAAGCAGCGTCATCCCCACATGATCCACAGCCATGGCGGCAAGGGCGATCCATTTTAAGGCAAACCCGGTAAGCCCCCATTTTCCAGGGGAAAGCTGGCTCACGCCTTCCCCTCCCAGCTTCCCTCCAGCAGGCAGACGGACTGGGCCTGCTGAAGGAAGGTGCGCCCCGTCTCCGTAGGAGCGTCTTCCAGAAACGCCTGCTCCTGTCCGGTATCCAGCACCCGCCGCCAGACGTACCCCTTGGGCAGCGCCGGCAGGGCCAGGTTCTGGTCCGCCGCCGAGAAATTATAGCCCACATACAGGTATTCCCCTTTTTGGTCCTCTTGAAGGCCGACGTACATCATACCGATCACTCTTGCTCCTCCCGCCTCCTCCATCTGCCAGCCATGGGTCCCGTGGTAGGACAGGTCAGGATAACCGCTCCCCAACGCATCCCTGAATTCCATGGGCTTTGGGCTCCGAAGCTGGGGATACCGCCGGCGCAGCCTGGTCAGCTGTCTCAAAAATTCCGTCAACTCCCGGCTCTGTCTGGAATTATCCCAGCTCTTCCAGCCGGTCTCGTTGTCCTGACAGTAGGCGTTGTTGTTGCCCTTCTGGCTGTTGCCGCACTCGTCCCCCATCCAGAGGAGGGGCGTCCCCTGGGCAAACAGCAGCGCGCACAGGGCGTTCTTCACCTGCCGCTCCCGAAGCTTTAAGACCTGCCGCCGCTTGCTCTCCCCCTCCTGGCCGCAGTTGCTGCTGAAATTAAAGGAAATACCGTCCCGGTTCTCCTCCCCGTTGGCCTGGTTTCGCTTCTCCGTGTAGGAAAACACGTCATAGAGGGTAAAACCGTTGTTGCTGGCCAGATAGTTTACAAAGCCCTGATTCCTCTGCTGCCGGCGCATATTGGCCGCAAACTCCGCAAGGCTCCCATCCTGCCGGTTCATCACCTTGCGGACGCTGTAGAGAAAGGCGTCGTTGTAGGAAAACAGCTCCATGGCATGGCGCCCCGGCTCGCACTGCTCCTCCGAAAACCAGTCGTAAAAAAGCTTTCTGCCGCTCAGATAGGGGTCCTCTGCCACAAGCTTCGCCAGCTCCGGGGAACCGATCAGATGAAAACCGTCCACATGATACTCCCCGGCCCAGTGGCGCAGGGCCTCCACCGCATAGAAGGGACTGACCTCCCCCGGAAAATAAAATTCCAGAATGCATTCCATCCCAAGTCCGTGCATCCTATGGATCAGGCGCTTCCACGCCCGCGGGGTACGCCCCGGCCCCAGGTAGGCGGACTTGGGCGCAAAATAATTGCCCCCCGTATAGCCCCAGTAGTTGATCTTATCCGCCGGCAAGCGCTCCCGCTGGAAGGGGTCCTGGGCAAACAGCTCCTCAAACTCATAGATGGGCATCAGCTCCAGGGTGGTGATCCCCAGCTCCTTTAAGTAAGCAAGCTTCCGCTCGACGCCCCGAAGAGTCCCCCGCTCCTCCTCCCCTGCCTTCTGCAGCATGGAAAAGCCCCGGACATGCAGCTTGTAGAGGACCATGTCCTCCTTGGGCAGACGGGGCAGGCAGTCGTCCCCCCAGAGAAATTTTTCCTCCTCCCAGAATCCGCACTTCAGCTCCGCTTCCTTCCTCGTTATGTCCCCCCACTGCTCCCGGCCCACGATCCTTGCGGCCCAGGGGTCCAAAACCGGCAGGCCCCCCAGCTCGAACCGGTAATCATAGCGCTCCCGCCGGAAATTTTTCAGGCCCACGGAGCTTAAGCCCACAGCCGTCTTGCCGGCCTTCATGGGAATCCGCTCCGGCTCCCCGCCCTCCTTGGGGTAAAGGAGCAGGGCGCAGGGCTTCTGCTCCCGGTTTTCCAGGGTAAAAGTGGTGACGCCGCCCCGGCGCGCCACCCCCAGAGTGTCATAGCAGCCGCTTACTATTTCGTAATCCATATGTTGTCTCCTCTTCATTTGGCGGAAAATATATGTCCCTCTGCTGTTATCATGTATTCTATTGTAACAAACTTGCGGCCTCTTTGGAACCCTTTTCCTGTCCTGGCGCAAAAAATTTTTCTTGCCTTGACATTTTCCATGGGACCTCCTATACTGAAATGGTAAATGACAGCGCTCCACGTTCCCCCAGGAACCCGGAGCCTCCTGCAACTTTTGATTTCAGAAAAATATGAGGTATGACTATGAGCAAAGAAAATACGGTAAATCCCGAAAATCAGGGCATGGAGGAGGATGACATGTCCGACGTGCGCGTAACCCTTGACATGGACGACGGCTCCTCGGTGGAATGCGAGATCCTCACCATTTTCGACGTGGGAGAACAAAATTACATCGCCCTGCTGCCGGTGGACGAAAATGACGAACCCAATGAGGACGGGGAAGTATACATCTACCGCTATTTCGAGGACGCGGAGGGAAATCCCTCCCTGGAGAACATTGAAAACGACGAGGAGTATGAGGCCGTGTCCGACCGCTTCGACGAGCTTTTGGATGAGGCGGAATTTGACGAGATGGAGTAATCCCTCCGATTCCATGACGGCACTTGTCTGGCAGGGCCAGGAGACAGCACATCTCTCTTGGCCCTGCTTCTTTCGCTTTGCCGGAAATTTTATTTTTCTCGGTCCTGCTTTTTCCGCTTTGCCGGAAGTCTCAGCCCTGCTTTCCCATCTCCTCCAGAAACCGGGAGGGCTCCGTCTCCCTGCCGTTCACCTTTCCGGAATAATACAGGTGCAGCCGGTCCTTGGCCCGGGTGACGCCCACATAGAACATCCGCCGTTCCTCCTCCAGCTCCGCGGGGAGGACGGCTTTCTTGTAAGGCATCAGTCCTTCGTTGACATCCACGATAAAGACAATGGGATATTCCAGGCCCTTGGCGCTGTGGAGGGTAGCCAGGGAGATCCCCTCCGCCTTCAGGGCCTGCTTCCGGCTTAATTCCGCCAGTTCCTTCGTGTACTCCTCGATATGGGCAAACCATTCCTCGTAGGTTTTGTGGGCCCTGGCGCCCTCCTGCAGCTCGTCTAAGACCTCCAGAAGCTCCTCCGCCTTGATCTTCCGGTAATCGGCATATTCCCTTAAATAATCCTCATACCCGATCCCGCTCCGTATGTAATTGACCGCCGCAAAGGGAGAGATCCGGGACAAGACCCGAAGATCCGCCTCCAGCTGCTGGATCCGCTCCGCCACCCAGGGCTGTTTATTCTCATAGTAGAAATCCGCCCAAGTCCGGAAATCAATGACAGGGGCGTCCAGACTCTCCCGGGTGATATAGCGCTTGGGGCGGTTGATGATCTTTAAAAAATCTGCCCGGGCGCGGCTGCCCATGGCCAGCCGGATGTAGGTCAGGATATCCTTGGCGATCCAGTGCTCGTAGAGATTGGGAATGTTGTCCCGGGTACGGAAGGGAATGTTGTAGGACAAAAGCTGCTCCATCAGAAGTCTTGGCTGGGTATTGGTGCGAAAGAGGACTGCCATGTCTTCCCAGGCACTCCCTTCCCCCCGATACCTGATAACCGTCTCGATCAGATGGCGGTTCTGGGTATACTGGTCCGGGAAACGTCTGATCTCCACCGGCGTCCCTGCCGGGCGGCTGGCCTTGATGTCCTTTAAAAACCGCTCCTGATTGTGGCCGATCAGGCGCAAAGCCCCCTCCACGATCCGGCTCTGAGAGCGGTAATTGACGTCCAGAAGGACCTGCTTCGCCTGGGGGTAGACCTGCTGAAAACCCAGCATGATCTCCGGCTTGGCACCCCGGAAACGGTAGATGGACTGGTCGTCGTCCCCCACCACGAACAGGTTGTCCTCCGGCGCCGCCAGCAGCTTCACAATATCAAACTGCAATTTGTTGATGTCCTGGAACTCGTCGATCAAAATGTAACGGAACCGGGACTGCCAGCCCTTTAAAATATCCGCTCGCTGGGTCAGAAGCTCATAGCAGTACACCAGCATGTCGTCAAAATCGATGAGACGCTTTGCCCGCATCTTTTTTTCATAGGCCCGGTAAAGCTCCTGAAATACCTCCTGGGCGCAGTTTACCGGATAATAGTGCGCAAGGGGAATCCCGGTATTTTTCACAAGGCCGATCTCCCCCAAGATATCCCCGATAAATTCCTTCTCATCCTCCACCTCCAGGCGGAGCTTTTCTATGATTTCCCGCAAAAACTGGTACTTCTGCTCCTCCCGGATGATGTTCTCGGCCCGGTAGCCGTAGGCGTGCTTTAGAATGCCAAAAAATACAGCGTGAAAGGTGCCGAAGGTCACCGGGTAGGATTTTCCCTCCATACGGCGGCAAAACCGCTCCTGCATTTCCCTGGCGGCAGCCTTCGTGAAGGTAATGACCAATATTTCAGTGGGGGGAATGTGTTCCTGTACGATTAAATTCCTGGTTCGTTCCGTGATGACCAGAGTCTTCCCGGACCCGGGCCCCGCCAGTACCAGCATGGGGCCCTTCACATGTCCGATCGCCTCTGTCTGAGAGGTGTTAAAGCTCATTCTATACTTCCTGTTCCAATTTAACAATGGCAGCCCGGATCCTTGCGAGAGATTCCTCCCTGCCGAGAACCTCCATCAGCTCCGTGGCTCCCCCCGGCGTCATCTGCTTGCCGGAGACTGCCGTGCGGACCGGCCACATCACATAGCCGTTCTTGTATCCTTTCTCCGCCACATAGTCCGTCAAAAGCTGGTAAAGGGCGTCGTTGCTGTAATCCTCCTGGGCCTCAAGCCGGGGCAGAAGCTCCTTTAACACCGCAAGGGAGGATTCCGGCGTGGTCTTCATCTTCTTGTGGGCGTACATGGAGACGTCATACTCCGGCACCTTCTCAAAGAAATCCACATGCCCGGCGATATCCGGGAAAATCTCGATCCGCGTCTTCACCATGGCCGCAATCTTCTTCAGATCATAATCCTTGTGTACCACCGCCTTGATATAGGGCTCGGCCATCTCATAGAAGGTGTCAAAATCCATGGCCTTTAAATATTCGCCGTTCATCCATTTTAATTTTACAATATCAAAGACTGCCGGCGACTTGCTGATCCGGCGGTAGTCAAACTCCTCTATCAGCTCCTTCAGGGAGAAGATCTCCCGGTTGTCCTCGGGGCTCCAGCCCAGCAGCGCGATGTAGTTTACAATGGCCTCCGTCACAAAGCCCTGAGCCAGCAGATCCTCAAAGGAGGAGTGGCCGCTGCGCTTGGACAGCTTCTTGTGGTTCTCGTCGGTGATCAGCGGCAGGTGCACATAGGTGGGCACCTCCCAGCCGAAAGCCTCGTAGAGGCGCACGTATTTGGGGGAGGAGGACAGATACTCATTTCCCCGGACCACATGGGTGATATTCATGGTGTGGTCGTCCACCACGTTGGCGAAATTGTAGGTGGGATAGCCGTCGGACT
>CALWDR010000190.1 GCA_944376745.1 uncultured Lachnospiraceae bacterium
GGCCGCCGTGTACATGACGCCCAGGGTGTGGGTAAACCGCTCCTTGTCCAACACCTTTTTCAGCATTTTTTCCATTTCCAGTCGATTCATCCTGCTTCACTCCTATTCTTTTATAGGAAATTTATTTGTCACTTCTCATAGCTCCCCCGGTACAGTCCATGCTCTTTGATTTGTCGCTTTTATCGCTCCCGGTACAGTCCATGCTCTTTGATGTAAATGCGCACCGGCTCCGGCACCATGTAGCGGATGGTCTGCCCCTGCTGTACCAGGCTGCGGATTTTTCTGGAGGACACGGTAAAATTCGGGGTGCTCAGGGAATAGATCCCCTCCGTCCGAAACGTCTGCTTTAAATGCTCCATCTGCTGCCGGAAGGCCTCCCCCTCCACATTATCCCGGATGGCCGCCAGAAGATTGGCCGCCTTAAGAATCCTGTCGGGGTTTTTCCATGTCTCAAACTCCTTTAAGGAATCTCCGCCCATGATAAAATAAAGTTCTCTGTCCGGATAAAGCTTTTTGAGGGTCTCCAGGGTCCGGTAGGTATAATCGGTCCCCTCGGACCGGATCTCCAGGGTGGACAGGGAAAATCTGGGATTGTCCGCGATGGCAAGCCTTGTCATCTCACAGCGGTGGGCGGGGTCCGTGATATGCTGTTTTTCCTTGTGGGGCGAGACGCCTGTGGGCATGAATACCACCTCATCCAGCCCATACTGGGCAGCCGCGTTTTCCGCGATCAGCAGATGGCCGTAGTGGATGGGATCGAAAGCTCCTCCCATGATGCCCATTTTTTTTCGTTGTTCTGTCACGAACTGCTACCTCCCTCAGTCTGGAAGCTGAATTTTTGGTTCCTTCTTATTCGGACGGTACAGGACGATCTTCTTGCCGATCACATGGACCACGCTGGACCGTGTGCGCTCCGCCATCATCGCGGCCAGCTCCTTTGGGTCATCAAAGCAGTTCTTCAATACGGACAGCTTGATGAGCTCCCTTTTTTCCAGAGCCTCGTCCACCGCGCTCACCAGCTCCGGCGTCAGGCTGGCCTTCCCCACCTGGAAAATGGGGGCGATATTGCTGGCCAGGCTTTTTAAATAGGCACGTTGTTTGCTTGTCATAAAATACTCCTATTCCTTTATTTGAATACGGGAAACCCAAACTCCATTTCATTACGTTTGGGTAGCGAACCGCTTCGCGGTTCTTTACTTGTAATAATCAAATTCCAGTCCGTACATGCGGACGGTGTCGCCTTCCTCTATCCCGGCCTTTTCCAGTTCCTCCAGGATGCCCTGCTCCCGCAGAAATTTTTGGAAGAACAGGAAGCCCTTTTCCGAATCGATGTTGGTGTAGCCCAGCATTTTCTCGATCCGCGATCCCTCCACCAGATAGACGTCTTCCTCAGCGCTGTATTCCACCGTGTAGGGCTCGTTTCGGAACATGGAGGCTTCCGGAAAATACTCCTGCTCAAAAACGATGGGAGTCCTGTCCACCGTGGCCAGCAGGCCGTTTACATGGTACAAAAGTTCCTTTAAATTCTCACCGCTGACGGCGGAAATGGGAAATACGGAAATTCCCTGGGGCTCAAATTCCTCCTTCAGCTTCTGCACGGGGCTCTCCGCCCGGTCATAGATGGCGTCGATCTTGTTGGCCGCGATGACCTGGGGTTTCTCTAAAAGCTCTGGGTTGTAGGCCGCAAGCTCCCGGTTGATGGCGTAAATATCCGCGATGGGGTCCCGGCCCTCGGTGGAAGCCGCGTCCACCACGTGAATGATCACCCTGGTGCGCTCGATGTGTTTAAGGAACGCATGGCCCAGTCCTACGCCCTCCGAGGCCCCCTCGATCAGGCCCGGAATATCCGCCATCACAAAGCCCTGTCCCTCTCCCAGATCCACCACGCCCAGGTTGGGATTCAAGGTGGTAAAATGATAGTTGGCGATCTTGGGCTGGGCGTTGGTGACCCGGGACAACAGCGTGGATTTTCCCACGTTGGGGAAGCCAACAAGCCCCACATCCGCGATCACCTTAAGCTCCAGGCGGACCTCCAGCTCGATGCCCGGCTGTCCCGGCTGGGCGTATTTGGGTGCCTGCATGGTGGCGGTGGCATAGTGCTGGTTGCCAAGCCCGCCCCGGCCTCCCTTTAAGATCACCTGGCGCGTATTGTCCCCGGACATGTCGGCGATGACCTTGTCCGTCTCCGCGTCCCGGATGATGGTTCCCGCAGGCACCTTCACGATGAGATCCTGGCCGTTCTTGCCGTGGCAGTTGCGTTTGCCGCCCTCCTGGCCGTTCTCCGCGGCGTATTTCCGGCGATGGCGGAAATCGGTGAGGGTATTTAGGCCCTCGTCCACCTGAAAAATGATGTCGCCGCCGTGTCCGCCGTCCCCGCCGTCGGGGCCGCCATTGGGCACGTACTTCTCCCGCCGGAAGGAGACGTGGCCGTCGCCGCCCTTTCCCGACTTTATGATGATTTTTTCGCTGTCTGCAAACATAATCCTCTCCTGCACTAAAACAGAATAGACCCGGCTGCGAACAGTCGAGTCTATCAAGTCACTTTATTCGTTGCTTGCTGCTGGATACACGGAAGCCTGCTTCTTGTCTCTTCCTTTTCTCTCGAATCGCAGTACACCGTCAACCAACGCGAACAAGGTATCGTCTCCGCCGATCCCAACGTTCACACCCGGGTGAATCCTGGTTCCGCGCTGTCTGTATAAAATGTTTCCAGCCTTCACAAACTGTCCGTCTGCTCTCTTCGCGCCCAGTCTCTTGGACTCGGAATCTCTGCCGTTCTTGGTAGAACCAACTCCCTTTTTATGAGCGAAAAACTGAAGGTTCATATTCAACATGTTCTTACACCTCCTTGAAGTTCAATGAAAGATACTCATTTCCATAAGATTCTTGTATTCCCTGTAAGCCCAAAACCAGAGCCTGTATCAGCAGCACGGATTTTCCGGAATAATGCTCCTTTAAGGAAAATTCCAGCCGTCCGCTCTCCTCGTCGGTGACCAGTGAAAATGCGTCGCCCACAAGCTGCTCCACCGCATTCACGGTATTGATGGCCAGCACGGAAGCCGCGGCGCAGACAATGTCCTCTCCGGCCTTGGCGTACCCGGCATGTCCGATGCAGGAAAAAGCCGTATAGTCGCCTCTATGGTTTTGAAAAATCGTTACATGAATCATAAAATCCCCGCGGATCAACCGTTGATCTTGTCAATCTTAACCTGGGTAAAGGCCTGTCTGTGGCCGTTTTTCTTGTGATAGCCAGTCTTTCTCTTGTACTTGTAGACGATGACCTTCCTGCTTCTTCCGTTCTTCACCACGGAAGCCTCTACGGTAGCGCCGGCAACGTCGGCTCCCACTTTTAAGGAATCGCCGCTGATCGCTAACACATCATCGAAAGTAACCTTCTCACCAGCTTCCACACCAAGCTTTTCAATGGTAATGATATCGCCTTCGGATACTTTGTACTGCTTACCACCTGTTGCTATAATCGCGTACATATGGCACCTCCTATTATCATTACTCGCCAGTTACGGTGCTGCCCGTGGGCAGACTTGTAGACCTCACTGTGCGGCATACCGTTGTATCATAGCATGTTTTTGGGGCCGCGTCAAGAGGGTTTTTGGAAATTTCGATACTTTTCAGGGGGTGGGGAAATATTCAACTCGTGACAGTTTTTGTCTGGAGGCCGCCCTGGATGGCGCATTTGTTAACGCAGACACGCTCCCGCTCAGCGAAAGACGCAGCGGTACTAAGCTCGCCGCCCGCAAGCGGACGGTTCGCCAAGTGCCGGCGTCTTTCAATGGTCTGCTTATAACAAATGCGCCATCCAGGGCTACGTTCCCGACAAAGGCTGAAAAGTTTGTCTATTTTCCCCACCCCTTGAGCAGTAACGAAATCCAATTACTGGTAGCGGACCAGAATCTCGTCCACCTGGTCCAGGAACTGGCGGGCGGTGCTTAGCTGGGCTTCCACATCCTCCGCTTTCAACTCTTCCCTGCGTGAGACTTCCATGGCCTGCCGGACGGCCTCCATGGAAGCTGTAAGCTGGGCCTCGTAGCTGGCCTTCAGCTTCTCTATGGCCTGGGCGCGGAGACTGTCGTAGGCGGTGCGGAGTTGGCTGAAGATTTTGTCATTCAGTGCGTCATAATTTTCCAGGACGGGCTTCAGCAGATCCGCCTGTTTTTTCTTGACCTGACTTTCCCGCACAAAGCCTGCAATGGTCTGGGCCACGATATTTAAGGACAGGGGATTCTCGCTCAGCCCCAGAATGTAGGTCCCTTCGGTCAGCAGGAAGGTAGCGGTGTCCACACCGGTCCAGCTAATGTCGGCGATATTGACGGTCATCCCGGAGTTTTGTAAGGGGGTGTTCTCAAAAATGGTCTGACCGGAAAATTCCCGGGCAAGGCTTTGAAGCTTCTCTGCCAGAACCTTCTGATGGACCTCCAGGCATTTTAAGATTCCTTCCTGCACCGTATCCATCAGATAGAACTGAAAATGCTTCTGGATGGCCACGGTCTGGCCAGCATTCTGCACCCTCTTGATCTCCTGTCTCAACCGCTCAAGAAATTCCGTCATCCAGTCCTTCGCCTCGAAATATAACTGGTCGGCAGCCGAAGTCAGTGTCTCTTCCTCCCGCTGCAGGGTATGATGAAGGTTCACATGCTCCTCCTCGCAGGAGCGGCTGATCTCCTCCAACTGGCTTTGATTCAGCTTCAGCATGGAGGCGATGACTTCAAGGCGCTTGCGTATATCAGAGGACATGGCCCTGGCCAGCACCAGTACGCGCTGGGTCTTGATGAAATCCTTCTGGAGAACGATCTCGTTGTGTATAGCGGAATCAAATTCCAGAAAGGCGTCCGCAAGGTACGAGGCAAGCTCAGGATTGGGGCGTTTTAGAGAACATTTCCGGCAGTATTCGTCCAGGGCACTTAAGGCATAGACGCCCGCCTTATCAGAAAATGCCAGCACACGCTTGAACACCTCCCCCTTCACCCGCTCAATATCCTCCTCTGAATCCAGGCAGTCAGCCATGTTCGCCACCACCAGCAGACCGGAAAATTTCTGAGGCAGAATGTTGGCGCAGAGGTATGCCTGCTCTGACTCGGACAGGGGTGACAGCACGGAGGCCACGTAGATCACGGCGTCTGCCCGGTTCAGGTATTCCTGTACCTGCTCCTCAAAGGAGTGAAGCACATCCCCAAGCCCCGGCGTGTCCACAATGGTGAGCTCCTTTAAGATCGGCAGGTCTTCCTGCAGCTCGATATAGTCGATGGGGGCCGGCAGCCGCTCCATGATCTCCTCCAGGGTATCCCGGTTTAATTCCTCTGCGTTTAGGCGGATTCGTTTTCCATTTTTGAGTACCGCCTCACGTTTGGATTCGGTGCCATAGGAAATCCGGTTGATGGTCATGGTTTCCGGGGAGACATTGGTGGGAGCTACGGCTTTTCCCAAAATGGCGTTGATCAGCGTGGATTTTCCCCGTTTAAAGTCCCCCATGATCACCAGGGAAAATTCATCCTCCGCCCGCTTTTTCAGTGTATTCTCCCAGTCCTTGATGCGCTCGATATCGTCCTTGCTTAAAATTTTGCGGATAAAGCTGTCCGTTCTGAGGCTTCGGAGCTCATCCAGAATCTCATTAAGCCCTTCCTTCACATCCGCAAAGTCCACCAGAACTCTTGCGGACAGATCTTCATACGTTTCCATACCGGGTCACCTCTTTTCACTCTTTGTCACGCTGACGATCCTGTCGCAGCGGGCGTCCAGCTCCTGCTTGCTGTACAGCCGCATATCCGGCCTCTTCTGTTCCTTATGCCAGTCATAGTATACCTGGCTGTTCATAAATTCCCTGGCGGCCATGATACGGCGCACCGAGTGGGGATGAGTGGAGGACCATTCAAAGAAACGGTTGGGATTCTCCCGCATGACGTCATACTGCTTTAATAGTTCCTCGATATTTAACGTCTCCGCATTTAAAATGCCGCCGCTTGACAGCTTGGCGTGCACGGAAATGGTAGATTCCGCCTCCCCGGAGCAGAGGATTCCAGCCCGGTCACAGGTTACTTCCGCGGCACGGCTCCAGGCCAGTAGGGCGTACTGCAGGGGCCGGCTCGCCAGGGCCAGAAGCTGGCGGATACCGGGAAGCGTAAGAAGTAGGGTGTTCTGGGCGGTATTCAGCAATATCTCCGCCGCCGTATTATAGACCCCGTGCATATTTTGGATATGGCCGCACTCGTGGCCGATGACGGCCTTTAATTCATCGATGTTTAAACGCTCTAGCATGGAGGAATAGATCACCACCATAGGCTCCGCATCCTCCACGGCATAGGTGAAGGCGTTCATCACGGAAGGGTCGGGCTGGATATAAACGGCAGGCATGCCGATTCCCAGCATATCCGCGCACTCCTTTGTAACCTGGTATATCTGCGGGAACTGGTTGGGCGTTACCTTGGTGCCGGACATATTATACTGCTGCTTCATCTGGGGAACCACCTGGCTGTTTAAAGCCTTAAAGACACGATAGGCTCCCGGGATGGCCTTGATCTTCTGCCGCAGGGCAAAGTCCGAGGCGTAGGCGTAATCGGGGATTCCTCCCACCCAGTGTTTCTCAAACCTCCGGCTGCGGGCGGACACATAATTATCAAAGCTTACGTCCACCTCGCCGGTGGGATTAATGCCGCTTTTGGACTGTAATTCTGTCAAAATCATGCTTCCTACCTCCTGTTACCGGGACAGAGCCGCCAGGATCTGCTGATTCAGACCTGCCGCCATATTCGTGATCTGCGCCACTTTGTCCAGCATCTGTTCCAGATCGGCCTGCTCCTTTTCCGCCAGCACCTTATTTTCGGTAATTTTCATCTGTAAATCTCTCAAGGTGCTCTCGGTATCCCGAAGAACCGTTTCCGTCTCCTCGTCGATGTGCTGCTTTAAAGCCTCAAAGGCTGTGGCCACCTGCTTCTCCACCTGCTTTGCCATGTTATTTTCCACAGACATCTCCTGAAATCTGCCAGAAACCGCTTCCTTTAACTTCTCCCGAAAATCAATGAGCTGCTTCTCTGTATTGTTGAACAGCTTACCGATGGCAAACCGGCTGGCCAAAGTTCCCATCAATCCCACCGCAAGCACCACCGGCCAGGAGAAGGGAATGGCCAGGGAGGACAAAAGGAGCACGCCGCCGTAGCTGGCACCGAAGCCCACGGCACCGCCTACCAGAGCGCCCTTCCATCCGGCCTGCTTAAAGCCCTGGTACGCGCCGCCCAAGCCCATCAGCAGGAAGGACTCTGCAAAGGTTCCCACCACGATATCGCCGATGGCAGATTTTTCCGTATCCTCCGTACCGCCGAAGGAGCATTGGATCTGGGAGACAGACTGATAGAAATCCTCCTGGAACGTCTGTAACCGCTCCGCTTCCCGGCCCAGGGCTCCGTTGATGGAATTTTGCAGCTTTTCTGTGAGAAGCTGGCCGTAATCCTCCGTGGACTTTTTGATCTTCTCCAGAATCCTTTCCTGAGTCGCGGCGATATTGTCCTTCTGGATATCCGTCTGAGTCAAAGGCTCATTGTCAATGATGCATAAGGCGTTGTCCACAAGCTCACTCCAAAACCCCTCCGCCTGGGGCAGAAGCTCCTCATAGGCACTGCGGGCGGAGGCATCGATGCGCTGATACTCCAGATCTCTGCGGCGGCGGATCTGAGCGATCTTCTCCTGCGCTTCCACATATTTCTCGTTGAACTCATCCTCGCCCATTTTAAGAGCGTCGCCGCGAAGCTTTGCGTGCTTGATCAGCTCTGCCGAGACAGACAGGATTTTGCTTACCTGGACCTGCAAGGCAATGGCGCCCCGATCCTCGGTCAGCATACGCTCCAGCTCCGCCTCAAAGGCTCCAAAGCGGCTTTCCTCCCAGAGAGCGTCGTTCTCCGTCTTCTTGGCCTTCAGGGCCTGCTTGGCGGACACGCCCAGGACCTTGATGCTGCCAAGCTTCCGCTGGTAGGCAGCAAATTCCTCAGAATCCTCCCCCAGTACCTTCCGTGCCTTCTCCACCACATATTTCTTGATGCGGCCTGAAATATTCTCAATGACCCGGTCCGCATCCTCCGGATCGAAGGAATCAATGCGGGTCACCACGAAGATGATCCGGCCAATGTCGCTGACCAGCATTTTATTTTCCAGAAAATCCCGCTCGTACTCTGAGAAGGGGGACTGAGCCATGATGACAAACAAAGCCGCGTCTGCCTGGGGCAGCATGGACAGCGTCACAGCCGTCATATTTTCATCATCATTTAAGCCTGGCGTGTCAATGATGTCGATATTATTCTTGCAGTAATTAATGGGGTAGTGCACCGTGGCCTGCCGGATGGTGCTGGCCCGCTGCTCGGACTCCTCCGTGAGCTTAGTCACATAATCGGAGAGAAGCTCCGTATCGATATCCTCCGTGGTTCCGTCCTTGTACTCGATTTTCACGAAGGGCGTGATTCCATAGGTCACCCGGTTTAAGGTGGCCGTGGTCGGCAGCACGTCCGAGGGCAGGATGTCCTTGCCTAAAAGGGCGTTGATCAGCGTGCTCTTCCCTCGCCGGAACTCTCCCACCACCGCCACGTCGAAGGAATCCTCCGCAGCCTTTCTCATGGTTTCCTCAATGGATTCGGCTGACTTCTTCATACCAAGGGCGTTACAGAAACCTTTCAAGGTCATCATGGTGTCCCGAAGCTGTGCAACTGTCTGCCGGTAGCCGGAAAATGACGCAAACTGAATGTTTTCCTCCCGAACCTGTTCTTCCTGCATGTTTTCTTCCATCTCATCACCTCATTGTAATTAATATTTATAATTCATCAACAGTCCGATCAAATAAGGGACTGCGTCCTCCTCCGGCTTGGAAAAACTGTAGAGATACGTTTTGCCCTTTTTGGTAGTCACCTTGATTCCGGCGTTTCCTCCCGCAGTAGCAGAGTAAATCCCGGCCAGATCCTGCATGGGAAGGGCATGAGGCGTCCCCGAAGCCGGCTGAAAATGCAGTCTGTCATCATAGACAGAAAGCGTGCCCGGCTGCTTCATCACCAGCAGGCGGACATACTGGCAGGTGTGAAATTCCATCAGAAGCATTCCCGGTCTGGGAAATGGCACCGGCCCCCACACATACTGTTTTGTCCCGCAGGCATTGCAGAATAAGACGTCCCCTTCCAGGCGGGCGCCGCATTTGGTGCATGTCTTGTACTGGGGCGCGTATGCTTCTATAGCCTCCACCGGACTGCCGCACTGGGGACAGAACCGCGCGTCCTCTGTCAGTATGCAACCGCAGCGTGTACATTGTTTCATCTCTCTTCCCCCTCATTCTTCGCGTTTGTGCATTGAAGACGTAAATTTTCCGTGCTGTCCATCAGTCCCAGCACCATAGTCCGGTGCAGCTCGTAATTTCCCTGACATACCAGAAGCTCCCTTTTTGCATTTTCAAGCTGTTCTCTCAGGGAAGCGCATATTTCTTTCTCCCAATCGTCATCCACTGTGATACTCTGCTCCAGTACCCGAAGGGCATTCTGAACAAAAGCACGGCAGGGCTCCCAGACAGCTTCCACGGATTGGAAAAGAACAGGTTCGATATAGGCGATGACATTGCAGTGCTCCAGCCGCGGTACTCTTGGAAGCAGCTCATCCGTGAACTGGAAGGGGTCCCTCTTCATCCGGCCAATTTCCGCCTCCGCCTGCACCTGCCAATGCGAAGGCTCTGCCAATGTGATCTCTCCGGCCACCAGAGGCCCTACGGTATCGCAAAACGCCTGCCGCCGGCGCGCAAGGGCCTCAAGCGCTGTCAAGACCAGCTGCTCTACCCTGTCATCCAACTGAGCCGTTCGGGCTTCTCCCTGCTGAATGCTTTTCTCTGCAGCCCGTCCGATGGCCTGGCGGATCAGATCCGGGTTGTTTTGCCGCACTGCGTACAGCTCACTGCAAAAAGGCGCCTTCAGCTTCCAGTTTTCCTCTCGAACCTCTTCCAGCAATTCTTCCAGACTGTCCTCAAGCTTTCTGGTCTGTTCATTCAGGCATGGCATTTGCTCCTCATAGTACGTTTTCGTCAGGGATAGGGCATTCTCTAATCCGGAAATCCTGCCCTCGATCACATCGAATTTTTCCCGGTAAATCCGGTCAAAGCCCTCCGCAGCCCTGTGGATCACCGCCGTCACGCGCTCCACCACATGAATGCTCTGCCCGGCGGTCAGAAGCTTGTAGAGCTCCTCCTTGAAAAATGGAAAACAGCTGCTGGCCAGCAGCTTGCGGTTGCCTGTCACGAAGGATTGCAGTGCCTGATAGGAGGACACCGCAAAGAGCTTGAAGCGATCCTGTAAAATGCGCTGGGCTTTCCTTTGGATCTCCTCCCGGTCTCCGTAGCGCTTTTCCACCTCCGCCATTGTCATCTGCTGAATCCGTTTACGGATATTTTCAAGTAACCTTGGCAGGTCTTCCTCATCCACCTGGTCGATAAAGGTCACCACAAAAATAATATCTGAAATGGTCTCCCGGGCGATCAGCTCCGTCACAAAGCCCTTTTCCACCTCGCTGAAGGGGGACAGGGCAGAGACCGCCACGATAACCGCGTCTATCTCTTGCAGAAGGGTCAGGGTGATGCCGGTCATGCTCTCGTCATCGTTAAGTCCCGGCGTATCGATGATATCGATATGGTTCTGGCAGATGACCGTGGGATAAGAGACCACGGCCTCCCGGATGCGCAGGGCCCGCGCCTCCAGCTCTTCCGTGCGTTTCGTCACATAATTCTGTAATTCTTCGATGGGAACCGTCTCCATACTGCCGTCCTTATAGCAGATGGCCACCTGAGGCTCCGTCCCAAAGGTGATCCGGTTGATCGTGGCCGTGGTTGGCGTCACATCAGCGGGCAGGACCTTCAGCCCCAGCATGGCGTTGATGAGGCTGGATTTGCCCCTGCGGAACTCTCCCACCACCGCCACATGATATTTCTTCGACTTGATCAGCTCCGCGCAGTTGATCAGTTCCCGGATAATGTCGTCCTCCCGCTTATAGTAGGACAGGATATTTTTCATCTGGATCAGGTTTCCATATAACTCGAATTCAATGTCTTTGAAATCCATCATGACCAGCTTTCCTCCAGTAAAAATGTATTCTGTCTGTCAAGAAGCAGACGCTTCTCCTTCGTTCATTTGCCCAGCACGACCCTGCACTGCTTCTTGTGGCAGGCAATTCCATATTTAAGAATCGTAACCATTCCAGCGTTACGAAGCGACTCTTCATACCGTTTTTTTTCTATCTGCTCCAGCGCCTCTCTGCACGCCGCCTCCAGATTGGAATCCTCCGAGTATTTTACCTCTATAATGATGCCGATCTCTTCCTCGTCGATCTCCACCAAAATATCGCTGTATCCTTCTCCTGTTTCCTTGTTGGAGGACAGAATCCAGTTGTCTTTGTAGCTGAGCAGGCCGAGAAGGATTCCGTGGTAAAAGCAGACACTTGGGTTTGGTTCTTTCAAACCCTTAGTGGTCGCTTTCCCTGTGGGCAAGGATTCCTTTCTATCCGTTCTCACGGCGGTATCTCTGATACTGATGGTCTTCCTAAGATACGCATGAAATAATTCCTCTACTCTCGCCCCATTGCCTTCACGAAAAGCTTCGCAGAACGCGTTTAATGTCATACCATCCTGGCGCGCAGTATTCTGAAACCATTCCAAGATCTGTGTCTCAAAGATGTTTCGGATTTCGATATTCGGGATTACCAGAGCAAACGTTCTTCTCTCCGGTTTTTCCCGTGTAGTCAGATACCCTGTGGTAAACAGTATGCTCCACAGATTATCAATGGAATCGTATAGTTCCTTATAGGTCAATTCCTGCCGGATCATCTTCTCCACGGCATTTCCGGCCATAAGCTGTTCAATTTCCCGTCTGGTTGTGCCTTTTGCCATTTCGATAAAGTGCCTGATAATATCGTTTCCGCTGGTATTCGACCAATATGCTTCCGGCTGCGCCTCAGGATCAACACGAAGCTTATTGCAGTAGCAGATCACATCCCAGGGACAATATACATTTACATTTCCAAAACGGTATCCATCGTACCATTCTTTTACAACCCCATAAGCTGCGGTCAGACCATAGTAATCCAGCAATTCCCGCACTTCATCATCCGTAAAGCCAAAGTATTCATCAAATTCCACATTTGTAATGGATAAAATTTTAGGATTATTCAGGCCCGTAAAAATGCTTTCCTTTGACACACGTAAGCATCCGGTCAGCACAGCGAACTGGAGGCTGTCATTGCTCTTTAAAGCCTGTCCGAACAGATTCCGGATCAAATTCACCATCTCATCATAATAGCCGGCCTGCATGGCTTTATCAAGAGGAACATCATACTCGTCAATGAGAATGATCACTTCTTTTCCATAATGTGTTCTAAGCAGTTCCGATAAAATCCGCAGGCTGCTGGCGAGTGTCGCATCATCCATATCAGCCCGCAATAAAGAAATAAAGGCTTCTTTATCATATTTGGTAAGTGCGGCGCTGTCCAAAAGAAACTGCATACGCCTGGCTTCCTCATTTATAAGCTGGACTGCCATACCCCTGGCAGTTTCAAAACGGGCGCCATTTACCCCCTTCATGCTGATATATATCACCGGAAATTTTCCAAGATAAGTCTCGCATAAAGCGCGCTCTTTGGAAATCTGCAAGCCTTCAAACAAGGTACTGTCACAGCCAATCTCAAAAAAGCTTTTCAGCATACTCATATTCAGAGATTTTCCGAATCGTCTTGGGCGGGTAAACAGATTTACTTCCCCCCAGTTCTGTAATAAATCCTTTATCAATCCCGTCTTGTCGATATAGTAGAATCCTTCTGTCCGAATTTTTTCAAAATTTTCGATTCCGATTGGAAGTTTTTTTTTCATCTCCATGAATGCAGCACGCTCCTTCCAAAAGCTATCCCTCCATTGAGAAGCTGGTCTCAGATTCACGTTCAGACAGCCTTCTCTCTGTTTTTAAGAGTAACATATTAGAAAGGGATTGGCAAGGAAAAAAGCTGGCCATTGCTTACTCTATTCTCACCAGCTTAGCAAAATCGTGGTACAATAATTTTTTTGAAAAATTTCTCTGTTTCATTTAGTATTCGCCGCTAAAACCGTAGTATATAGTTGAAGCCGGAAAGGAGGAATATGTCAATGACGCTTACTTAGGCGCATGGAACGCCATTCCCCCAGCAAAGCCGAGCCCTTTGTTGGCCTATATCGTCAAAATCGTTCGGAATCTTTCACTTAAAATTTACTGGCAAAAGGAAGCAGCCAAGCGAAACAGCAGCTGCACGGTTGCCATGCAGGAGATCGAAGACTGTATCGCAGACCGGAAGACCATTGAAGATGAAGTAGGGGCCAGGGAGTTAGCCCGTGTCATTGAAAGGTTTTTGGACACGCTGACCAAAAAAGAACGCGTCATCTTTATGCGCCGCTATGCGTACATGGATACCTATGCAGACATCGCAAGGCGGATGGGAATATCTGAGAAAAATGTATCTGTCCGGCTTACCCTGATCCGTCAGAAGATGAAAAAATATTTAATGGAAAGAGAGGTATTTATATGAACACGAAATTGTTTTCCGAAGCGATGAATGAAGTCGGCGATCGCTACTACGAGGAAGCGGAACATTACAGGTACCAAAAGCATAGGTTGGTAAAGTTCACATCCTTAGCCGCCTGCGCAGCCATTATTTTCACAGTGTCAGTTTCATTTTTGTGGAAACAGCTTCCGGGACAGCCCAAACCACAGCCAGAGGTCGATCCTCCAATGGCGGAATCCCCGGATGACAGTTTAAATGCAACTGAAAACCCGGATGACAGTTTAGATGCAGCTGAAAATCCCAATGGCAGTTCCGAGAATCCTAAAGAGGCAGCCAGGATTCCCATCAATGAAATTGACGCGCCCAAGGCTGTGACTAGTAATATTGCGCTTATGGTGGACGACTATGTTCCTATGACTTATGAAAAACTTTTAACATATTTTGACGTATCTCTCCCGATCACGGAAACGCTTCCCTATCTTACGCTTCAAAGCGATGATTTTGGAATCTACCAGTCCGAGGAGGGCGATATTTATTTTGATGGGAATACGGTTGTATTTGAAAGTTCAGACAGAACCCAGAGCATGCGCATAGTCCTTGCAAAAGTGTTTCAACACACCTATGATCTTTTTGATCTGAACGAGGAAGAGCTCAGATTTGCGGATATAAACGGCAGGGAATTAGCCATTTTCCACTACACAGAAAACGACGGAGCAGACTGCTATTATACGGAATTCCTGCAAGAGGATGTTGCCTTTTTGGTTGATTCTCAAAATATTCCTGTGGAGGATTATGTGGGATTTCTGCAATCCCTGGTCCATAAAACACAGCAAGATGCAGAAGCTAATAAGACTGTTGCAGGTGAAATCACTGTGGTTGACCCATACGCGAATCATATAGGGATTCTTTTGGATGAGGAGAAAGCCTCGAAATATAGCCGCGTATATGGGATTGACCTGCCGGATGGACAATCTGCGGAAGAATATTCACCCGGGGACCGCGTAGAGGTGACATATATAGGAGAACCTGCAACAATCGGTACGATATGGGCAGAACAGCTTGTTGCTATTCAATTACTTCCATAACCTACTTCAACACCGTCGGAATCCCGCACACCATGCGCACCACGGACTCCGCCTCCTTTGCCAGCAGGATACAGAGACGCCCGGCGGCCTCCCTGGCCTTCCGGTCCGGGCGGTTGGCGGGGATGACGCCGCTTCCAACCTCGTTGCAGATGACCACCTCTTTCTTCAGGAGAGGCTCCAAAAGCTCTCCCGCATGCTCCCAGTCCCTGGCTGCCAGCCGCTCCAGGTGGTAAAGGACCGGGCGGTCATCTAAGACGGCGTCCGCCATCTGCTCTCTGGAATACCCCAGTCCTTCCGCATAGGTCCGTTTTCCCGCGGCCTCGCCGCCGATAATTAAAATCATATTGCGTCCTCCTACTCATTTCCCGCTGTCCGGGAGTTTAGATTGCCTCAGGCAGCGCAGTTACCTGAACTGCCGCGAGGGTTTCCTATGGCTCTGGCAGTTCGCCCTTCAATACAAGGGGTATCCCGCAGACCAGCTCCAGCACCGTGTCGGCCTCCCGGGCCAGGGCCCGGTTGATGTTTTCTAAGACCCGCATGTATTCCTGGGTTCCGGCGTCGTAGACGGAACCGTCCTCCGCCCCCACCTCATTGGTGATGACCACCAGATACGCGCACTGCCTGCGCAGCGCCCGGACGCCGTCTAGGACCCGGTCATAAGGATCGGTCATCTCCCCCTCCTCGTCAAACATCTCGTTGGCGGTGAGATTGCAGATGCATTCCAGCAGGACGCAGCCCCGCTCCGGCAGAACCAGAGAAGCCAGATCCGTATAGCGCTCAATGGTCTCAAAGCCCTTTCCCCGGCGGAGCTTCCGGTGGCGGGCAACCTTCTCCGCGCCGTCCTCCCCGTAGGGCTTCATGGCCGCGATGTAATAGCGGGGGCCGGGCTGCGCCACGCACAGCCGCTCCCCGTAAGAACTCTTCCCGCAGGCGGAGCCTCCGGTCAACAAAATCATCATAAGGCACTCTCCTCTTTTCCGAAAACAGCAAACTCATCCGCAGCAGCCAAACCATCCGCAACAGCAGGATCGTCTGCCTGCTCTTCCCACTGGGACAGCATCTGCCGCATCCAGGCGGAAACATCCATCCGGTATACTTTATTCAGATTTGCGGCGCTTAAGACCTCCTTCGCGGTTCCCCTGGCCACGCAGCTCCCCTCGTCCAGCAAAACCGCGTGGGTGCCGAAGGCCTTGGCCAGGGAGAGGTCGTGGACCACAGACACCACCGCCCGGCCCGGGGTCTTCAGCCATTCCGTGATCAGGCCGAACACCTGCTTCTGGTAGATCAGGTCCAGGTGGTTGGTGGGCTCATCCAACAGCAGAAGCCGGGGCTCCTGGGCGAAGACCTGGGCCAGAAAGACCCGCTGCAGCTCGCCGCCGGACAGGGTCAAAACGGATTTTCCGCGAAGGGGCGTCATGCCCGTAAGGTCCATGGCCCGCTCTATGGCCGCCTCGTCCTCCCTCTCCCGTCTGCGTCCGGAGAGAAAGCCTGGAGAATAGGCATAGCGGCCCAGCCGCACCACCTCCTCCACCGTGAAGGAATATCCCACAAAATGGTTTTGGGCCAGCACGCCCACCATCCTGGCCCGCTCCGCGGGCTTTATCTGCTTCATGGAGCGGCCTTCTAATAAAATTTCTCCGGTATAGCCCACCCCCTGGGTGACGGCGTTTAAAGCCGTGGACTTTCCGGCCCCGTTGGGGCCGATGATCATCAGCCACTGGCCTTCCTGCACGGAGAAGCTCACATTTTTCAGGATGGACAGGTCTCCGTATCGGACGGATAGATTTTTTACTTCCAGCACGGCGCTCACCTCTTTCTGGACTGGGAAAAAATAAACACAAAGACCACCGCTCCCACAAGGCTTGTCACCACGCCGATGGAGAGCTCCCGGGGATTTAGAAGCGTCCGCGCGATCAGATCCGCCAGCATGAGAAACACCGCGCCCCCGAACATGGCGGCGGGCAGGAGCCTCTTATGGTTGGGGCCCACCAGCATCCGCACCATATGGGGCGTCACCAGGCCCACAAAGCCGATGGTGCCGCCGATGGAGACGCATACGCCGATCAAAATGGACACGGTGATCAGGATCACCAGCTTGGTCCGGCGGACGTTGACGCCGATATGCCGGGCGTTGTCCTCCCCCACGGCAAAGGCGTTGAGCTCCCGGGCATGGAAAAAGATCAGCCCGCCGCAGAGAAGCAGGGTGACGCCCAATAGCGCCGCGTCCGTATATCCGGTGCCCTGGAGGCTCCCCATGGTCCAGAAGGTGATACTTTGAATCTTGTCAGTTGCAAAGGTAATGACGATATTCATGGCGCTGGACACAAACATGGAGTAGATCACGCCGATCAGGATGATGGTGTTGGTGGACAGGGAGTAATCCAGCTTGTAGGCCAGCCCCAGGATGATCATAAGGGATAAAAAGGCGAACAGGATGGCCATCACCGTGGTGGCTCCAAAGGGGATCTGGGGAAATACAACGCCGAAGGCAATGGCGATCACCGCGCCTAAGGCCGCGCCGGAGGACACCCCCAGGGTGGAGCCGTCCGCCAGCGGATTTTTCAGAAGTCCCTGCATGGCCGTTCCGGCCACGGAGAGGGCCGCGCCCGTCAGGGCCACGCAGAGCACCCGGGGGATACGGACCGGAATCAGGATGGAGGAGGCCAGGGCGTTGGTCTGAGCCTGCCCGAGAAATGCATTTTTCAGGACTGCCCCGATCTCCCCCAAGGGAATGTTGACGCTGCCGACGCAGACGCAGAGGCAGAACACCGCCGCCGTGACCGCAAAAAAGACCAGATATTCCCACAGATGAAATTTCTCAGTGCGTGTTCTCATTGCATACCTCCGAAGGGGCCGCCTCATTGTCGCAGTCAGCCCCTAACATACCTCCAAAGTGGCCGCCTCATTGTCACAGGCAGCCCCTAAATGCCTTATTTATTCTGCCGTTTCCCCGTTGGCTGCGGAGTCGCCTGCTTCCGTTTCCTCACCATAAATAAAATCATAGAGCATCTGGGCGCCCTCGGCCAGTCTGGGACCCGGACGGGACAGCTCGTTGTTCACCAGATTCAAAATGGCACGGTTCTTCACCGCGGTGACATTTTCCCAGCCGGCCCTGGAAATGATCTCCTCCTCCGGGCTTAACTCCTGGTCATAGCTCATGGTGATGGTGACGATATAATCCGGGTTTCGCTCCAGCACCTGCTCTTCGGAGATCTCTCCCCAGCCGTCCACGTCCGCAAAGCAGTTGGTAAGGCCAAGCATAGTTGCCACCTCGTCCATAAAGGTGTTGGCGCCTGCGGCCCACAGGCCGTACTCTAAGGGAGATACTTCAAAATAGATGGTCTTGGTCCCGTCTCCGGCAGCCTTCTCAGTTAGCTCGGCAAAGGTGGATTCCATGTCTGCGATGAGGGTCTCTGCTTCCTCCTCCTTGGCCATCAGCGTCCCGATCATTTCAATAGCCGTATAGACGCCTTCAATATCCTTGGCATCGCTGACCACCACGTGAACGCCGGCATTTTCCAGCTGCTCGATCTGCTCCTCGGTCTGGGCCATGGTGCTCATCAGAAGGACCTGGGGCTCCAGAGCAATGATCTGCTCGATATTGGTGTCCGCGCCGGACTGGACGGAGGGCACCTCCGCAACTTCCGCCGGATAATCGCAGTATTCCCCACGGCCCACCAGCGTATCCCCGGCGCCCAGGGCATAGAGGATCTCACAGTCGGAGGGAGTCAGGGCCACGATCCTGGTGGCCGGCTCCGTGAGGGTGATCTCTCTTCCGGTCATATCGGTGAAGGTGATGGCGCCGCCGTCTCCCTCCTCCTTTGCGGTATCGTCCTCATCCCCGGGATCGGAAGGGGTATCGGTCCCCTGAGAATCCGTCTGGGACCCTTCCGTGTCCGGCGTACTGCCTGCGCTGCTTCCGCAGCCTGTAAGCAGGCCCAATGTCATTGCGGCAGTCAGAAGAACTGCCAGGATTTTTTTGTGTTTCATTTTTTACACGCTCCTTTTCTTTTTTGCCCGAAAATAATCTTACGGGCGGTTTTTACGTTGGCTGAACAAGAAGGAGCAAACAAAAAAAGCCCCTCCCACCGAGGAGGAACTATCAGGAGCGCAGAGCCATTCCTGTCCTGCGCTTTATCGTCTACCCACCCCCAGAAGTATTTCTCACGCGCAAACAGGTCTCCCGGCTTAGCTTCCTCCTACTGGGACTCCTTCCCGTCCGAAGACAGTGGTTTCTTGTCCGTTCGTCAGCTTCACGGTTACTGGGATAGCTCGGAACTCTCATCCGATTCCCTCGATGCTTCCACATCGGTGTATTCCTACACATAAGCGCATGTTGTTCAGTTGTATTGTAGTTTAGCAAATGAGAAGGCGGTTGTCAATACGGCGGCGTTGTAATTTTATCGGATGATTTGGTAAATTTTTTGACAGGTTCAGACAGCCGGACCACATACGGGCGCCTTTTCCCCGGGCCTACATCTGGTGCCGCACCACCTTGTATTCATCATCCAGCCGGTAATAGGGGCAATGGGAGAAGCTCCCGGTCAGGAACCGCCCAAATTCGTCCTCGTCCAGATTCACCATACAGGTATAGCATTCATAGTCTTCCTCGTAAATATAGTTGGCGCAGCTCTCGCAGTTGGTGGCCGCCGCTTTCTTTTTCATAATATCGCCTCCATTCAGGAAAATTGCTCCATCAGGCTCTTTTTGACCTTTTTCCGGGTCAGCTCCACCAGGTTCAGCTTCGTCATGTCCACCACCTGTACCGGAACCGGGTCCCGTCCGGCGGCGGCGCGCAAAGCCTCCAGCAGGCGTTCCCTTGCCTCCTGGGAGGTCATGTCGATAAAATCCACCACAATGATACCGGAAATGTTCCGAAGCCGCAGCTGAGCCGCGATCTCCTCGGCGGCCTCCAGATTGACCTTAAGATAATGCTCCTGCACCTCATAGGCCGGGCCGCTTCCGTCCGCGGTCCTGCGGCTGGAGCTTGACACCTTCAGAGCGCTTTTGCCGGTATTTACGTCGATGACCGTCAGGGCTTCCGTGGGCTGGATCAGCAGGTAGCCGCCGGACGGAAGCCACACCCGCTCCCTTAAGGCTTCCTCCAGCTTCCCCTCAAGGCCATAGCATTTGGCCAGAGGCAGAAGCTTATCCTCATACCGGCGAAGCTTCGGAAGGTCCTCGGGCTGATGGACACTCAGGTACTGCCGGATTTCTTCGTACAGGGTCTCCTCGTCGGTCACGATCTCTGTAAGGTCCCCGGTGTATACATTTTTCAGAACCGTGAGAAACTCCGGCGGCTGCCGGCGCATACAGGAAAAACAGGTCTGGTAGGGGGCTTTGGCCAGAAGCTCTCTGGCCTGAGCGGTAAGGGCCGAAAGCTCGGCCAGAATCTGCTCGTCGCTGGCCGTCTGGCTGTTGGTGCGAAGCACCAGGCCGAAACGCTTGTCCCGACAGGGCTCCACCAGAGCCTTCAGGCGGCTTCTCGTCTCCCTGTCCAGCTTCTTTGACAGGCCGAAGGTCTGATTTCCGGTGGTGAGCACCAGGTATTTTCCCGCGAAGCTTAGGTTCACGCTGACCCGGGGCGGCTTCGTCTTCATGCTCTCCTTTTCCACCTGCACGTAAAGCTCGTCCCCCTGCACCAGGCGAGGGCTGTTCAGCTTCTTGACATAGACCGGATTTTTCAGATCCTCCAGGGAAAAATAGCAGGGAAGCCCCGGAGCGATCTCGATGAAGGCCGCGTTTAAGTTCTGCACCACGTCCCGCACCCGGCCCACGTAAATATTTCCCAGAAGCCCCTCGCTCCCCTCCCGCTGTCCGTGAAGCTCCACGAGACGCTTCTCCTCGTAAAGGCCGCAGACCGTATAGGATGTTTGATTTCGTATGACTTTTGTGATGATCAGCTTTGTCGGCATAATGATGTTCAAGCAATCTCCTGTCCAAAATTTCCAAGGGGGATCAATTCCCCGTCCCTCTGCGCGTAAATCTCCATCCGGTGCGTCTGCATATGGAAGGGCACAAACCGGAACCCGCAGGCTCCGGTGGCCCTGCAGTATTCCGAGAACGCTATAAGCACCTGCTCCGGCTTCACGTTGTCGGTGCTTCCGGTGCAGACCTTCATGTAAAATCCTACGCCCTGGCCGGGAAGCCATGGCTTATCCAACTTTTCTTCCACATCCGGAAGACCGCGGAGGGTGTTAAATTCCTTCAGGTCAAGGGCCTGAAGCTTATGGAGGGGTTCAACCTCCTTCAGGTCAACAACCTGAAGGTCATAGATCAGAGGCTTTAAGTCCACGGTTTTCTCACCCTTTTTCGTCTGCTTGGTGATGAGGATCTCCTCCTGGCCCCGGAAAAATGCTTCCAGGGCATGGGAAAGCTCCGAAAGCGGGATTCTCCCTGCAGGGGCTGAAGGCTCCGGCAGGACCGTTTCCCCTGACGGGGCTGAAGGCTCCGGCAGGATTGCCTCCCCTGCCAGGGGCGTCGCGCCGCCGGGATTTTCTTCCTTATAGTACACCAGATAGTCCGCGGCGGCCACCGAGGACATGGCGTTTTTGGCGCCCTCCGGCAATTTCCGGTATTCAAGCACCGAAACGCCCTCCGCCATCACCTCATTTAAGGCCCTTAAGGCTTCCTCTGAGCTTTTGCTGGAATGTACCTCAATGTCCATATATTCCCCCTCGCTGGTGATCCCCACCCCCAGGGGAGCCGCGAAGGACATGATCTGATGGGGGCTGTAGCCTTCCGAGTAGGCGATGTCGATATCCGCCCGGCGCATGGCCTTCTGGAAATAGCGCACCATATCCAGGTGTCCGATGAACCGCATGATCCCATATTTCGCAAATTTAATTCTTATCTTCAAAGCAGACACCTCCTTCAAACTGCATGGCGCCGCAGCCGGAACACTGCATACGGCAGTTGGGCGTTACGATCCCCTTTTGGGCCTTCTCCCATTCCCGCTTCAGAAATTCCCGGGAAACGCCGCAGTCGATAAAATCCCAGGGCAGGAGTTCCTCCGTGTCCCGCACCCGGCTGTTATAAAAGTCCATGGAAATGCCCGTCTCTGCAAAGGCGGACAGCCATTTCTCATTGTCGAAAAATTCCGTCCAGGAGTCAAAAATGCAGCCGTTTCTGTAAGCCTGCTCCAGCACCCGGCCCACCCGGCGGTCACCTCTGGCAAAGACGCCCTCCAGCACCGTAACGTCAGCTTCATGCCAGTTGTACTTTAAGCTCTTTCTGTTCAACTGCAGCTTCACCTCCTCGTTTACCACCCTGGCCTTGTCGAGAAATTCATCCCGGCTGCACATGGGCGCCCACTGGAAGGGGGTGAAGGGCTTGGGCACAAAGAAGGAGGTGCTGATGGTGATCTGGCATTTTCCGTTCCGCCTCTCCTTGGGGATCTCGTAGTACCGCTCGGCGATCCGCTCCGCCAGCCGGGGGATTTCCCGCATATCCTCTTCAGTCTCCGTGGGCAGGCCCAGCATAAAGTAAAGCTTCACCTTCTGCCAGCCGCCCTCGAAGGCCTGTCCGGCTCCCTCTAAGATCACCTCCTCGGTGAGCCCCTTATTGATCACGTCCCGAAGCCTCTGGGAGCCGGCCTCCGGCGCGAAGGTCAGGCTGCTCTTTCGGACGTCCTGGACCTTGCGCATCACATCCAGGGAGAAGGCGTCGATGCGCAGGGAGGGCAGGGAAATGTTAATGCCTTTCCCCTGAAACTCCTTGATGAGGAAGGTGACCAGCTCCTTTAACTTCGTGTAGTCACTGGAGCTTAAGGAGCTTAAGGAGATCTCTTCGTGGCCGGTATTTTTCAGCATTTCATAGGCCCACCGCTTTAGCTGCTCCAGGCTCCGCTCCCGGGTGGGACGGTAGATCATCCCCGCCTGGCAGAACCGGCAGCCACGGATACAGCCCCGCATGATCTCCAGCACCACCCGGTCCTGGGTCACCTTGATGTAGGGCACCAGGGGTTTGGTGGGATAAGGGGTATCCGTCAGCTCCATGACGATCTCCTTCTTCACCCGGGCGGGAATCCCCTCCTTCACCGGCTCAAAGGAGGCGATGGTGCCGTCCTCGTGGTAGGTCACTTCATAGAGGGAGGGCACATACAGGCCGGGGATCTTGGCCGCCGCCTCCAGAAATTCCTGCCGGGTGCAGTCCTTCGCCCTGCAGCTCTTGTACAGCGCCAGCAGGTCGTCGTAGCGGGTCTCCCCCTCCCCGATATAGAAGATGTCAAAAAAGTCCGCCAGCGGCTCCGGGTTGTAGGTGCAGGGGCCGCCGCCGATGACGATGGGGTCCTCCCAGGTGCGCTCTTTGGCATGCAGGGGGATCTTGCTTAAATCCAGGATCTGCAAAATATTGGTGTAGCACATCTCGTACTGGATGGTGATTCCCAGAAAATCCATCTCCCCCACCGGGGACTGGGTTTCCAGGGTGAACAGCGGGATGTCCCGCTCCTTCATGATCTTATGAAGATCCGGCCAGGGGGAATAGACCCGCTCGCAGTAGGTGTCCTCCCGGCGATTCAGCATGTCGTACAAGATCTGGATTCCCAGGTGGGACATGCCTATTTCATAGACATCCGGGAAACACATGGCAAAGCGAAGTTCTACCTTTCCCGGGTCCTTTCTGACCATGTTGACCTCGCCGCCGATATAGCGGGCCGGCTTGTCTATCTGTAACAAAATTTCGTCGCTTAAAGCAAGTTTTTCCATGTTATACTCCGTTTTTTGTTTATCGTTTTAATTCAATGCTGGCTTCTCCGTCCGTTCCGATCAGAATGCGCATGGGCTTTACATATTTATCTAAAAATTGCTGTTTTTCCGAATTTGTCATACGGATCCGGGTGGTGCGCAGGACAGAATCCATCATTTCATATATATTTAGCTGAAAGGAATGGTCCAGATAACGGTAAACCTCCCGAAACAGCGCGCTCATGCGGATATCCTCTGTATTTCCCGAATAGAAATCGTCAATGTAGCAGGAGAAGATACCCGACTCCGTCAATGCCGCTTTCATGCTGCTCCCGCATTTTTCCCGTTCCGCCATGACCAAAAACCGGGCGGCAGGCAGGGAGGTGATAAGCCCCCAATAATCGGAATCGCTGGAGACAATGATAAAGGAATCTACCTGTTTCTGATAATGCTCCTGGCAGGCCCTGGCTGTCAAGCGGATGTCTACCAGGGATTTCCCTTCGTTTACGCGCTCGATGGTCATGTGCTCCACGGGTATCTTCGTGAAGCGCTCCAGGATTCCCCAGGCAGGCGCGGTATGTACGTCATCGAAAAGAATGATATTGGAAATCTTTCGCGTAAATTCGTAGTCTAAATTTTTCAATACGGAACAAAGCTTATAGGGATCGGAATTTTCACAGTCTACCACTACGACAATCTTCTCACCGTCGGCGATAAAGTCATAAATACCGCCCTTTATCCTGCTTCCCGCATCGGAAACTTTGCTGGTTTTGGTAAATTGATCTCCGTGACGCTTATAGAGAAGGGTGACGAATTTTTTGTCATTGTAAAGGATATTTCCATCATTGTTTGGCGTCCAGTTGATATACATATGATATGGATACTGGTCCAGGTTGTCATAATAAATCTGTGCGGCTGCTTTGGTGCCTTCCTCTGTCAGTCCCTCCGGCATAAGGAACAGTTCCCTGATATAATCCCAATTCAGCCAGATGGGAAACAGATTTTTGCAATTATTGATCCGCGCGGAAATGATCCTGTTGATCTCAATGATATGGTGTCTGGGCTGGCTGCTGGATTTCTTTATGAAATTAACGCCATCCTCGCTCAACTGGGCGATGCTGTCCAGGGGGACATATTCGGGAAGAGAATACAGACTTTTGTACTCAAGCTGCATTTTTCGGTTTATGTGTCTGTAGTTTCGCTCGATCGCCGTCCGCACCGCGCATAAATGCCGGATGATACGCGCGTTCTTTTGCTGCTCCAGCTGCTGATAAATATCCAGCTTTGGCGGCTCTGGCTCCTTTTCAAAAATTCTTTTCGGCACCCCGATCAGATAAGCAACCAGAGAAATGATCTCGTAGGTATTGTCCTTAAGATCCCGCCGTTCCTCCCGGTTTTCTTCAGGTATATTGATATCCAAATTTTGTCCGGTCCTTTCTAACTTTCTCTTTTCTCCGGGGCCTCGGATGCTGTGCCGCCAGAGGGAACGACCACCACAGGCTCCTTGTCCGCGGCTATTTTGCCGCCCAGCGCGCCGATGATCAGGCTCTTGATGTCGATGCCCATGCCGGCGCTGATGCCCTCGGTGATCTGTGTGGTGCCGTTGACGATATCGGACAGCAGCTTGGCGCTGTTCCCCTCGCCGTACATGGTGATCTTGTCCACCTTGCTTAGGGGCTCCGCCACGTTCTTGGCGATCTCTGGCAGGGCGCCCATGATCATTTCGATCACCGCAGCCTCGCCGTATTTCTTCATGGCCTCCGCTTTCTTGTCAATACCTTCGGCCTCCGCCAGGGCCTTCAGCCGTATAGCCTCCGCCTCCGCTTCTCCCACGGCGCGGATACTCTCTGCTTCCCGCTGACGCTCGATCTTCTTGGCTTCCGCCTCCTTTGTCCGGCGGTACAGCTCTGCCTCCGCCTCCTGCTCCGCCGCGTAGCGCTGGGCGTCCGCTTTGGCCCGGATCTCAGCGTCCAGGGTCTGCTTGGTGACTTCAACCTCCTTCGCCTTCAGCTCCGCGTTGCGCTCCGCCCGGGCAATATCGGCGTTGGCGGAGGTCACCTCGATGGTTTTTCGCTGCTCCTGCTGCTGAATGGAGTAGGCGGCGTCCGCCTCCGCTTTCTTCACGTCGGACTGCTGCTTTAACTCCGCCTGCCGGATCGCCAGGGTGGTCTGCTTCTCGGCGATCTCCATTTCCGACTGCACCTTGGCGTCGTTGGCCTCCTTGGCGGCCTGGGCCTGGGCGATGGCCACGTCGCGGTCCGCCTGGGCTTTGGCCACGGCGGCACCCTTTTTGATCTGGGAAATGTTGTCGATACCCAGGTCCTCGATCACGTTATTTTGGTCGGAGAACGACTGTACATTGAAGGAGATCAGCTCCAGGCCCATTTTCCGCAGGTCCGGGATGGCGTTTTCCTGCACCTTTTCCCCGAAGGCCTTGCGGTCCGTAACCATTTCCTCCAGCCGCATCTGCCCGATGATCTCACGCATATTGCCCTCCAGCGTGTCCTGGACCCGGCGGATGATGGCGTCCTCTCCCTCATTGAGGAAAAATTTGGAGGCCAGGGACATCATCTCCTCGCTCTGGCCAATGCGGATCTTCACGGTGGCGTCCACCTTGACGTTGATATACTCGGCGTTGGGAACAAAATCCGTGGTCTTGACATCCACCGAAAACATTTTCAGGGAGAGCTTGTCCAGCCGTTCCAGAAACGGGATCCGGATGCCTGCCCGCCCGATCATCACCCGGGGCTTCCGAAAGCCGGAGATCATATACGCCGTATCCGGCGGGGCTTTCACATAGCCAATGAGTAAGATAATAATGAGAAAAACAACAACCGCGCCAACACCAATTAAAATTTCCATAAAGATTCTCCTTTCCTTTTTTGCCTCTAAGTAAGACAGCCGCGCCTGGGCTGTAATCAGAGCTTTTCCCGCAGCACTTCCACCTTACATTCATGCCGCTTGTTTTCATATAGGATGTTATGAGCGTATTCCATAAGCTCCGTCATGGTTTCGACATCCCCGGCTTTCGTAGCCGCAAGCATCCTGCCGGACTCCTTTGTCAGCTTATACACATTTCCCATGGAAGGCTCCCGCTGTACCACCTCCGCGAATTTATCCATCAACTCTTTGTTGGGAATGGAGACATATCCATTTTCATAGTTCAGGAAACCATAAACTACCATCGCCGAAAAAATTTCATCTCTTGTCTTTAGCTCCATAGAGGTAGCCGCATATTCCTGAACCTTTGCCGGTACCGGGTTATCCGCTATCATCAGCGCAATATCATCCTTCACGGCGTCCACATTTGCGCCGATATAATAGAAAATCTCATCATACGGTCCTGAACTGGTCCAGTAGCTTCCCAACTGGTTATCACTTAACGCACTGACCACAGACCGCGGATTATACAGGCGTTTCCCACTGGCCGCCTGATAACCGTCATACCACAGCCTCAGCCCTTCCCGGGATATCCGGGGCTTCTTTTCTATTTGCAGATATTTTTGGAACAGGCCGTCGACCTCTTCATCGGTAAATCCAAAATATTCGCTGTATTTTACACGGGTAGCCATCGAATATTCCAAAAACATATTCAGCTCGGAACCGCTGGAATACTTGGCGATGGGAAGGATGCCCGTCATATACGCCATCTCCACATACGCCTTATCCTTTAAAAGGTTGCTGAGGAATTTTGTGAAGCTCTCTTTATCCTCGTCCGTCACGAAGTCCTGATGGTAAATGTAATCCCATTCGTCCAGCACAAAGATAAACTTTTCACCGTTGCAGTAGGTATATACTTTCTTCAGCGCATCCCAAACGGCATCCGTCTCCCTGATCCTTACACTTGGATATGCCAGGATCAGGTCATCCAACAGCAATGTTTTTATACGGCTGATATAATCTCTATAATCCGCAACTTCATCCGGCATTTCATTGAATGCAATGCGGATCACATTATGCTGGTTCAAATGCTTTTTGTACCAGGGATATCCGGATACCTTCAGCCTGTCAAACTCGGCATGGCTGTCCACGCCTTTTTCCAAAAAGGCCGCGATCATATTGGCCATAACCGATTTCCCAAAACGGCGCGGTCTTGTGATCGCCACATACCTGGGGCCTTTCCCTTTGTCAACGTCCGCTTTTGTGCTGTCATTCCCCTTTAACTCAAGCAACGGCACCAGCTCCTTTAGGATTTCCGTCTTATCCACATAATACGTAAGGGAAAAATCCTCCTGAAAAAGCCCATAGGCACTGGGGTCGTTCAAATAAACGCCCATATTCTGTCCTCACTTCCTTCCATCGCTTTTTGGACATAAAGGTATACCTGTTCTGCGTTATTTTATTATAGCAATAAAATGAAAATAGTTCAACCACTCTATCATTTTGTATGCATCGCGAAGCGGATTTCTATCTCTTGTCCGGGAATATCAATTTATCTTCCTGAATCAACAGCAGGTTCGGATTCTGTTTGGACAAGTCCAGCATCCGTTGGGTAAAGCCGCTTTTTGAAAACACTCCGTAAAGAATCTGATAGTTCTTAAAAACAGCATGGATTTCTGCCGATGCGTACACCTTATCCTGAAGGCTGAAAAATACGGGGACATCCACCGGCTTGCTATGAAATTTGCACTCTCCGGCAAAAACCTGCCGGTTTTGATGGTCCACTGCCATCACGTCAATCTCGGTATCGCTGTCCAGGTCATTGAGCCAGTAGGTGCCGATACGGGACGGCAGAAAATGGATCGCCTCACTTCTGCACAGCTCCGCAAAAATTGACTTGCAGATATCTTCATAGGCAAAAGCAACAAATTTCTGGACAAAATCCTTCTTGATCTCATCCAGAACGAAACGGGTATTATCCAGCTCCAGTTCACCCTTATATGGATACACATACCGAAACCAGAAGCGCACGAAATTGTCGGAGATGAAATAAAGTCCTTTGCGGGATTTCTCCGGATTCTTCTCCGTCACAGGGGTTTCCTTTCTGATAAAGCCCAGATCGATCAAGGTAGACAGATATGGTGTTAATCTGGAGGTCTCGATCTCCAATGCGCCGGCAATCTTCCCCAGCTTATGGCTGCCCTCTGCCATCACCCGTATAATGGAAAAATAATTGACGGCAGACAGTACTTCATCCTTCAGCAGGAAATTCGGTTCTTCAAACAAAAAACCATTTTTGGAAAGGACAACAGACTCCACTTGCCGGTATAGTTCCTCCTGCTCGTTGAAAAATTCCAGATACTTGGGCACACCTCCGGTAATTGCGTACTGCTTTACCGCCTCCTCAAAGGAAAGGTGCTGCGCAGCGTATACATCAGGGAACGACAGCGGAGACAACCGAATCTGCGCTGTCCTGCGTCCATACAGAGGACTGTCATAGGACAGCGCATACTTTTGCATCATCCCAACCAGCGAACCGCATAAGATCAGCATTACATTACTGCCTTTCAGAATCTCATCCCATGCGTTTTGCAGGATGGACGGAAATGCCTGGTTCGACTTTACCAGATACGGAAATTCATCGATTACCAGCACCTTTTTTTCTTCCGGCTGATACTCCGCAATCAAACGGAACAAATCCATCCAGTCGGAAAACGAGACACGCTGCAGCATCGTATTTTTCGTAACTCTTGCAATCACGCTTGCAAGGCGTTTCATGCTCTGGGATTCCACTTCCTCTGTCGCAAGGAAGTAGAAAGCGCATTTTCCTTTCATGAACTCTTTGATCAACGTGGTCTTTCCTACCCGCCGTCTGCCATAGATAACAGCAAAGCCTCCGTCTTTCTGATATTCTTTTTCCAGGGCTTCCAGTTCTTGCTGCCTGCCGATAAATTTCATGTCAACGCCTCCTTTATCATAATATGATTTATGATAATTTTAATTATATTATACCGCAGGCATTGAAAAAGTCAAGGGTTCGACGCAATAAATGTAGGGGAACGCGCTAATTCAACGACTCTTTCCCGTCAATGGAATCATTTTACCATTTCTTCCACTCTATCCATCACCTGTTCCACGGAAACCGTATCCCGGATCACGGAAAAGACCTCCCGGGTGGAGTATTTTCCTAATTTCAGCTGATTTTGGTCCATAAATACAAAAACGGCAAAGATCGCGATGGCAAGCAACAGCTTCAGCTTAAAAAAGCTTCTTCCCTCCCCCTGGGCTTTTGTCCCCTCCCCGGTGGGAAAATCCTGAAACCGGTCAGATCTGGCGGGATTTCCCTGAGAAAAAGAGGCCTTGATCTTGTCGATGTCGCGCTTGCGTTCCTCCACAGTGTTTGACGTCATAGGGACAACCTCACAGCTTTTACGCAAAGAGGTTTACATAATGCATTTATGTAAACCTCTCGTACTTTCCTTACTTCATTTTATGACAGAATGTGAAAATTATGCCAGGAGCCAACCCTGCGCGCCTCTTCTTCTTTCCTGCTTGGCCGGCTCTGAAGCAATATCCTCCCCGGTCACCGCTGGCCCGGCTCCTGGACAATATCCTCCCCGGTCACCGCTGGGCCAGCTCCTGGGCAATGTCCTCCCAGGTGACGCCCTTCTCCACCATCAGCACCATGATGTGGTACAGGAAATCGGAAATCTCGTACTTGATCTCCTCGGCATCGGGATTCTTGGCCGCGATGACGATCTCCGTGGCCTCCTCCCCCACCTTCTTTAAAATCTTGTCGATGCCCTTCTCAAACAGGTAATTGGTATAGGAGCCCTCACGAGGCCGCACCTTCCGGTCCGCGATGACGCCGTAGACGCTTTCCAACACCTTTAAGGGATTCTTTTCCGTGTACTCCTTCTTCACCAGCTCCTGGAAAAAGCAGCTTGGCGCTCCCGTGTGGCAGGCGGCCCCCACCTGGGACACCTTTGCCAGGATCGTGTCGTTGTCGCAGTCCAGGGTCAGGGATTTCACATATTGGAAATGACCGGAGGTCCCCCCCTTCAGCCACTGTTTCTTGCGGCTGCGGCTGTAGTAGGTCATTTTCCCGGTAGTCAGGGTATTCTCAAAGGCTTCCCGGTCCATGTAGGCCAGCATCAGTACCTCCAGGGTCTGATAATCCTGCACGATCACGGGGATCAGGCCGTCCCCGTTGAGCTTGAAGGCGTCAAAATCAAGGCTGGAAACCAGCTTCTTCGTCTCTATGCCCTCCCCGGCAAGCTGGTGCTTGATGCCCATCACATCCGTATCCGGCGCATTCAGACAGTCGCCGAAAATGCCCCGCACCTGATTTTTCTTAAGAAGACCGGCCCAGCGCTCCACATCCAGCTGATTCTGGGCCACCACGCAGGGAAGATCCGTCACGTTGCCCACCGTGTCCGCCAGCTTTTCGCTGAGCACAACGATCTCGGAAACATTTTCCTCCATGATCTCCCGGTGCTTAAAGAGAATGTCCACATTTTCCAGGGTCACGGCCAGTTTCTCCCGGCCAAACCGCTGGCAGCCCTCCTGGGCCAGCTCCACGGTCACTGGCTTGGAGCCGTTTAGCATGACCCGCTTGCAGCCCGCGTACAGAAGCTTCTTGATGTCCTCCAGGCGGTTGATATTGCCCCCGGCGCAAATGGGGATCTCGATCTTCCGGCTTAGGTCCTTGATGGTGTGGATGTTGCGCTCGTGCTCCTCGTCCCCCTCCGACAGGTCGAAGATCAGCAGCTTGTCAATGCCGCTGTCGTTGTAATGCCGCACCAGCTGCTCCACGTTCCAGATACAGGCCCCGCCGTCGAAGCCGCTTACGGCCATGCCGTTCTTTAAATAAATTGCCGCGATTAAATTTTTATGTTCCATATCCTCACCTATAAACTGCCTTTCGTGGAGAGCACATCCGTGATCCGCCCGTCAAGCTGGGTGGCCTCATCCAGCGCCCTTCCAAATGCCTTGAATAATCCCTCGATCATATGATGGCTGTTTTTGCCGGATAAAATCTTCATGTGAAGATTCATGCCGGCGCTGTAGGAGACGGCGTAGAAAAATTCCCGCACCAGCTCCGTGTCCAGATATCCCACCCGCTCCGTGGGAAATTCTCCCTCAAAGGCGAAATAGGGCCGTCCCGACAAGTCGATGGCGCACAGCACCAGGGTCTCGTCCATGGGCAGGATACAGCTTCCGTACCGTCTAAGGCCCCGCTTGTCCCCCACCGCCCGGCGGATGGCATTGCCAAGGACAATGCCGCAGTCTTCCACGGTGTGGTGGCCGTCCACGATGAGATCCCCGGTGATGTTCACCGTAAGGTCGAAGAAGCCGTGGCGGGCGAAGCCGTCCAGCATATGGTCAAAAAAGCCGATTCCCGTATCCAGCTGGGTCTGGCCGCCGCCGTCCAGATGCAGGGTCAGCTTGATATCCGTCTCTTTGGTCTTGCGATTCACATGGGCTTTTCTCTCCGCCATAGCCTTCACTCCTCCCTGTCATCCTCAAACCGCACCTTGATGGAATTTGCGTGGGCCGTCAGATGCTCACACTGGGCAAACTGCATGATATCCTGATAAATCGGCTCAAGCGCTTCTCTGGAATAGGAGATGATGCTGGATTTCTTGATAAAATCGTCCACGCCAAGGGGCGAGAAAAATTTTGCGGTCCCGTTGGTGGGAAGCACATGGTTGGGCCCCGCAAAATAATCGCCCAGAGGCTCACTGGCGTATTCGCCCAGGAAAATAGCCCCGGCGTTTCGGATCTTCATCATCACCTCAAAGGGATTTTTCGTCAAAATCTCCAGGTGCTCGGAGGCAATCTCGTTGGCGGTCTCGATGGCTGTCTCCATATCCTCCGCCACCAGGATATAGCCGTAATTTTCCAGGGATTTCTCAATGATCTCCCTCCGGGACAGCTCCGCCGTAAACCGGTCCACCTCCGCGGACACCTGACGGGCCAACGCTTCGCTGGTGGTGATCAGAATGGCGCTTGCCAGCTCGTCGTGCTCCGCCTGGGACAGAAGGTCCGCCGCCGCGTAGCGGGGATTGGTTGTCTCGTCCGCCAGCACCAGGATCTCGCTGGGGCCGGCCACGGAATCGATGCTCACATGGCCGAACACCGCCTTCTTGGCCAGGGCCACATAAATATTGCCAGGCCCCACGATCTTATCCACCTTGGGGATGGTTTCCGTGCCGAAGGCCAGGGCCGCCACCGCCTGGGCGCCGCCCACCTTGTAGATGTCGGTGACGCCCGCTTCCTTCGCCGCCGCCAGGGTAGCCGGATTTACCTTGCCCTCCCGGTTGCAGGGAGTTGCCATGACGATCCGCTTCACCCCGGCTACCTTGGCCGGGATCACGTTCATCAGCACCGAGGAGGGATAGGCGGCCTTGCCGCCGGGCACGTAGACGCCCACGCTTGATAAGGGCGTCACCTTCTGGCCCAGAAGCACCCCGTCCTCCCGGCTGTCAAACCAGCTGTACTGCCGCTGCTTCTCGTGGTAGGCCCGGATATTGATCAGGGCCTTTTTCATGACCGCAAGCAGCTTTGGGTCCACCTCTTCGTAAGCTTCCCGGATCTCCTCCGGCGTCACTCGGATCGTTTCCGGCGTCAGCTTCGCGCCGTCAAATTTCTCCGTATAGGCCAGCACGGCCTTATCCCGGTCCCTGCGGACCGCCTCAATGATCTCATTTACCCTTCCTTCGTATTCCCGGTAACTGTTGGGGCTGCGCTTCAGCAGATCCTCCAGAAGATTTTTTCTGGTTTCCGGGGTCAGCGTCACGATTCTCATTTTCTTATCCTTCCTGTAAAATATTTTTCACCGTTGGTATCATGGGGTCAAAACACCTTTTGACCCCAACATCTTCAGATCGGAGATCAACGCGGTGATCCGCTCCCGCTCCATCTTCATGCTCACCTGGTTCACAACCATGCGGGCGGACAGGGGGCAGATCTCCTCCAGCACATGGAGGCCGTTCTCCCTTAAGGTGGAGCCCGTCTCCACAATGTCCACGATCACCTCGGACAGGCCCACGATGGGGGCCAGCTCGATGGAGCCGTTGAGCTTGATGATCTCCACGGTCTGGTGCTTTTTGTTGTAAAAATAATCCTTGGCGATGGCCGGGTACTTGGTGGCCACCCGGATCAGCTCCTGGTGCTTTAGAAGCTCTCTGGCGCTGTCCGGCCCGCAGACGCACATCCGGCATTTTCCAAAGCCCAGGTCCAGCACCTCATGGATGTTGCGCTTCTCCTCCAGAATGATGTCCTTCCCCACGATCCCGATGTCCGCGGCCCCGTACTCCACGTAGGTGGGCACGTCCGGGCCCTTGGCCAGGAAAAATCGAAGCTTCAGTTCCTCATTGACAAAGATGAGCTTCCTGGTATTTTTGTCTTTCATCTCCTGGCAGGTGATGCCGATCTTCTCAAAGGTCTTCAGGGTCTCATTGGCCAGACGGCCTTTGCACAGGGCAAAAGTCAGGTATCTCACAGGACAACCCTCCCTTCCATTGCAGGCTCCGGCGAAATGTCTGCCTGGCCGGCCTTCGATATTTTCGGCGAATCCTCTGTCTGGCCGGCATTCGATATTTTTTCCTCCGGCACATTCTCTGCCTGGCCGGCATTCCAGAACAGAACTTCCGTACAGCCAAAGCGGGCGGCATAGGCCCGGTAATCCTCCCCGGTCTTACCCTCCTGCCAGGGCAGCAGCAGGAGCTTCTCCCCCGCAAGCCTTCGCTCCCTGGCCCAGGCGATGGCCTCCCGCCGCCAGGACGCTTCGTACACCACCAGCCTGCATTTCTTCTGTAGGGGGATCTCGATCTTCTGGCGGCTCAAAGCGGCCAGAAGCTGGTCCACGGTGACGGCAAAGCCGATGGAGGGGGCATTTTTCCCGAAATAGGGAAGCAGGTCGTCGTAGCGGCCCCCCTTTACGATGGGTTCCCCGCTGCCGAAGGTGTACCCGGCGAAAATGATCCCCGTATAATAGCGGTAGCTGCTGTTCATGCCAAATTCCAGGGACACGTAGCTCTCCACCTGATAGCAGGCCAGCAGCTCGTAAAGCTCCCGCAGGCGGTTTATGGCTCCCGCGATCCTGGGATAGGGGGCGGCCAGCCGGGCGGCGGACTGAAGCTCTTCCCCGCTATCGTAGATATCCCCCAGGCTCTGGAACAGCTTTTTTAAAGGCTCCTCCATGGGAAGGGGCTCCACCAGCTCCTCCACGCCGAAGAAATTCTTGTTGGCGATGAGCTGCAAAAGCTCCTCCACGGTCTCCTCGTCAAGACCGGCGGCCTCCGTGAGGCCCTTTAAGAAATCCACATGGCCGATGGAGACCTGAAACTCCTTTAACCCGGCGGCCTTCAACACATTTACCACCAGGGAGATGATCTCCGCGTCGCTGTCCACCGAGTCCTCCCCGATGAGCTCAGCGCCGAATTGGGTGGACTCCTTCAGCCGTCCCTGGAAGCTGGAATTGTTGATAAAAATATTTCCCTGGTACCAGAGGCGGATGGGCATATCCTCGTCGGAAAAATATTTTGTCACAGCCCGGGCGATGGAGGGCGTGATGTCCGGCCGAAGCACCAGAGTATTGCCCTCCCGGTCAAAAAATTTGTACAGATCCTTCGAGGGGATCGTGCCGATCTCCTGCCCGAAAATATCGAAAAATTCAAAGGTGGGCGTCTCTATGGCGGCGTACCCGTACTGCTCCAGCAGCTTCTGCAGGCTTTCCTGCAGCACCATTTTTTTTGCGCATTCCTGATTGTAGATATCCCGGACGCCCTCCGGGGTATGCAGTAAACGTTTCATTTGATTCTCCTTGTTTGGCCGGCGCTCCTTGGCGGAAACGCTTTAGCGTGCTACCATGATAATACACGAAACTGTATCACTTGTCAACACGTTCATCCAAATCCTTTTGCAGAAGCTCCAGGTAGGGCACCAGAACGCCGCCCCCGGAGGCAAAAAAGTACTGGGGCCACAACTCCTCATAGCGAAAGCTCTTGCGCCCGCCCGCTTCTGCCCGGTTCCAGAAGGTCACAAGCTGCCGGAGGGGCAGATAGTAAAATTCCTCCCGGTGGGAGAAATAGAGGATCAGAAAGGAGACGCCCCCCTGCTTCTCAAAATTTTCCATGAACGCCATCTGGTGCTCGTGGACATTTTGCAGGGGAAAGGTGTCCGTATGGCACTCCTTGGCGTCGAAGCACACGGGAATCCCCTGCACCGCGCCGATATAGTCCACCGTGCTTTTCTGATCAAAGTAGGCCAGGGTGATGTGGCGGCTCTCCTTGTCGATCTGGATGGGCGTGATGGGAGTGGGTATCTTCTGGATCAGCGCCAGACCGCACTCCAGATATTTTTCATTGGTCCGGTTGATAAATTCCTCCAGGGTGGAGCCCCGAAGGCCCCGGGAGTTCCAGGTAGCCATCAGACAAACCTTCTTTCCGCAGAACCCTTGCCGCCGCCGGCGGTCTCCTGCTGATAATAGAGACGGTGTTCCTCCTGCATGGTGATCCTGTGATCCTGCACCCGCGCGATGTTGACGCTGCAGTTGGGCTGCTCCATGGTCCAATAATCCTTCAGCTCCATGTGCTTGATGATGCAGAGAAATGCCCGCACCACGGCCCCGTGGCAGACCACCAGCACATGCTCATGGCTTCCCTCCAGGGGCAGGATCTCCTCTTCCAAGAAGCGTCTGATCCGCTCAAAAACCTCTTCGTAGCTCTCGGCGCTGCCCTGGGGCCTGTAATGGACCGGATCGTCAAAGCATTTGTTGATCTCTCTGTAAGCCGGATTGGTGCGAAGCTCGGCGACTTTGATCCCTTCGTAGGAGCCGAAGCTCATCTCCCGGACCCGCTGGCTGACCCGGACAGGCGCCGGACCGTCCCCGGCGATGATCTCCGCCGTCAGTCTGGCCCGCTGGTAAGGGCTTGTAAATATGGCGTCAAAGACGATCCCGTCTCTTCGAAAACCGTCCCGGGTCTGTTTTGCCAACTGGATTCCGTAATCATTTAAGGGGATGTCCACGGAGCCCTGGAGCCGTCCCTGGCGGTTCCAGTCCGTCTCTCCGTGGCGCATGATATATAACTGCATAGGCTTCCTCATCTTCTGTTCTAATTTCGTTTCCGTCTGAAAATCATATCATGATGAAAGCGTCAAAAGGTATTTTGACGCTCATGATACACGAATTGCTGCGTGCTAACGCACTCCCGCAATTCTAAAACACCTCAAATCCGCTCATTTTTCTTCGAAAAATGGCTACTTTTCGGTGTTTTGCGCGCCCCAAGGTCATACTTGCCTGCGCAAGCGCAGCCCGCATGATCTTTTGACGCTTGTATCATAGTATAGTAGTGTTACAGGAAGAAGCGGTCCCCACGGAGGGCCGCAGAGCCGCGGCGGCGGCAGCGTAAGGAGGAAAACGCAATGACGAGCAACAAAGAGATTGAAAAATTGACGGCGCTGTTGAAGGCCGGGACAAGTCCGGCCCTGGCGGTGGAGGAGGCCGCAAGGCAGCTTGCGGAGGCGGGCTTTGAAGAGCTGTCCTTTGGAAATACCTGGGGACTGACCCAGGGCGGGAAATATTATATGAAGCACCACGACACCACGCTGTTTGCCTTCACCGTTGGGGAGAAGCTGGATTACCGGGACGGCTTCCGCATGGCGGCGGCCCACACCGACTACCCCTGCCTGCGGGTGAAGCCGAACCCGGATATCACGTCCGCCGGATACCGTCAGCTCAACGTGGAGGTCTACGGCGGCCCTATTTTAAATACCTGGCTGGACAGACCGCTTTCCATCAGCGGGCGGGTGGCTCTAAGGAGCGGGGACGTGATGCGCCCCAGGGTGCGCCTGCTGTCGGTGGAGCGGCCGCTGATGGTGATCCCCAACCTGGCCATCCATCTGAATAAGGAGGTCAACAAGGGTGTGGAGCTGAACCGCCAGACGGATCTGCTTCCCATTATCGGAACCTTATCCGCGCTGGGAAGAGAGGAAGGCGGAGGCGCTGAGCCGGACGGCAAAGAGGCGGAAGCGGGCGAAAGCTTTTTGGACTTCCTGGCCCGGGAACTCTCCGCGGACCGAGAGCACTCCGCAGGCCGGGAGCATTCCGCAGACCGGGAGCATTCCGCAGATCAGGAGCACTCCGTGACCAGGGAGGATATTCTGGACTATGAGCTTTCTGTCACCTGCCTGGAGGAGCCCAGGCTGGCGGGACTGAAGCAGGAGCTGCTTTTGTCGCCCAGGCTTGACAATCTCACCTCGGTGCAGGCGCTGGTATCCGGTATCATAAACGGAGGCCGCAGGGAGGGCTTCAACCTGATCGCCCTTTTTGACCACGAGGAGGTGGGAAGCCGCAGCAAGCAGGGGGCGGCCTCTCTGATGCTTCTGCATCTGCTGGAAAAAATATGCGAAAGCTTCGGCAGGACGCCCATGCAGACCAAGGAGATTATCTACGATTCCCTGCTGCTGTCGGTGGACGTGGCCCAGGGCACCCATCCCAACTATCTGGGGAAAATGGATGTGACCAACCGCCCGGTGTTAAACGGCGGCCTCTGCATCAAGGAGGCGTGTTCCCAGTCCTACGCCACGGACTGCGGGGCGGTGGCCATCGTGGAGCAGCTCTGCCGAGCCGGGGAGATTCCCTACCAGAAATTTGTGAACCGCTCTGACCTGCCGGGAGGCGGAACTTTAGGCGCCATTGCCTCCAGCGTGATCCCCGTCCCCACCGTGGACATCGGGGTGCCGCTTCTGGCCATGCACTCGGCGGTGGAGACCATGGGCGTTCAGGATCAGCTGGCGATCACGGATCTTTTGACAGCCTACTTTTCTCGCTAGGAGGTGAGGCAGTGAGACGAGTCAGAGTCAAAATTCTGGCGGTACTGTGCGCCCTCAGTATGGCGCTGCTTTCCGGCTGTGGAGTTTCCTGGACGGAGGTGATCCGGGAGGGCCTTAGCCAGCTCCAGCAGGAGGAGCTTAAGCAGAGGGAACCGTCCGGGGAGGAACCCCAGGCGGGGGAGACAGACAAAGAGCCGTCCCGATCCCCGGCAGAAAACGGGGAGCCGGAGGAAAAATGGGAGCCGGCGCCGGAAATTTCTGACGGGAACTATGCCTATGAGTGCCTGGACGAAACCGGAAAAGAGGTTTACGACCAGATGCTGCAAACTATTTTAAGCTATGAGGAATCCGTGGAGCTGGCCACCACGGACACGGAGGTCATGGGAAAGGCCTATGAGGCTTTGTGCGCCGATTACGGCGGCCTGTTCTGGGTGCAGGGCTACACCTTTACCAGCTACACCATGGGAGAGAAGGTGGTGGGGCTGGAATTTGCGCCGGATTACCGGATGGAGGAGCAGCAGAAGGACGCTTACCAGCAACAGGTGGACCAGGTGGTGGAGGCGTGGCTTGCGGGGATCTCTCCCCAGGCTTCCGATTATGAGAAGGCCCGGTTTGTCTTTGAGTCGCTGATCGAGCGGGTGGACTATGTGGAGGGAGCCCCGGAGAACCAGACGATCTTAAGCGTCTTTCTGTACGGGGAGACGGTCTGCCAGGGGTATGCCAGCGCCACCCAGTACCTGCTTCAGAGGCTGGGAATCCCCGCTGCCATTATTTCCGGCTACGCTAACGGGGAGGCCCACGCCTGGAATCTGATCGCCCTGGACGGGGTTTATTACTATATGGACACCACCTGGGGCAATTCCACTTACCTCGACCAGGACAGCCTGCAGGAGAAATTTGTCAATCACAATTTCATGTGCATGACGGAGAGGGAGTTGTTGTTGAATCACCAGCCGGAGACGAGCTTTCCCCTGCCGGAGTGCAACTCCATTGAACACAACTACTACGTGCAGGAGGGACGGTATTTTGACGCCTGGGACCCGGAGGCCATCGGTTCCGTTTTCCGGGAGGCCTGGGAGAGCGGACAGCCCTTTGTGTCGGTGAAATTTGTAAATGAGCAGCTTTATGACCAGATGAAGGATTATTTTGTCCACGAGCAGAGGATCACCGATTACTGCGCCGGGATCGACACCATTTACTATATGGAAGCGCCGGAATTTTGCGTCTTCACCGTGAACTTTGATTAAACTTTTATAAAATCTGCGGGAAAGCCTTTTCAAAGAGGTGGGATTGTGTTAGTATTAAGTAGTATTAAAAACTACATCTGGGGACAAGGAGGATAATATGAGCTATAAAATTGTGGTGGACAGTTGTGGGGAACTGCCGGAAAAATTAAAAAAGGATTTTCACTTTGAGTCGGTGCCGCTGGAAATTTTTGTGGACGATTACCATATTCTGGACGACGATACCTTTGATCAGGCGGATTTTCTGAGGAAAATGAAGGAGAGTCCCAACTGTCCCAAATCCACCTGCCCCTCCCCGGAGCGGTATATGATGGCCTATAACTGTGAAGCGGAACACATTTACACGGTCACCCTGTCCTCGAAGCTGAGCGGTTCCTACAACAGCGCCGAGCTTGGAAAGCTGCTTTACATTGAGGAAAAGGGAGAGAAGCAGATCCATGTCTTTGACTCCAAATCGGCCTCCGTGGGGGAGACCCTCATTGCCATGAAGATTCAGGAGTGCGAGGAGGCGGGCATGGCCTTTGAGGAGGTGGTCTCCACGGTGGACGCCTTCATCGAGGAGATGGATACCTTCTTTGTGCTGGAGACCTTGGAGACCCTTCGGAAAAATGGGCGTCTCAGCAATCTCAAGGCTTTCGTGGCCAGCGCCCTCAACATCAAGCCGGTGATGGGAGCCACCCCGGACGGCCAGATCACCCAACTGGACCAGGCCAGGGGCGTCAACAAAGCCCTGGACAAGATGATCGCGGTGATGCAGGATAAGGTGGTAAACTGTGAGAACAAGATCCTGGGCATCGCCCACTGCAACTGTCCCCAGCGGGCAAGATCCGTGGCGGAGAAGGCGGAGAAGCTCTGCCGGTTCAAGGACATCTTCGTGGTGGATACCGGGGGGATCAGCAGTCTCTACGCCAACGACGGCGGGATCATCATGGTGGTGTAGAGAAAGCGGATAGAAAGAAAATCCTGCTGCCGGTCACGGAGTGATAGGCAGCAGGATTTTTTAGGTAATTTTTCCTTCTAAACCCCCATGTCCGCTGACGCGGACGTCACTAACCATGAAAGCCCACGGATTGCTCCGTGCTTACGCACTCCCGCAATCCTACCTGTATTCGCAATCCGGCCGATCGGCCTACTTGCTCATACAGGTTATCGTCGCCAAATCAGAGACATCCCGGTCTGCAAGCAGCTCGTTCCGTCTCTGCTTTGCGACTGGGCTTTCACAGTAAAAATGTAAACACCGTCTCATAGTAGAGCTCCGGGTCCTTGTCCACCGCCTGGGCGTGCCCGGCGCCGGGGATGATCAGAAGCTCCTTCTCTGTGGGCACGGCCTCATAGAGCTCATAGGCCATGGACACCGGCACCATGTCGTCCTCCTCCCCATGGATGATCAGTACCGGCAGATCGGCATTTTTCACGGAGTTCAGCGCCGAGGCTTCCTTCAGGTCGTAGCCGCCCCGAAGCTGGAGCATCAGGTTCATGCTGTCCAGGATGGGGAAGGAGGGCAGGCCGAACCAGTCCTTCATCTGCTTGGCGAACATACTGTAGGCGTCGGTGTAGGCGCAGTCGCTGACGATGGCCTTCACCGCTTCCGGAAGCTCTTCCCCGGACATCATGAGGGCGCAGGCGCCGCCCATGGACTGGCCGTGGATGACGATCTGTGCCTCTGGGTCTCGCTCTAAAATCTCCTGAAGCCACAGGAGATTGTCCAGCCGGTCGGTCCAGCCCATGCCGATGAAATCTCCCTCGCTTGCGCCGCTGCAGCGCATGTCCGGCACCATGGCGTTGTAGCCCTGCCCGGCATATTCGCAGGCCAGAGGGTACAGCTCCTCTTTCCAGCCGGTGTAGCCGTGCAGCAGAAGCACCCATTTATGGCTCTCACCTTCCGCGTAAAAGGCGGTGCCCACCAGCTGATAGCCGTCTGTGGTGGTGACGGTCAGGGATTCCGCCTCCACCGTTTCCAGCCACTGGTTGGTTTTGGCTATGGAAGCATTGCGGTTGTTCTGGATATCATCGGTGTGCACCAGCGCCTCCACGGAGGTCTCCGTCACGGTCTCAAATACCTCCGTTTTCTCCATGAAGGAGGGGACCAGCGCCAGGCTCACCAGGAAATAGCAGATCACCCAGTAGAGGATGAACAGGAACAGGAAAACGCCAAGCAGGATATAACGTAATTTCTTTCGTGATTTCTGTCTCGTCTTCATGTGTGTCAGCCCTTTAAAGTATCATAATAAAAATCGTGTAATAAGTGAGTTTTTCTCTAACCGCTTAGGTATCTGAAACGGAAGCTGCTATACCGCCGACGAATTTAAGTATGCCACCTGCTCGTCCGTCAGCATGTCGATTTTAATGCCAAGGAACGAAAGCTTTCTTCTGGCTACCTCCAGATCCACCTCTCTTGGCACGTTGATGAGCTTTTCTTTCAGGCTGTCCTTGTGCTCCACCAGGTATTTGGCGCTCAGGGCCTGGATGGCGAAGCTCATGTCCATGATCTCCGCCGGATGTCCGTCCCCGGCGGCCAGATTTACCAGACGGCCCTCCGCCAGCACGTAGATCCACTGTCCCTCGGAAATCTTGTAGCCCACGATATTTTTGCGCTGGTCGATGGTATCTAAGGCGATCTCACGGAGCCGCTTCATATCGATCTCCACGTCGAAATGTCCCGCGTTGCAGAGGATGGCTCCATTTTTCATGACCTTGAAATCTTCCTCGTCGATGACATGATTGCAGCCGGTGACGGTGATGAAGAAATCGCCGATCCTGGCGGCCTCGTTCATGGGCATCACCTCAAAGCCGTCCATCACCGCCTCGATGGCCTTGATGGGATCGATCTCCGTCACGATGACCTTGGCGCCCAGGCCCTTGGCCCGCATGGCCACGCCCTTGCCGCACCAGCCGTAGCCGGCCACCACCACGTATTTTCCGGCCACGATCAGGTTGGTAGTCCGATTGATCCCGTCAAAGACGGACTGGCCCGTGCCGTAGCGGTTGTCGAAGAGGTGCTTGCAGTCGGCGTTGTTGACCAGCACCATGGGGAACTGCAATTCGCCCTTGTTGGCCATGGCGATGAGGCGGATGATGCCCGTGGTGGTCTCCTCGCAGCCGCCGATGACGTGTTTGATCTTCTCCGGGTATTTGGTGTGCAGGGCGTTTACCAGATCGCCGCCGTCGTCGATGATGATGTTGCAGTCATGGGAAAGGACCTGGCCGATGTGGTGCTCGTACTCCTCCGGGGTGGAGTCGTACCAGGCATAGACCGTAAGGCCAGCGGCCACCAGGGCGGCGGCCACGTCGTCCTGGGTGGAGAGGGGGTTGCTTCCGGTGACGTACATGTCCGCCCCTCCGGCGGCCAGCACCTTGCAGAGGTAGGCCGTCTTTGCTTCCAGATGGATGGAGAGGGCGATGCGGATGCCCGCAAAGGGCCTGGTCCTTGAAAATTCCTCCTCCAGGCTCCGAAGAAGGGGGCAGTTCTTTTTCACCCAGTCTATCTTGTGTTCGCCGGACGGCGCCAGGGTAATGTCTCTGATTTCGCTTGTCATGTTATTTCCTCCTGATTAAGTTTTCCATATTTGTTATTATAGCGGATAATTTAAACGTTGACAAGGGATTCCGGTATTGGTAAGATTTAGGGGCAGAGTTGCCGTTACTGGTCACTGTGCGATCAGCAGCACGCTTCGCGATTGGGGAGGAATTTATGGAAGAAAGTCAGAAAATTTTAAAATTAGCGGTCTCCATCGGGGAGGAGCTTTTGAAAAACGGCGGGGAGATCTACCGGGTGCAGGAGACCATCGGGCGGGTCCTGGAAGCCTACGGGATGGAAGAGTACAATGTGTTCGTGGTGTCCAACGGGATTTTTGCCACGGTGCACGAGGACAGGCCGGACCGGGGCAGTATGGTGCGCTATGTGCCCCTGGGCAAGGTGCATCTGGGCAAGGTGACGGCCCTAAACCAGCTTTCCAGGGAGATCTGCGCCGGGAAATATACCCTGGAGGAGGCCTGCGAGGAGCTTGCGCGGTGCAGGCAGATGCCGGGGGTTCGGAATCTTGGAAAGCTTCTGGCCTCCGGCATGGGCTGCGGCGCCTTCTGCTATCTGTTCGGCGGGAGAGTCCGGGAGGCATTGATCGCCTTTGGCCTTGGCATGCTCCTATGGATGTTCATGCAGGCCCTGGCAAGAGGAAGGGTTTCCAAGTTTCTCGTGAGCATCCTGGGCAGCGTCCTGGTGACGGCGGTGAGCTTTGGCCTGTCCGCCTTGGGGCTTGACATTATGCGGGATAAGGTGGTCATCGGAGCCATCATGCTGCTGGTGCCGGGGGTGCCTTTGACCACCGCCATCCGGGAATTGTTCAGCGGCGATTATCTGTCGGGAATCATTCATCTGGCGGACGCGCTGATCACGGCGGCCTGCATCGCGGTGGGCGTGGGAGCCGCGGTGAAGGTATTTCAGGTCTTTGGAGGGATGAGCTTATGATGGGACAATGTTTCAGGTCTTTGGAGGGATGAGCTTATGATGGGACAACTGCTTGCGGCCATGCTGGGAACCCTGGCCTTTGGGATCGTGTTCGACGTGCCGAGGAGGGAGTATCTGTTCTGCGCCATAAATGGCGGCCTGGGATGGCTCGCCTATCTGCTCCTGGGAAAATGCGGGGCGGATATGGCGCTGGCCTCTCTGGGGTCGGCCCTGATCCTGACCCTGACCGCCCGTATTCTGTCGGCGGTGCGCAGGTGCCCGGCCACCGTATTTTTGATCACGGGAATCTTTACCCTGGTGCCGGGGGCAGGGATTTATTATACGGCATACTATGCGCTGATGGGCGATCTGGCCTTATTTACCGTCAAGGGCCTTGAAACCTTTAAGGTGGCCGGGGGCATTACCCTGGGGATCGTATTTGGTTTTGCCCTGCCCCAGAGCTGGTTTGCCCGTCTGGGCAGAGCCATACATGACAGAACGGCGGGAGAAAAAGAGTAAACCTGCTGCATTAGGAAGGAGCGCAAAAAGAAATGTGGGAAAATGAAAATGAGGAACATGATCGGCCAGCCCCTGACCGGGAGCCGACCTGGGCATACGAGAGCGTCTTTTATCAGATCTACCCCCTGGGCTTCTGCGGGGCGCCCTTTGGAAATGACGGTGTGCTGATATCGAGGATTCGAAAAGTGGAGGAGTGGATTCCTCATATCAAAAAGCTGGGCTGTAATGCCATCTATTTTTCGCCGGTGTTCGAGTCGGACACCCACGGCTACAACACCCGGGATTATCGGAAAATCGACGTGCGTCTGGGGACCAACGAGGATTTTCAAAGGGTCTGCGGGCGCCTTCATGAGGAAGGCATGCGGGTGGTGCTGGACGGCGTTTTCAACCATGTGGGCCGGGGCTTCTGGGCCTTTGGGGACGTGCTGAAAAATCGGGAGTCCTCCCCTTACCGGGACTGGTTTCACATTGATTTTCATGGAAATTCCAACTACAACGACGGCCTCTGGTACGAGGGATGGGAGGGCAATTACGATCTGGTGAAGCTCAATCTCAGAAATGAGGAGGTTGTGCGCCATCTCCTGGACGCCGTGACCTTCTGGGTGCGGGAATTTGACATCGACGGTCTCCGGCTGGACGTGGCCTACTGCCTGGACCATGACTTTGTGCGCCGCCTGCGCCGCCACTGCGACAGTTTAAAGCCGGGCTTTTTCCTGCTGGGAGAAATGCTCCACGGGGACTACAAGACCCTGGTCAACGATGAGATGCTCCATTCGGCCACCAACTATGAGTGCTACAAGGGCCTTTATTCCAGCTTCAACAGCATGAACCTGTTCGAGATCGTCCACTCCCTCCTGCGGCAGTTCGGCCCTGAGGACTGGACGCTCTACAAGGGAAAACACCTTCTGTCCTTTGTGGACAACCACGACGTCACCAGGGTGGCCAGCATTTTACAGAACGAGCGTCATCTGCCCCTGATCTATGCCCTGTGCTTCGGCATGCCCGGGATTCCCTGCGTCTACTATGGCAGCGAGTGGGGCGCCAAGGGAGAGAAGAGTCAGGGAGATCCGGCTCTGCGGCCCTGCTTTGCGGCCCCTGTGGAGAATGAACTGACGGAGTGGATCGGGAAGCTTTCTGAGGCGAAGAAGCGTAGCCGGGCCTTAAATTACGGCGGTTTCCGTTCCCTGCTGCTCACCAACCGCCAGTGCATTTTCGAGCGGCGGACGGAGAGCGAGCGGGTGCTGGTGGCCGTCAATGCAGATGAAGTCCCCTACACCGCCCATTTTGACGCCGGCTGCGGACGGGCGGTGGATCTGATCACCGGGGAAATGCATGACTTCGGCGGGGGCAGCGAGCTTCCTCCTTACAGCGCCTATTTCTGGCGGACGGAGTGAGGGCGGGGCGGCTCCGTTTGGAAAGACGGCAGTTCATGATCTTCCACAGGGCCGGCGCAGGCGACTTTTTGCTAACAAAATTCATTCTGGCGCATATGCTAACTACAAAAGCCAACAGGAGGCTTTTATGGAGCTGGGATATGCGTTTTTCTTGCTGCTGACCTATGTGATCCTGGTGCTTTTGGGCATCTTCGTATACGAATACCGGGATACCTGGAGAAAACGGCGGCAGCCTTTACAGTTACCCATGATGACGGACCAGGAAAAGAACCATAAGCTGAACGAGCTTCTTAAGCCCGTCGGCTTCGCCTACGACAGCAGACAGGATATTTTCTATTCCCGTATGGACAGCTGGCAGAGAAAATTTGGTTATGGGAGAATTTATGACGAGGCGGCGGCGCCCTTAAATATGATCATTGACTGCGAACCCGTGTATTTTGAATATGAGGACAAAAAGTGGCTCATTGAATTCTGGAAGGGGCAGTACGGAATCACCACCGGCGGGGAGGTGGGGGTCTATTACCTGCCAAAGCGCACGCTGGCGGAGGAGATCCTGGAGCCCGAGCTGGTCTACCGGGCCGTGGAGGATGAGGAGATGCTGCGCATCCAGACCGTGCTGTGGAAAAATGGCCGCCGGCTCTACTACCGCCGTGGATATCACTGGTGGCTTACGGGCTTCGTGCTGGGGGAATATGCAAGCCCCAGGGAGCTGGAACTGGACATCGAGCTGACCTTTCCCAATGCTCCCATGCGGGACGCTTTTTTGGAGGGGCTTCACCGGGCCGGCTATGAGGACCGGGAGCTGAACGTGCAGGGAAACGTGGTCTGGATTCATTTCTCCAAACCCCACACGCGGCAGCCCATGACCCGGACCCGGCTTATCTCTGCCGTCAAGCAGATGGAAAACCGGTGCAACTGCAGGCTGTACCGGAGGGTGACAGGAAACTATGACCATACCTATGAGAAGCTTCTGGTCTTAAAGAGACGGGCCCCGGGGCTTTACCGGAAATGGGAGCAGCTTGGCAGATCCCGGTTTTTGAACGGGGAGGAATAGTGTGGGCGGCTATGAACGGCAGATGAAACGGATCATGGACAGCGCGTTCTGCGTGCCGCTGTGTCCGGAGCGCTCCTACGTGCTCATGAGCGACTGTCATCGGGGGGACGGCGGCTGGAACGATAACTTTGCCGACAATAAGACCATATATCTGGCGGCTCTTCGGGAATACTATGACAACGGCTTTTTTTATCTGGAGCTGGGGGACGGGGATGAGCTGTGGGAGAACCGGAGTATGAGCGAGATCATTGAGAAGCACGGAGAGGTCTTTGCGCTGATGAAAGCGTTTTACTGCCAGGGGCGGCTGTATATGCTGTACGGCAATCACGACCTGATGAAATGCAGAGGGCTGACTCTCTCCTGTTTCCCGGATATTCCCGTATACGAGAGCATTTTTCTGAAAAATGACGGGGACAGCGGAGGAATCCTGCTGCTCCACGGCCACCAGGGGGATCTGTGGAACGAGCGGCTCTGGTATCTGACCCGGTTTCTGGTGCGCTACGTCTGGCGGCCCTTAGAGCAGCTTGGCATTAAGGACCCCACCAGCGCCGCCAAGAATTACCGGAAAAAGGACCGGGTGGAGCGGCGCATGGCCCAGTGGGCCAGGAACAACCGGCAGGCTCTGGTGGCCGGCCATACCCACCGGCCTTATTTTTCCGGGGAAGGGTCGGAAGGGTGGTATTTCAACGCGGGGAGCGGCGTGCATCCCCACAGTGTCACGGCCATCGAGATCGTAAGGAATGGTATTTCCCTGGTGAAATGGAGCGAGCTGCCGGACAGGAACCGGTATGTCCGGGTGGAGCGGGAGGTGCTGGAGGGGCCGCTTCCTTTGAGCGTTTTGTTCGACAGCTTTTCGTGACATTTGAAGCCTGGTATGGTAAAATACACGATAATAGGGTTCGCGAGGCGGTTCCCATTTTATGCGATGACAGGGTTCGCGTTTACAAATTCAGAAGAAAGAGAGTTTTAAAATGACGATTGCGGTGACGATGTGCAAGCTGTTTGTGACCCTTGCGCTGGGATATGTTCTGACGAAAAAAGGTATGCTGGACGAGCACACCGGGAAAAAGCTTTCCGCTTTGATCGTAAATGTGTGTATGCCCCTTCTGGTCATCAGCTCCGTGGCGGGCGTGGAGGGGGAGCGGGGGGAGGTGCTGGCTCTGTTCCTGACCGGGGTGCTGTTTTACTGCCTCCTTCCGCTTCTGGGCCTTGGGATCGCCCGGCTGATCCGGGTTCCGGCGAATCTTCGGGGAACCTACATGTGCATGGTGATGTTTGCCAACTGCTCCTTTATGGGATTTCCGGTGATTTCCGCCCTGCTGGGAGAAAGCTCCATTTTCTACAGCAATATTTTTCATATGGGCTTCTATCTCAGCTTCTTCTCCCTGGGGCTCTTTCTGCTTCGCCGGGATGCCGGCAAGAGCGGCGCGTCAAATGCGGGCGTCCGGGCTGCTAAGGGCAGTGGCGCAGGAGAAGCGCTTCCGTCTGAGAAGACGGACCCTTCGGGAAACGGCGCAGGAGAAGCGCTTCTGCCTGAGAAGACGGACCCTTCGGGAAGCGCCGGCAGCCGGAGACAGGCGGTGCGCCAGATCCTCAACAACGGCGTCATCGCTTCGGTGCTGGCTGTGGTGATTTATTTTGCCGGGATTCCCCTGCCTGCGGTGGTGACGGAGACGGCAGGCTTTCTGGGGAATGTCAGCATGCCCCTCTCCATGCTGGTCATAGGAAGCAGCATTGCGGGCTACTCCTTCCGGGAAATCCTCTCCCGCAGGAAGGTATTTCTCATCACGCCGGTGCGGCTGGTGCTTCTGCCGGTGCTGGCCTATTTTGCCATTCAACTGTTTACGGACAATGAGATGTTTGTCAAGATCGTCACCATCACCCTTGGGATGCCCGTCGCCTCCCTGGTGGCCATGGGAAGCGCCCCTTACAAAGAGCAGGGGGAGGAGGCTTCCATTGGGGTGGTGTTCACCACCCTCTGCTCCCTTGTGACGATCCCGGTGATGATCCTGTTGTTGGGAGCCTGACCTGGCGGCAGCAGAGACGCAAGCTTGGGAAACCAGAAGCGCGGCATCTTTTATCGTTGCTGTTCATAGGGTGGGAAAATTGCAAAGTATCCAGTCTTTTTCTGGAACGTAGCCCTGGATGGCGATTTTGTTATAAGCAGACCATTGAAAGACGCCGGCACTTGGCGAACCGGCCGCTTGCGGGCGGCGAGCATAGTACCGTTGCGTCTTGATCCATGACAATAGAAAGTTCGCGAAGCGTACTTTCTATTGTATGAGCGGAAGCGTGTCTGCGTTAACAAAATCGTCATTCAGGGCGGCCTCCAGAGAAAAACGGTTATTAGCTGAATATTCCCCCACCCTATAAAAAGTATCCTCTTATCTGCTCATCTCCCTGGACTTGGCGCTGCATGCCCGCTGGGCCTTGATGACGGCATTGCGGAAGCCCTCCTCCTCCAGTACGGCCACGCCCTCGATGGTAGTACCGCCCGGCGAGCAGACCATGTCCTTTAAGGCCCCCGGATGCATGCCGGTCTCAAGGACCATTTTGGCGGAGCCCAAAACGCTCTGGGCCGCGAAGGTGTAGGCCTGGGCTCTTGGCATGCCGTCGGCCACCGCCGCGTCCGCCATGGCCTCGATGAAGAGATAGACGTAGGCGGGGGAGGAGCCGGAAACGCCCACCACCGCATCCATTAAGGATTCCGGTACGATCTCCGCCTTGCCGAAGCTGCCCATGATGGCGGAGATCTCAGCGGTTTCCTCCGGGCTGACTTTGCTGTTGGGACTTAGGGCGGACATGCCCTCGCCCACCAGGGCCGGAGTATTTGGCATGACGCGGACAAGCTTGACCGGCGTCTGAAAGAGACCCTCCACCTTCTCGATGGACTGGCCCGCGGCGATGGAGACCACCACGGTTTCAGGCCGCACCGCTTCCCGGATCTCTGGGATCACAGCAGGATAGACGTTGGGCTTTACGGCCAGAAACAGAATGTCCGCGCACTTGGCCACCGTCACATTGTCCGTGGTGGTCCGGATGCCGTAGGTTTTCTCAAGATGGGCAAGTCCCTCCTTCTTCAGATCTGAGGCGATGATGCTGGCCGGCGGGACCAGCCGCGCCGCCAAAATGCCGCCGATGATGGCGCCGCCCATATTTCCGCTACCGATAAATCCGATGGTTCGATTCATAGTGATTCCTCCCTTGTTGAAAAATAAGTGATTGCTTTCCTTTAGTATAGTGCAAGGGAGGGAAAATGGCAAGGCTGTGCGGGGGAGAAAATGGCAAAATTACCTCACTCCACATACGGAAACCGCAGCGTAAAGCAGGTGCCCACCTTCAGCGTGCTCTCGATAGACAGGGAGAACCGGTCAGAGTAGATAAGATTCATCCGCCGCACCACAT
>CALWDR010000191.1 GCA_944376745.1 uncultured Lachnospiraceae bacterium
CGGTGGACGCCGGGATGGAGGACGAGAAGGTACAGGAATTGTATACGCAGGTAAAATACGCGTATCAGTTAGGCTGGAAGGAATACGCCGGATATGTGCCCTGCGTGAACGGTTATTACGCAGTGAACGAGACCGGCGTCTGGACATATATTACGGAGGACGGCGGCGAGACGGATTTTGCCGGGCTTGTGATGGCAGGACCGGTGGGAGAATCCGGGGTCCGCGTGGTCCGTGACGAGACAAGAAGCTATCTGGTGGATGACGGTGGAGTGGTGCAGGGGATCTTAAGCTTTGAGCCGGAGGCGGCGGGCGTGTACGCGGAAGGGCTGATTGCCCTGAAGCGGGACGGAAGCTTTGCCTACTACGATTCCATGGGCGATGAGCAGTTCGGCGATTACGCCCAGGCCGGAACCTTCGTGGAGGGAGAGGCCGCCGTACAGCAGGGCGGCGCCTGGTTCCTGATCGATGCGCAGGGAAACCAGGTCTCGGAGGAGACCTACGAGGACATTGTTCTGTACGCGGACGGCACACACAAAAAGGACGGCCTGATGATCGCGAAGCAGGAGGGTGTCTACCGTTTCTACAAAGACGGGGAGACCTTCGGGGAGTACGAGGATGCGGACATCGTCACCGCGGATGGCATGGTGGCGGTGTGCAAGGATGGGAAATGGGGTTATGTAAACCTGGAGGGAGAGGAGCTGATCGCCCCCGCGTATGCGGAGGCCAAGAGCTTTTCCAACGGCCTGGCGGCGGTATCCGACGGGAAACTCTGGGGCTTTATCGATACCACAGGCCAGCTGGTGATCGATTATACCTTTTACGGGACGGATTATTTTAACAGTCAGAAAGACTGCATGGTGGAGACCCGGGAGGGGGAAGCCTGGCAGTTATTGTCACTGTACAATAAATAACAGGAAAGGAAAGGGAATATGGAGGACAGGGCGACTCTGACGGAGGCATTTGAGGCTCTGGCGGGATACGGACCGGCATTTTGGTGCGGCGTAGCCGCTGCGATAGTTACATTTATAATAGAGATCATTCTATGTACGAAGGGAATCCTATTTGCCAGCGGAGAGAAGAAGCTTGCCAGGGCAAAGCGAAGAGGGCATATGCTGACGGCCACCAGGACGAACTTAAGATTTCGTGACAGGGAGCCGGAGAATTCCACAACAAACCGTGTTTATATCGCTACTTATGAATATACGGTGAACGGAGCGGTCCGCACCAAGCAGGTGACTTCAACCAGCGTGAAGCCGCCGCTGACGATCGCCCTGTATTACAACAGCTCTCCCGACAAGGTGTTCTCGGAGTATGATCTGGGGAAGAACCCTTTGCAGATATTACTGTATATCATACCGGTGCTGGTGGCCTATGTGGTGGCTACGGCGTTGGGATTTCAGCCATAAGGAGGAAAAAGGAAGATGAAAAAATTAGTAAGCTTAGGTATGATTCTGGTGCTGCTGCTGGCCTTTGCGGGATGCGGCGGCGAGGATGCCAAAGGAGGAAGCGGGGCGGTGGATACTGCCGGCGATGGCGGTGCTTCTCAGGAGAACAGTACAGCCGAAGCTTCCGAGGATAATTTTGAGTGGGACGGCAACACGATCATCGCCCTGACGGACGCGGGAGCCAAAGAAAGCTCCCTGGTGATCCCGGAGCGGTGCGAGGGCTTTAACGGAATGATCTTTGCGGATAAGGAAAATTCGGTGACCCCCGTCTCCTTTGAGAGCGATAAAGACGTCTCCTTAAACGGGGTGTTCGGAAGCGCTCCCAACCTTACCTCTGTCACTTTGCCGGCAGAGCTTACCGCTATCGGAGATCTGGAATTTCAGCTCTGTACATCCTTAAAGGAGATCACCATTCCGGCGGGGGTGGAATCTGTGGGAGCTTACGCCTTCCAGGACTGCTCCGCCCTTGAGACGGTGACCTTTGCGGGGGATACCGCGTCCATCATGCCGCATGCCTTTGAGCGGTGCGCGGCCTTAAGTACCGTGACCCTGCCGGATACCGTTGCCCTGATTGATGAGTATGCCTTTTACCAGTGCACGGCTTTAACGGAGATCACTCTTCCGGCTTCCCTGAAAAATGTGGGCGCCTTCGCCTTTGCCAACAGCGGTCTTGAGACCCTGCATGTTCCCGGGGCTATGACGCTGGAAGGATATGCGGACACCTCCTTTACCCAGGCGGATCATGAGGTCGCGGTATACGTGGAGGAGGGCTCCTGGGCAGATCAGAATTTTGATTCCGTGTTCAGCGGAGCATTTGCAAAGAATTACAGCAATTAAGACATAAGTAAGGAAAGGGGAAAGTGCTGTGAAGAGAAAGGATGAGCGCGGCGCGGTTGTACTGGAATCTACTTATTGTATTCTGGCCTCCATACTGGTGTTGATGTTTTTCATGAGCTTTGGCATGCTGCTGTATCAAAATACCGTAGTCACCGTGGTGACCAATGAAGTGGCAGAGGAGGTTTCAACGACCTATAAGCTTCGGGATGTGTCGGACAGCGCTTCCGTTACCGCCGCCGACATCAGCGGAATCGGAAAATACAGGTATCTGTTCTTTACGGACAGTTTTAATTCCAAGAATGAGGCCAAGGCCGAGAGCCTGGCCACCGTGCGGCTGTCCAAGGGAGCTCTGGCCAAAGAGGACGGCGCCCTGTCGGTGGATGTGGAGACGGTGACGGACGATATTGGCAGACGCCATTATGAGGTGACAGTCAGCCAGAGGTATTCCTTCCTTCTGGGAGATCTGCTGCGCCTGGTGGGACAGCAGGGAACCCAGACCATTGAGAAAACGGCTTATGTGGAGAGCTCAGATGTGCTCAGCTATATCAACACGGTAAAGGTTACCAAGTACGGGATCGATAAGGTGAAGGAAAATTCTTCGGCCCTGGGGTTGATCGACTCGGCGATTTCTCTGCTGCAGTCCGTATTTGACGATTAGAGGGATGGTGATTCCTGTGAACAGAAAACCTATGAAAAAACGAATCGGCAGCTTTTTGAAACGAAAGATCAATGGCACCCGGGGGGCGGTGTCCCTTCTGCTGGTGCTGGTGCTGTCCCCGCTTCTGTCCATCGCGCTGCTGCTGGTGGAATCCGCGCGGTATCAGGACGTGGTCCAGCTGTCGGAAGAGATCATGGACAGCTCCGCTTTCTCCACCCTGGCGGATTACGACGAATATCTGGACGAGCGGTTCGGGCTTCTTTCGGTGTCCCAGGAATCCGGCATCAACGCTTCCTTCCGGGACTATCTGGACAAAAATATGGACCTGCTGGGGAAGAGCGTGACGGTAAACTCCAGCAGTGCCTCCGGCGCATTCCCTCTGTCCAATACGGATATCATCAAGCAGCAGCTTCTGGAGTACAGCGAGATCAGTGTGGCGGCGGAGATCGTGACCGAGGGTATCGATCTGGACGAGCTTTTAGACAAGCTGAATGAAGCGCTGGGCCTGGAGGAACTGGAAAAGGAGATCGACGCCTTAAATGCCGGCGTGGACGTGGCTTCTGAGGTGGAGAAGCTCCTGGAGGGGATCACGGATACGGTCACCCAGTACACCAACAAGTATAAGCCGGCCCTCACTGCTTACGGTACCGCTTATACGGAGTTTCAGACGAAGGCGGAGGAGCTGATCACAGCTTTGTCAGACGCGGAAGATGAGCTGGAGGAGGATGAGGACCCCTCCGTGGTTTATGATAAGCAGGAGGTGCAGGATGCGGTTACGGCCTTAAAGACAGCCAGAGATGACTACAAGACGGCTGCCACCACGTTAAAAACGGAATTTACTTCTTTAAAGAGCAGTATTGAAGCCATTATATCAGCAGCGGACAGTCTTCCGTCAAAGCTTCAGAAGTTTGATGAGAAGAGTTCGGATTCCTCCTTGTCGGATCAGTGTACCACATCCACCTATGACTGGGTAAAGATTGTGGTAGACCAGATCACCACCACGCTGGACGCCACGGTGGGCGCCGATTTTAAGGACAAGTCGGCGGAGGAGATCAAGGCGCTGGGGGACCAGATCACAAAGCTGGGACAGCTGGAAAATACGGAGACGGAGGATAATACCTGGGATACGGTTATTACCAGCGACTGGGATACCGATAAAATAATTGCGGAGTATGGCACGGTCAGCATCACCTCTGTCAGCAATTCCTTTGATACCAGGATGAACTCCCTAAAGACCAGCCTGGATCAGCAGGCAAATGTGGACAGCGATACCTCGGCTCAGATGGGAAATTTTCTGGACATAGCCGGGGAGCTTCTGGGCATCGCCGGGTTGTATGACGCCAACCTGGACTCGGTGGTGAACACGGGAAAGCTGCATGCCAATACCTCCATGTCCTTTTCCTCCCAGATGTCTGTCAGCAGTCTGACGGATTTGATCAGCGCCGGCGAGGATTTTAAGGACGGGATCACCTCCTTAAATATCATTAAGGCTCTGGGAGCTGTGGTGAAGCTGCTGAAGGCCATTGTGGAATTTTTGGTGGCCATCGTATCCTGGGTGGGCGAAACGCTTTTTAATCTGTTGAGCTATATTGCCAGCGGCCCCAAGGAGTGGTACAACGGTCTGCTGCTGTACGGCTACGGCGCTTATAATTTCCCCAACCGCACCAATTATGATTCCGGGAAAACGGTTTCCGGATACTCTTACGATAAGATTTATCAGCTGGCCGGCGGGCAGAACCGGGCGGCCACGATCACGGGGACGCTGAGCGATCTTGCCAGCTTTGGAAATGCTTCGGGCTCCGACGGGATGTTTAAGGGAGCACAGTCGGAATACCTTCTGGTGGGCTCCACCTCTGAGCTGCAGAATCAGAGCGTGACGTTTTTCAACCTGTATCTGTTCCGGCTGGTCCTGGACATCATCCCCATCATGAAAAATGCGGAGGTGTCCTCCATCGCCGCGCTGGCGGGACCGGGCGCCTGGGTGGTAAAGCTTGCCATCATTCTGGCGGAGCCCATGCTGGATACCATCATTCTGGTGAATGGCGGCAAGGAGTTTCTGATCAAACAGACGGTGTATCTCTCCTATTCCGGACTGGTGATCCTCCAGAATGATCTGGTGGGGATCACGGCCATTTCCAGCAACCTTCAGGATAAGCTGAAAGACACCATTGAGGCCCACAACGGGACGCCTACGGAAAAGGGATTTCTTGACGCGTCCTATACGGAGCACATGTTGATCCTGCTGCTATTGGGAGTGGATCAGCAGACCTTTATGCAGCGGGTGCAGAATCTGGTGCAGACGGAGGCGGCGGAGCATTATAAATCGGAATTTACCTTTGATCTGGATAAGGCGTACACCTACATTGACAGTCAGGTAACCTATACGTTAAACCCCATGTTTAAGATTGACAGCCTGACGAAGAACGGACTGTTTACAGCCACCAGCAGGCAGTATACGGGATATTGACGGAAGGGAGAGCGTCATGGAGATATGTAAAAAAGAGCGCGGGTCGGTGACGCTGGAGACCAGCATTGTCCTGCCGATCTTCATCTTCTTGTTTATGTTTATATACGGTTTGTTTTCCGTGGTCAGCGCCCAGAATCAGATGACGCACACGCTGATACAGGCCACCAAGAGTCTGTCTCTGGATTCCTATCTCACGGAAAATGTGGATTCGGCTGCCGAGGCGGGAACCAAGTTCTGGGGTGGACTGTCCGATATGGTGCTGGATATTGTCAGGATTGACAACGATCCCAATTTTACTTCTCAGACGGACTGGTATAAGACGCCGGAGAGCAGCGGCGATATTGTGAAGGACCGTTTCGTGGGCTATCTTGCGGGCGGTGATGAGAGCGCGGCCAGGGAGAAGCTTGACAATCTTGGCATTGTGGGCGGACTGGACGGCATTACCTTTGAGACGGAGGTGAACGGCGAAAGCCTGACCGTCACGATAAAGTACGAGATACAGTATTGGTTTGACTTCCTGGATATGGGGAAGATACCCATGGAGCAGACGGTCACATCCAGACTGTGGATGTAGCTGGGAAAACGGGATGCTGAAGCCGGAGAAAATAAAACGGCAAAAATTAGCAGAAGCTGGAGAGGACAGGTTATTTCATATGAGAGAATTGTATTACGAAAATCAGGGAAGCAACACCTATCTGGTATATGAGGTTCAGGAGTCGGATGTGGTGGATACCATGGGACTTGGGATGCTGACCAACAATAAGATCAGCGGACTGGCCCAAACGATCTTCACGCAGATGGATAATCGGAAATTCATTAAGTTCAACGTTTCCGCCAAGGTATCGGCGTCCCAGCTGTTTATGGGTCCGGTGAACAAAAAGCGGCTGCTGGGCGTGTTTGGCGGGATCGTGAACGCCATGCTCTCTGCGGAGGATTACATGCTGGACGCAAATTCTATCCTGCTGGATCTGGATTATATTTTCACGGATGTGTCCACCTGTGAGACGGTGCTGGTGTGTCTGCCTCTCCTGAACGCGCAGACGGAAAAGACGGATATGGGGCTGTTTTTCCGGAACATCATGTTCCGGACGCAGTTTGAGCAGACGGAGAACTGCGATTACGTGGCCAGATTGATCAATTATCTGAATGGGAGCGCCTTATTTTCCATGACAGATTTTCAGAAGCTGTTGGAGGAGATCGAGCGGCCGGCAGGTGGAAATCCGGGGATGAATCCCCAGCAGGCGGCGGGCGGTCCCCAGATGGGAGCCGTTTCCATGGGAGGCCAGGGTCCGCAGGCGGGGCAGACTTACGCGGGAGGTCAGGGCCCGCAGGCGGGGCAGACTTTTGCGGGAGGCCAGGGCCCGCAGGCGGGGACGTCTTTCGCGGGAGGCCAGAGTCCGCAGGGAGATCAGACCTTTCAGGGAAATCAGGATCTGTTGGTGAAGCCCATATCAGAGAGAGTCCTCAATCCACAGATGAATCCAGCCAGGCAGGAGAATCCGGCTCCGGCAGGAAAGAAGAGAACGCCTGTCCAGGGCGCGGGAAACAACGTGCCTTCCGGGATGCAGGGTATGGCGATCCCGCCGAAACAGCAGCAGAAAAAGCAGGAGCCGGCAAAGCAGCAGGGCGGCGCTGGCCAGGAAAAGGAGATCAGTCTTTTCTATCTGTTACAGCATTATAACAAAGATAACGCGGCGGCTTACAAGGAGCAGAAGGAAGAAAAGAAGCGGCAGGCGGCAGAAGCCAAGGGGAACAAGCCATCCAAGAAGCAGGCAGAGAAGAAGGGCGCGGCGGGCCAGGGCTCCGGTACCCAGGCTTCCATCAACCTGGGCTTTGCGATTCCCGGTCAGCCTGCGCAGCCGGCGGGAGCGGGCCAGAAGCAGCAGGCGCCGGCTGCGGCCCAGGGAAGAACGGACCAGTCCGCGGCAGGCCAGCCCTTCTATCAGGGACCAGTCGGCCAGTCGGCCTCCCATCAGCCTATGCTGGGCCAGGGAGCTGCATATCAATCCATGCCGGGTCAGGGAGCAGTAGGCCAGCCCTTCTACCAGGCGTCGCCGGCAGGTCCCCAGGCGGGAGGGTATCCGTCTGGGGCGGGCCAGTACCAGCCCATGCCGGGGCAGTCCGGGCAGCAGGCGGGAGGCCAGGCATCCTATCAGGCGGGAACGGCGGGGCAATATCAATCCATGCCGGGCCAGGGAGCAGCGGGCCAGCCCTCCTACCAGGCGTCGCCGGCAGAGCAGGGAGCAGCAGGCCAGCCCGCTTACCAGGCGCCCGGCCCCCAGGCGGGCTATGGAGTTCCCGGATCTCAGGCGGCTTCCCCTGTAAGCTTTGGCGAGACCACCGTTCTGGGCGGCGGCGCGCCGGGGGAGACCACCGTGTTGGGGCAGAGCGCCCAGCAGGAGCAGATGATCCCCCAGTTGATCCGCAAGAAGACGGGAGAGCAGATCCTGCTCAACAAGCCGGTATACCGCATCGGCAAGGAGCGCAGCTACGTGGACTATTTCATTGGCGACAACACGGCCATCAGCCGCAGCCACGCCAATTTCATCACCCGGGACGGGGAGTATTTCGTGGTGGACACCAACTCCACCAACCACACCTTCGTGAACGGGACTATGATACAGAGCAACGCGGAGACAAAGCTCCAGCACGGGGACAGGATCCGCCTGGCCAACGAGGATTTTGAGTTCCGGCTATATTAGGGCAAAAGGTCATGCGTTTCAGATGTATATGAGAAACGCGGCCTTGGGAGCCGCATGGAAATAGAATTTTCAGGAAGGATGGGGAGAGCGTGAATTTTATCATATCTGCGGTGACGGATATCGGGACCACCAAGCAGACCAACCAGGACAGCTACAAGGTTCAGGTACTCAATACGAAGCGGGGAAAAATGGTTTTCGCGGTGCTCTGCGACGGAATGGGCGGCCTCGCCAAGGGGGAGGTGGCCAGCGCGTCCCTGGTGAACGCCTTTGACAAATGGTCCAGGGAGCGGCTGCCGGTGCTCTGCGAGGAGGGGATCACGGACAGCGCCATGCGGGCGGACTGGTGCGGGATCGTCACCGACTATAACGAGAAGATCAAGCTGTACGGCAAGCGGTGGGGCGTCAGCATGGGCACCACCGTGACGGCCATGCTGGTGACGGAGGGGCGGTATTATATCGTCAATGTGGGCGACACCAGAGCCTATGAGATCTCTGGCGGAGTGCGGGTGCTCACAAAGGACCAGACCGTGGTGGCCAGGGAGGTGGAGCTTGGGAACCTGACGCCCCAGGAGGCGGAGCGGGACCCCAGAAGAAGCGTGCTTCTCCAGTGCGTGGGCGCCTCGGACGCGGTCTACCCGGACATGTTTTTCGGGGAGACCAGATGGAACAGCGTGTACATGCTCTGCAGCGATGGATTTCGTCACGAAATTACCGGCCAGGAGCTGTATCAGTATCTGAACCCAAACGTGATGCTGGAGGAAGGCGGCATGAGGCGGAACATGGAGGCCCTTGTGGCCATGGACAAGCAGCGGATGGAGAAGGATAACATCACAGTCATTTCCATTCGGACATTTTGACGGAAAAACGCATGGAAGCGTCCGTGCTTGATTTTACATAAAATGCGGAGGAAGTCCTATGCTTGAGATCGGTTCGCTTGTGGACGGCAAGTATAAAATATTAAGTGAGATCGGCCATGGGGGCATGAGCATCGTGTACATGGCCATCAATGAGAAGGCAAATAAGACCTGGGCCATCAAGGAGGTCCGCAAGGACGGGGTCCTGGATTTTGAGGCGGTGCGCCAGGGGCTGATCGTGGAGACCGACATGCTGAAACGGCTGCGGCACCCCAACCTGCCCAGCATCATCGACGTCATCGAGGATGAGACCACCCTGCTCATCGTGATGGACTACATAGAGGGAAATTCCTTAAGCAAGGCGCTGGAGGAGTTCGGGGCCCAGCCCCAGGAGTATGTCATCGAGTGGGCGAAGCAGCTCTGCGACGTGCTGGGGTATCTGCATTCCAGACAGCCGCCCATCATCTACCGGGACATGAAGCCGGCCAACATCATGCTGAAGCCCGACGGAAATCTGACGCTGATCGATTTCGGTACCGCCCGGGAATTCAAGGAGAAGAACCTGGCGGACACCATCTGTCTGGGAACCGTGGGCTACGCGGCCCCGGAGCAGTTCGGCGGCATGGGTCAGACGGACGCCCGGACGGACATCTACTGTCTGGGGGCTACCCTGTACCATCTGGTGACGGGCTGCAATCCCAGCGAACCGCCCTATGAGATCAAGCCCATCCGGGAGATCAATTCCAGCCTTTCCAGCGGCCTGGAGCGCATCATCCAGAAATGTACCCAGCGCAATCCCGATGACCGGTATCAGTCAGCGGCGGAGCTGATGTACGCCCTGGAGCATTACGAGGAGATCGACGACAGATACCGGAAGAAGCAGAAGCGGAAGCTGGGCGCCTTCATCGCCACCCTGGCCTGTTCCCTGGTATTTGCGGCGGGGGGCTTCGGCTTAAGCTACGCGGCTTCCAGGAAGGCCACGGATACTTACCAGAATCTGCTGGACGAGGCCAGTAAGACGGCGGATTACGACCAGAAGCTTCAGATCTACGAGGAGTGTATCGCCATTCCCGACAAGGCCGGGGAGAAGGACGCCTACCTTGGCATGATGCAGACCTACAAGGAAAATGACGCCGTCTTCACCGTGGAGGAGGCCAATCAACTGACGAAGTACATCAAGAATCATCAGGCAGAGCTGCAGGAGAACCCGGCGGCCTATACGGAGATCTGCTTTGAGACGGGTAAGCTCTACTGGTATTACTACGATTACGGGGACGGAAGCGACAACCAGATCACCAGGGCCAAGAGCGCCATCGACTGGTTTGAGGATGTGCAGGAATACGCGCCGGCGGGCTATGAGAACCTGGGGATGGCCAGGGCCTACGCCAACATCGGGATCTTCTACCGGGACATCACCACGGACATCACCGAGGCCAGCGATAAGGGAAAATACAAGCCCTTATATGAGAACCTGACGGAGCTTATAGGCAGCGTGGCGATGGACGAGAGCGAGAGTGAGATCGTGCGGCTGGAGCTTCTGGAGCTTGCCAGAAATGCCATCCAGCAGTACGCCACCAAGTTCAAGAGCGATGGGGTGACGAAGGAAGAGCTTCTTGCCATGTTTGAAACCGTGTCCGATACGGTGCAGGGCATTGAGACCACGGCGGACGTCACCGCGGAGAAGAAGGACAACACGGTGAAGCTGCTTGAGGATACCGAAAATGCCATTGAGACGGCTTACGGAACGGAGAAAGGAGGGGATGCGGCATGACGGTGGAATTGTTAAAGACCCTTTCCCTTGTCTCTTTCATACTGGCGGGGGTCCTGTTCCTTGCGGCGGTGGCCCTGTTCTTCCTGCTGAGGGTGCCGAGACTCTTCGGGGATGTGACGGGGGCCACGGCCCGGAAGGCCATTGAGAACATCCGCCAGCAGAACGCGGAGAGCGGGGACAAGGCCTACAAGCCCAGCCCGGTCAACGCCGCCAGGGGGAAGGTCACGGACAAGATCTCGCCCTCTGGGCATCTGCAGCACAGGACAGGCGGCTTCGGCGGTTCCCCGGGGACCCAGAAGATCTCCACGGCCAGGCTGGCGGAGGAGGCCAGCGAGACCATGGTGCTGAGGGAACAGGAATACGGGCCGGCCAACGAGACCGCGGTGCTGCAGGAGACCGCATACGTAAGGGGCGGCGCCGGAGCCAACGAGACGAAGGTACTTGGCGGGGCGGCCTTCGGAATGGGCTACAGTCCCGGCGGTGCGACGGAGGTGCTGCCAGGGGCAGCCTACGCTTCGGCGGGAACGACAGCCGGAGAGACGGAGGTACTTGGCGGGCCGGAGTACGGAAGACCCGGCAAAGGTGCTTCACCGGGAGAGAACACCCGCTTCCGGCAGCCGGAAAGCGGTTTCTGGGTGGAGGCGGAGCAGGGATTTCTGGCTTCTGCCGAGCTGATCGAGTAATCTGCCGGAAAGCGGCAGTTTCGATAGAGAATACGATTGTAAGGGAGAGAATTGTATGAGAGACAAAACGAGAAAACGATTCTTAAATCGGGGAACGGCATTTTTGATGGCGCTGCTGATGGTGGTTTCGCTGCTGCCGGTGGGAGCCCAGAGGGTTGTGGCGGCGGATGAGGAGTATCAGATCAGTACTGATATTGAAAGTAAGAAGTTTGTCGTTGGACAGGAGACGGAATTTTCGGTTACGACGACTGTGGCAGATGGTGCCGCCCCCAAAAACGTGCTTGGGCATTTTGAAGTGAAGGATTCCAATGACGAGCCGGTGACTTCTACGGATGCTTACATAGCAGATTATTGGGACGTTACAAGCGAAAGCTGGCTGCCGTTGACAGGGACTACCTTCGGACCTGAGACAGGATTTCCCATGACGGATGGCGCTACCAGCAAGTTCCAGGTGACGTTTCGGCAGAGCGGGACATATAACGTGGAATTTTATATTCAGGAAGTTGGCGGAACGGAAAAGCTTTGTACCACGGAAAAGATAGAGATAACAGTTTATAACACTGTAAGCGTGAACGTGACCGGAGAAGTGGGCGGAACAGCTGCGCTGACGACAGAGGCGGAAACGGAAGGCAAGTCAGAGTTAACGGTTGAGAATGGAACGGAAGTGACGCTGGATGTGAATGCGTCGGATGGTTATCAGATTGCTTCTGTGAAGGTAAATGAAGTAGGCGAAACAATTACTGATGATGAAAAGGAAACTTTCAGCAAAGAATTGACGATAACCGAAAACACGGACATTGAGGTTGCGTTTGTGAAAGTGTATACCGTCAGTGTAACGTGGAGTAGTGAAATGGGTACGGTAGAAGCGGACCCATCGCTTAGCGATGGTGGAATGGTAACTGTTGAAAAAGGCGATGAAGTGACGCTGACGGCAACGCCAAAAGCAAATTATCAGATTACACAGATTAAGACGAATGACGATATAAAAACGTTTGAGAGAAATGAGTACGCAGATGAAAATTCATATACGGAGGATTTAACAGCGGACCGAGATTACGAGATTACAGTTACCTTTGCCTTGAAGAGCTATATCGTAACGACGGACTGCAATGGAAATGGAACTGTGAGCCCTCCACAGCTGACGGTGGACCATGAAGCGGCTGCTGTGATTTCAATCGAGCCGGACGATGGCTATACGGTTAGATCTGTTACAGTAAATAATACCTCTATTGATGCAACGAATTTTGTGCCTGTTCAGGGAACAGAAGGAATAGAGTTTACGATTAAGGATATTACCGAAGATACAACAGTCCAGGTTACTTTTGCAGAAAATATTGC